>JAVZLK010000028.1:0-20278 GCA_038883795.1 Bathyarchaeia archaeon
CTTTTTTACAAGGATTTGCGAAGCCAGTTAGCGATCTTTCAAGAGGTGCTACAGTTGATGACATAGTTGGTACGATAGCGTTAATAGTTGTAAAAGCTCAAAGTGACAAAATCTCGGAGAGGTCTAACGATTATTAGCACTAGTTGTTTTATGTGAGAAAATGAACAATGTAGTTTATTTGTGCGTGTCGAACATGTTAAAATCCTAAAGATAGATTGAAGGTGATCCAAATGACCTATTACTATGGTGCCATATATAAAACGAAATTATGGATTTTGAAAAGTTGACCGAACGCGCCAAGAAATACCCACTAGATTAGGTTGAGCAAATAAACTTGTACCCCAAAAGAAAAAATAATTGAAGTTGAAATAACTTTTGTTACCATCAAACCCGGCGTGCATAAATTTTAGGCAATTGATCAAAATGTTAATCCGGTACAAACTGCCCGTGCAATTAATAATCAAAGTGTGAAGTATAACGCAAGAAGTACAATCCGTATAAAGAAAGCTGGTAATGTGAGCATTAGTCAAACATCTTTAGTAACAAAAAGATTTTATGAAACTAAAAATACTTGTTACATATCGGGAAATATTGCAGTATGTCTAAAAATGCTAAATTTCAAAAATTATTTGAGCCTGGTAAGATAGGAAAAGTGGAAATCCAAAATAGAATTGTTATGTCGCCTATGGCAATTATCGGACTTGCAGAACTAGATGGAAGGTATTCAAAAAAGCCATAGATTTTTATGTTGCTAGAGCCAAGAGTGGTGTTGGACTAATAATAGCTGGTGCCGCTTCGCCCAGTCCACTTTTAGAAGCAGTGAGTTAACTGTTGATGAAATTGAGAGTGCAATAGAAGGGCATGCAGCCGCTGCAAGGATTTGTAAAATTGCTGGTGTAGATGCTATTGCAATAGCTGGTTATGGAGGTTACTTCCTGGATCAATTTCAAACTGAACTTTGGAACAGGCTGGCAAGGTTAGCAATCTTGCATTTGGTCGAGGAGCGTGTTAAAAAAAAGAAATAAAAATATCGACAAATACTCAACTTATTGAAATAATCGAGAGAGGCGCTGTCGTCGCTATCAATGGCTCCAAGAGTTTATTAAAAGCTGATTCAATAGTTTTAGCGTTAGGTTTGAAATCTGAAACTAAACTTTGGGATGCTCTTAAAAATAGATTGCCTGAAGTATACGCTGTCGGAGATTGTATTAAACCCCGAAAGATTTTGCATGCTATTTGGGAAGGCTTCCACATTGCTCGTGTAGTTTAGATCAAAAACAGCGTGTATTACGATTAGAAATGATTATAGAATGTTAATCAACTCCGTGTAAGTGAGCAAAAAGCGGTCATCGGCGCTTGGCTTTAATAAATGACAAAAATTCTGATGGTGAGAGATTTAGCACTTATACGCCCCTTATAGCATATGAACGCGATTATCGTTTAGGCAAGGTAATTAATATCATCCGCCAATATCAACAGTTTATAAAATAACTTTTGAAGGTTCCCGAGAGTTTTAAAGTTATAAAACCTCATATACATGTTTATTATGCTTACTAGGCGAAGCAAAATAAGATAAAAAATAGATAATTAGCGAAAACTCCTTCGGCTTTAATGGATAAATTTAGTAATAATTCAGCAAAACTTAAAATAAATGTTACCTAAACGTTTTGAGGTAGTGAGGTAGAGTAATGAAAGTTCTGACATTAAACTGTGGGAGTTCCTCTGTAAAGTATATGCTTTATAATTGGGATGAGAAAGCAATAATGGCAAAAGGAATAGTTGAGAGAGTGACAATCGGTGGCACATATTGTATACATGAAGCTATAGGGAGAAGCAAAATCAGGATTGATTGTGATTGCTTAAATCACGCAGCAGCCGTCAAGTTGATATTGGATACATTAACACATTCAAATTATGGTGTCATAAATGACCTATCAGAAGTTAATGCAGTGGGACATCGTGTGGTTCATGGAGGAGAAAATTTTTCGGAGTCTGTAATCATCGATGATACTGTACTTCAAACAATTAAGAACTTGGCCAGCTTGGCACCCTTACATAATCCGTATAATATTCTTGGTATCGAAGTAACAAAGAAATTTTTGCCAAATATTCCGCATATAGCCATTTTTGATACAGCATGGCATCAGACCTTGCAACCACCACAGTACTTATATGCTACACCATATGATTGGTATAAAAAGTATAGAATACGGAGGTATGGTTTCCACGGAACATCATTTTTATATGTGTCCAGAAGAGCAGCAGTACTACTTGATAAAGAGCCCTCTAAATGCGATCTAATAATATTGCACATAGGAAATGGCGCCAGCGCAAACGCTGTTAAAAATGGTGTATCCTTTGACACTAGTATGGGCTTTACCCCTCTTGAAGGGTTAGTTATGGGCACACGAGCAGGAGATCATGACGTTGCGATAGACTTATACATAATGGAGAAGGAGAACTATTCAACTAAGGAAATTTACAATGTTCTAAATAAGAAAAGCGGTCTGCTGGGAATAACCGGTAAATACATTGACAGAAGAGACATTATGGAAGCTATAAAGAAAGGTGATAAGCAGGCTAAACTGGCACTTGAAATTGAAGCATACAGAATCAAGAAGTATATAGGTGCCTATATGGCTGCACTCGGCGGTGCGGACGCTATTGTATGGACTGCAGGGGCAGGCGAAATGTTTGACACATTACGTGCCAAAGCAATGGACGGCCTGGAGTTTATGGGCATCAAGTATGACCCGAATAAAAACAAATTGGCAAGGAGTCAAAATGCTGAGTTCGACATTTCAGCATCTGATTCAAAGCTCAAAATATTCGTGATTCCTACGGATGAAGAGCAGGTATTTGTAGAAGAGGTTATTAAGGCTATTGATGGGAGGTACCATAAACATACAAAGTTCAAATATTCTTTTGAAGAAAGAAACTACAGAAATAAAATTAGGGATAGGGAATTCATAAGAGAGTTAGAAGAGGAACCGCGCAAGGCTATTGCGTTAGCACAGCCATTTCCAGATGAGTTGCTACCAGATAAAGCCAAACCATATGCATGGTGGTTGAAAAAGCTTATATGATCCAAAGATCCTTTAAAAAAGAATTCTGGTGAACAGGATGACTATTGAAGATAAGATCAAAGAAATAGTTAGCAATATTTTTAAGGTTGAAAAGGAAAAATTAACTAGAGATACATCCTTCGTAGACGATCTTCACATGAAGTCTATAAACTTAATAGAAATGGTTGCATGGATCGATGAGGAATTCAATCTTGAAATTAATATAGGAGAAGTGAGAAAGAAAAAGACTTTAGGTGATCTTATAGATTACGTTGAAAAGCTAATTAGTTAACATAAAGATTTAGTTTTTGTAGCAACCGCAAAGGCTATGGCGTATCCTGCATCATAAGATAGAGATAGGTGAATGTCAATTATACCTTGTGACATAGCCAGATCTTTTATCTTACCTGAAAGTCGGACAATCGGTTCTCCGTATTTCCCATCGATTATCTCTATTTCAGTTAACTTAACGTTACTATTCCATCCCATTCGGATCGCTTTAAAAACTGCTTCTTTACCAGCAAATCTCATTGCAAGATAGATCACATAATCCTTTCGTGAAGATGCAAGCTTAAGCTCATGGCTGGTAAAAATTTTTTCTAAAAACTTTTTACCGCTTCTTCGTACTGCATCTTCCATTTTTTGAATTTCAATTATGTCAGTGCCAACACCATATATCAAAACTAAAACCTCAGCAAGTGTTCATTTACTTCGCTCAAATTATAATAGTTAATTTTTTGATTGTAAAAATAAATTAGGAAAAAAGAGAACGTCTTTGACTTTCAATACTTCACCTAAGTGCTCTAGCAACCGGTATAAAGTTCCCTGCTACTTCTCTTGTCGTTATTTCTACATAAAGTGGTAATTGCCTATTTTCTTCGGGGATATTATTAAGGTCTATCCCTTCAATGACCGGACAGAAAATCACCGGTCCTTCTGCCAACTGTACAACTCCAAAAGCACATGGTAAGATGGAATCGAATCGTGGTCCTCCAGAAGCCGGGCCTTTAGCGGCTTGCACCAACAGCAGTTTTCCTTTTCCACTAAATTCTGTCCATTCTAAGTCTGTTCCTTTGCATGTCCTGCAAACTGGTATTGGAAAGAATTGATAAGAACCACACCTTTTACATTTTTGCCCCACCAATTTGCCTTTAGCCAGATTTTCGTAAAAGGTAGTTACGTATCGCTCTGTGAAATCTAGAACCATATCATAACGCCTCCTTTCTTCTTAATACCGTTACGCCAAATACCGGCCCTGTACCTCTGCCGAAAATAACAGCGCATTTAGGAACAGGGTGAATTTGCCGCTCACCACATTCGCCTCGCATTTGCTGGACAGCTTCTATAACATCTATTATGGATGCGGGATCATAACAGTCGCCAAAGTGAATTTCCCCTCCATGAGTTTGTATTGGTTTCATTCCATCAAATGCTGTTTCCAAATCTTTTAGGTACTTCCAAGATTTACCAGGCGGGATATAACCAGCGATCTCTGGATCTATAAGATGCCAAGATAGATTAAAATCGTGTAGCCCAAAATAATCAATCTCTGATGGATCTAAGTCTGCCATTTCGTATGCACGTCGTACGGTAATTTCCTCAATTGGATGATAATTGTAGTCAGGCGTAGTTGGACATGGGAAACCTCCTGTATGATAAACTCCAGATACCTCTATTGGCGTTTTACTTGTATATTTACTAGCCTCTTCTGTTGCACATAGCACTATCGCGGCAGCGCCGTCACACATGACTTTCCAATTACTCTTCCTTAAAGGCCAGTTGACGAATGGGTTATGCCTAGGTGACTTCATGTACTCAAATACATCGTCAAATCCCGCTTTTTTTGCCATCGTTTCGAAGTCGTCTTGACCATAAACAAGACTTTTCGGGTGAATAACTGCGCCCCGTCTTAGGGATATAGCAGCGCCGTTCAATGCATCGTCAATTTCTTCCCAGGTTAGATGATATTTCTTGGCATATTGAAGTATTGTGAATATTTCTCTGAATCCTGGTCCACCTATGCCTGTTATCGGATTATCATACGCTTGATCAAAACCAGAATATAAGTAGTCTGCATGTATTTCCCAAGGAATAGGTTTTCTAATTCCAGGGTGTTTGCGGTATCTTTGAAAGTCCTCGTCAAACATTGCAGAGGTTATGCTTGTAGCTGATACTACAACAATATCCTCCATGCCAGAGGCAATGGCATTACCAGCTATTGTAATACCCGCTGCAGCTAACCCGCATGCATGAACGAGTGAATAGCCCGGTTTTCCTTCTAAGCCGAGCCATGAATTTGCTATTGCATGTATGCACTTAGTTTTCATTTGATCTCCTTGAAACTGTCCCACAACTATAGAATCAATGTCGTCTATTTTAATACCAGCATCTTGCACAGCCTCCATCACAGCCCATGCTAAGAGTTCTCTCTCAGTCATGCCCTTCAACCAAGGAGAATCCAGAACCGTACCCATTTTTGTCATTCCGCAACCGATAATTGATACTCCCCGTTCCCATTTCCTTTTAGTCATATTATCATCTCTTTCCCCCTTTAATTCTTCTTCGATTATATCGAGAAACATATAAAAATTTTATCTTTTTCTCTTTCTCTCTACCCAATCCACCCACACCCACCACCCAATACAAAGAGATAAAACTAACTAAACGCCGTAATCTAAAATGGAAGGCTGTGCATGGATTCAGAAGCGTATCGGTTGCCTTAATGTTTCCAATAAAAGGGAATTCCAATAGGACAGTTGACTGAAAAAAGCGTGTTTAAAGCTCTTTAAACTTTGAAATGGAGTAATCGGCGGGACAGTCAGCTTCAATGACCGGTTTCTCCATTAAAGCACACTTATAGCCACATCACCAGCCATTATGAAAACAACATAGTGTCCACTTCACCATCCTTCGGATAGGCTTACCTTTCGCTTTAGCTAAAGCTTCCCTCATCAGCCTGAAGACTTCCTTCAAGTCAATAGCCACTTACTTCACCATTTACTTTTTCAAGGAAAGCCTTAACCCTTCTAACACAATGCTTAGCTGTTTCCACACTTAAATTCAGTTTTGCCGAAAAACAGTTTAAAATCCCCCAAATCCCAGTTTTAAACACTTCTTTTCAACAAACAAGCTGCTTTTCGCCGGTTCAAACCCGGCCATCGGCACTGAACCTTTTCTCTGAAGAAAAGCTTCACCAAAAGAGGAAAGAGCTTTTTGTGTTACGTCGATTTTTTGGGTTTCCATATATTCTATAATGCTTTGCAGAGCTTTTTCGCAAATTATGCTTATATTTAGGTTTCTTTTCCGTGTTTCCTCGATTAATCTGAGCGGAAGGGTTATTCCAACTGTTTTCGGGTTCTTGTCTTCGAGTTTTTACTCGAGTTTGGCTTAATTTACTTGAGTGATTTAGGTTCAAACCCTCACTCATGGCCCAAACACCTCTGAGACACTTCATTACTTTATTCCAATTTTTTCTAAAATTTGCTTAAACAATTCACAAATTTTAGGGTATTTCTTGACTTTGTGTGGCTGCTGACAGCACATGAAGGGCACAGAAAAAAGATGGCGGTGGATTTGGTTTTTGGTGGAAAATTTTTATATTTGAAAATCTAAACACATATCCTTGGTGTTGATCATGAAAGTGAAATACAAAAATACTAAAGATGACTTTGTAAAGGCGCTCTCTGACCACGAACCGCACTTCAAGGGAATGAATCGTTTAGCTGTGTACTATGATATTAGCTATGACATTTTACGGGAGTATCTGCCACCTCCACTGGAACCTGGCGACACACCTGAAGTCGAACTAATGTTCTTTGATACCCCGCCTCAAGGTGTGGTAAGGGAACCAGCAGAAGTGATAGGTATGTTGCCGAGAGGTCACAGAGAATTTGCGATATTCCTAAGTGCTAAATACAAGGAGTACCGAGGTTACTATTGTCCATATATGTATGTTGCCTGGGATGATCATATGGCATCAGGAAGGGAAATTCACGGTTTTCCTAAAAAAATTGCAAATCTGCGGTTAGATAGATTCAAGGACGAAGTATGGGCAAGTGCCGAAAGGGGGGGAATCGAACTTGTATCAGTTAAGGCAAAGCTGACGCAACGCCTTCCAGCAGGCGAAATGCCTAAGCCTATACCCCATTTTGCATTAAAATTCTTACCAGAAATCGGTGGAAAGGTAGGTTTTGTTGGTAAGCCTCAAATAGTTATGACTCAAGGGAAAGCCAAGCTAAATGGCGAACTTTGGAATGGAACTGCAGAAATCACTTTCAAAGAGTCAGACTACGATCCGGTGTATGAACTTAAACCTGCGGGGAAAATTAAGCGCGTTGTATTTGCTACTGACTTGGACTATTCATTTAAGGGCCAGGTAATAGCTGAATGTAAACCCGAAGACATATACCCATTTGTTTGCTTTAGATATCGATAAATCCTTTTTACGTTCCCACTTTTTTATTTCGCTCTTCTCAAGAAGCGGCGTTTAGTAGGTTTTGCGTTTTATTTTTGAAGGTTTTAAAAGCATAGCACTAAGTTACCAAATGATTATGGATAATGCTTCTGAACACGCAACAACATCATGGTACATGCTATAATGGTCGTTTCCAGACACAGGTTTACAGGCAGATGTCATTTTCATTCGCAAGGAAGTTCTAAGGCCGCGTTTTTTCCGGCTATTCGACCTGAAGTGAAAGCCCATGCTAGGTGCATTCCTGATATGGTATTAACACCAAAAATACCGCCATTACCTACTTGACCCACAGCGTATAATCTCGGGACAATTCTGCCTAAAGTATTAATCGTTTGACATTTTGAATTAATTTTTAGCCCTCCCTCTGTAAGAATAACTTTCACTGTTGCCTTCAACGAATAGAAGGGAGAAGCCTTTATTCCACATCCAAAATTAGTTCTTCCGAACTCCAAATCTTTTTTCATTTTGACATAAATATTCCATGTATATATCGTTTTCTTCAGTTCTTTTATTGATATTCTTAATTTTTTGGCTAATTTTTCCAAAGTATCCGCCTCGATCAAGTAGCCTAGATCCTTGTATGTCTGGTAAAAATTTACACCTTTGATTGCCACTTGTCTATCAAAAATAACGTAGCATACTCTTCCAGGTTGTGCGAGTATGGCGGCATTTTGTAACGGATAGGCAGACAATTCATTTACAAACCTCTTCCCCTTTTTGTTAACTAAAATGGCACCATTTACAATGAAGCTTCGCGATATAAATGTATGATCTACCATTGGACCGCATGGCTGTCCACCAATATTCATATTTACCATATCTACTCCTATCGCACTAGCCATTTTATGACCGTCTCCGGTATTACCAGGATTACATGCGGTCGCTATATTGACTGTTTCAATAGGACAATATTTTCTTCTCATCCTTTTATTTGCAGCAAAGCTACCAGTAGCAAGAATCACCGCTTTTTTGGCCTTAATTTTTAGTATTTTTTTTCGTTTAAGATCTTCTGCTTTGACTCCTATAACCTCTCCGCCTCGGCTCCTAATCAATCTAACAGCCTTAGTATTTAATATAATTTCTACACTTCTTTTTTCTGCCGCCTCCTTGAGTACTTTAATGTAAGCACTAGAATTAGGTAAAACTGCGTGACACCTTGGAACTGTGCATTCATCTCTAGGATAAACTTTATCTTCAAATTTAACCCCCAATTGTGTCAACCAATCAAATGTTTCTCCTGATTTTTCCGCCAGAAGTTTTAGAAGTTCAAGATTTGACGCGCCTCCTCCCACTTTAACCATGTCTTTATAGGCAATTTCAGGAGAATCATATATCTTGTGTTTTTTTTGAATATGTGTTCCCACGGCAAATAATGTTCCTGCTGAAAGAGCGGTATCGCCACCAACAAAGGGCATCTTCTCAAGAACAATGACATCAGCTTTATGCTCGGCCGCTTCAACGGCTGCAGATAATCCGGAACCACCCCCTCCCACTATTAATACGTCAGTTTCATAATTCCAACTTTTTTCGATCATTGAACATCAGTAAGAGGGAGGGATAAAATGTAAATAAAGTTTTTTATGTCGTTTGTCATCGAAAATGTACCTTCATCATCAAGTTTACATGAACTTTTCTGCATCCACATACTTTACATACTCGAAAGGTCTATGATGCGTTTTGGTCAGCGTATAGACGCATGCCTCCTTTATGAGGGGAATCAGCCTTTGGAGGTGGCATGTTAAGGTTTAATGCTTATGCACACGCAGCTCGCTTATTTACAACCCTTTGTATTCCACAGTCACAGTTTCGGTTTCCTGGCAACCTCCTTCTAACGATTTCCTGAAATTCTTCATGCTTAGGCTTGCCATATTCAGCTGGCTGACCTCTTCCTGACTGAAGCCCGTCACGAGAAGAAGCTGTTCCTAAACTCATCAACCATCTTCTCGCTTTTAGTTTGGGGCTTTGTCGTCTGTAAGTATTTTCGGATTCTCCTAAACGGCTCAAGCATATCCTCACCCAACCTTTCGCCGTTTTTAATTCGCTTTCAACATGGGTTTTCAGAAAATCGCAACCTCATTTTGGAAAATCCCTAATCCTAAGCTCTACTGTTCCAGTCTAGTTGCTAAGTGTTTCTGTGCATAGTGCCTATGCACCAACAAAGCATATGCCACTCGGGTTGGCGCGCGCAATATTCGGGGCGATAGAAGCGGGCAAAGAACAAAACAAGGTGTAGGCTGAGGCGGACGCAGAGAAGATGGGGAGTCGCAACATCCATAGGCCACAACCTAGCCGTTCTGAACAGGCTGAAATGCGCCAAAACCCTCAACATAACCTCAAGCCAATACTTGCAAACGCTGAGCCATAAACCTCAAAGCAAAAGATACGCCGACCAGCTAGCACACACCATGAAACAACAATCCATAAAATGAAACCCGACAAAAGGCTTTAGGATGTTGCCAAATCCCACTTTGCACGGCTTCTATGGAGCAAGCTTTTTAGGGCTTAAAAACTCTGCAAGCTTCTTCAAAGCCCAAACCAAAACGTTGTTAAGGATCATTTCAGGTGCTGCTCCGACTTTTCGGCCAGCCTCTCAACATCCTCGTAAAACCGCTTCTCCAACATAAGCTGAACAAAATCTGCGTTAGCATACTTCTTAACGGTTAAAACCCCTCTCAGCAGGCTCAGCTGCAAAAAACTCCAGCTGAAAGGATTCAGTTGCAAGCTTGCAACTTTACCTTTATAAAAAAGCTTCTTTACATTTTGCAAATCAGACGCTCTGGAAGGATTTCCGACGCCAGGTCTCTCCTTAAGCCTATCGGGCAGATACATCATAACCCACCTGAGGCTCATGCCAGTTACCTCAGAAATCTTCCTTGCAGTTCAGCTCAGGCTTAACTCCAGCCTTAACATACAGTTCGCCAAGCTCCTCAAGCATTCTGCTTTTCTCCCCAGCAGGAACATTCCGCCTGCAAACGTTTGCGATGAGCCTAGCAACAAGCCTTTGCTCATCAGACTCTATATGGTCAAGCCTAATTTTAGGCCGGTTTGGGTCAGCCTCAAGCCTATGCAAACCATCAACAACATTTCCATACCTGTCCAAAAGAACGGGGTAAAGCCGCCCAACACGCTCACTAGAAAACCTCAAACCCTCAACGATCTCCCCACCATCCCAAAGCAAACCCCACCAAGACTAAATATACACAATGAAAAACACATAAAATTTACCCTCAAGCACTTGAAAAACTCTAAAAATCATACAAACAGAATTAGCCGACAACCCCGGGAATTACGAAAAATTTTAATATTCAACCATATTTTTTAAACTCGATTAAAAAATCGTGGTTAAGATGGTTGAAGGCTTTCCTAAAGATGTTACCCTCAGATTTCACCATGCAGGAATATATGTATCAGACCTTGACCGAAGCATAAAATGGTATTCTGAAATGTTAGGCTATAAACTGCTAAAGATTCGCGAAGGTTTACGACTGTTTGAAGTTAATGGTAGTTTCAAGTATTTTGAGTGCACAATGGCAATACTGCAGCATGGAAATCACTATCTTGAGCTGTTTAAAATTCACAACTTGAATATCGCCCCTTTTAATTACGATCACTATAAAGGCGAATGTGGAATGAAGCATGTATGCTTTGTTATATCGCCTATGGAAAAATACAACAAGTTTATTGACTACCTTTACGAAAAAGGCGTGAAGTTTACCGTGGGAGGCAGCGACAAACATCATGTCAAGGAGCCCTTAGAAGTTGAGCATATTTCTCGCGTGTTCATTCTAGATCCTGACGGTATTCCGATTGAGATAGTTGGTAGAGAACCTGGAGTAGACTGGTGAGACTGGAATATAATATAATAGAGATTTTTAGTAATAATGTGCTGTCTCGCCCAAATAAAATATTTATTGAACCTAAGATTGTTAAGAACGAGTTTACCTGTCATTGGGTCAAGCTATCTATGACGTTATATAAGTCTTATTATACTTAGTGAAACGCGGCAACGTTCGCCCTCATTACGGTCCTTCATTCAATAGGATGACTGCTACTTTTTGAATTCCTAACTCTTTCTCAGACAAGCTATCCTCGCTCCATTGAGCTTTTCTATTATTCAGCATTCTTATAATAATTTTCTACGTAATCTCTTTAAAGAAACAACACAATTTGCAGGCAACTTTACTTATCTTGTTATCATGACCACAGCTTCGTTGCGCCCAACCCCCCTCTGTAAAATAACCCAATTATTCAGTCACATACAACGTTAAGAAAAAGCAGCAAGAACCATGCCTACCTCGTGCTTACCACAAATTAAAAGAAAAAGATTAATTAAAACGCTGTACAACTAAGCATAGAATTTAACTTTAACGTTATCTATATTTTGCCTATAGATACAGGACCGAAACAAATACGTTTAAATCCCCAAATAAGCTTTTCTAAGAGTTTCACTACTAAAGAGTTCTTCCGCAGTTCCATGTGCAACAATTCTTCCTTCTGACATCACATAATTCCTATTTGTGATTTTAAACGCTGATCTAACATCTTGCTCAACAAGTAGTACGGAAATCCCAGTTTGCCCAATATTTTTTATTTGCTCAAAGCAGCTTCGCTTTAACTTTGGTGCGAGCCCGGCTGTAGGTTCATCGATACACAGGAGCTTTGGGTTAGCCATTAAAGCCCTCCCGATAGCTAGCATTTGTTGCTCACCTCCTGACAAAGTCCCTGCAATTCTACGCTCCATTCTCTTCAGCGAAGGGAAAAGTGCATAGACGATCTCTAGTCTTTTCTTAATTTCTTCTTTGTCTTTACATGTATACGCACCAGCTTTTAAATTTTCTATTACTGTCATTTCAGGAAATGGCCTACGCCTCTCCGGGCAGAGTATTAAACCTTTATTTGCTATTTCATGAGGCAATAATTTCTCTATTCTTTCTCCATCAAATTTCACCATACCCTCGAAGGTTACGTTTCCATATCTTTTCTGATCCATCCTAACAAGTCCCGATATTGCACGCAACAAGGTCGTTTTTCCTGCCCCATTTGGGCCTATAACCCCAACTACTTCACCAGAGCCAACTTCAATGTTAATGCCATTAAGTATCAGAGCCCCTCCATAGGCAACTTTTAGACTTTTTACCTCAAGCACTACCAATTTCCTCCTCGCCTATATAAGCTTCAATCACATTCTTATCTTTCACCACTTCTATGGGAGAACCATATGCTATCACTTTGCCAAAATTAAGCACGATAACTCTATCGACGATCTTCATTAGTTCAGATAATCTATGTTCAACTATGATAATAGAAATTCCTTGATTAACTAAGCCTTTTATTATTTTGCTCAATGAATCAATTTCATACATATTCACTCCAGCAAACGGCTCGTCAAGCAAAAGAATCTTAGGTTCTGTTGCCAACGCTCTGGCTATTTCGAGCTTTTTTAAATCGCCGTGAGGTAGAACGGAGGCGAGTTCCGAAGCCCTATCCTTTAAACCAACTAATTCTAACAATTCCTTTGCTCGCCCTTCAGCTGCTTTATTTATTTGGCCTTTTTTCACCGCTTTGGCAAAAGCTGGTAACAGCACGTTTTCGAAAACAGACATATTACGGAAAGGTCTCACTTGTTGGAAGGTTCCTGTGATGCCTTCTTCAACTCTTTTGTGCTCGCTCCATCCTGTGATAACTTTGCCATTATATATAATTTGCCCGGAGTTCGGCTTCAATAACCCCATAATGAGACGTAAAAGAGTAGTCTTTCCAGCTCCATTAGGTCCTATAAGTCCTAATATCTGACCCTCATCTAAACAGAAACTAACATTATCGACAGCTCTTACTCCACCGAAAAGCTTAACCAAATTTTTAACCTCTAAAAGGACAACCACTTTACATCAACTCTCGTATTTATTCTTTCCAAATCTTCCAAAATATTGCACTTAAAGCAGAGATCACGTAAACTATGTGTAAACGTACATATAACTGCAGACTCTTGCTCTAACATAATTATGGCCACCTTAAGTTTCAACATATTTAAGTCTTCTCGCTTTATTTGGGCAAATCTCTACACATAGATTGCAACCACCACAAAGTTCAGGGTTCACTAACACCTTTTTATTCTCCCAATAATAGGCTTCACAGAGTATATCTGTACACAATCCACAGCCAGTGCACCTTTCTATATCCGTTTCTGCAATCACCTTCCCTACTTTGCAATCAACTTGAGCATTGTCCGCAATCCACTTTAATCCAAGTCCTTTAAAATCTTCAATTGTTTTGTAACCTAGCTTCTT
This sequence comes from Bathyarchaeia archaeon, assembly GCA_038883795.1. Lineage (GTDB taxonomy): Archaea > Thermoproteota > Bathyarchaeia > Bathyarchaeales > Bathycorpusculaceae > JASEJA01. The sequence goes on from JAVZLK010000028.1 coordinate 13,827, forward strand.
CATATAATTGTTTAAGAATTCTACGGTGTTCTTAAATAATGCCCGTCCCTTCATAGCTACAGCAGAAGAAACCTCTACGCAGTTAGCACCAAGCATTATTAGTTGCACTATGTTCTCAGGTGTGTGAACTCCGCAAGAGGATATTAAATCTATGTTTGGTACGAATTTTGATAAGCGTGCAGTATAGTGCATAGCGATATGTATATTCGCTGGACTGTGTAAAGAAGCAATGGAAGGGTTCTTTTCTAGATAAGGAAACATGCTTCGACCTTCATTGTATATGTCTGGAGGACATACAGAAGCCGTTGTGGCCCAAGTAAGATATTTTGCTCCTGCTTCTTTTACGCTGGATGCGACTTGTATTATTCTTGGAAACCCGATTTCCGTGGAAAATTTAACACCCACACCAACCTTCACCGCTTTAGTAACACTTGCAACTATTTCTTTCAGCAGATCTGGCATATCAGATAATAATGCACCAATATATTGGCTAGTAATTTCTTCTCTAGTGTACACTTTCAAAAGTTTTTCTCTTCCAAGGGGTGTGGGGCAAGCACAGTTCATTTCTATAAGATCTACGCCTTCTTCTTCTTCAATTTTAGCGAGTTCCACCCAAGATTTTATATTTGCTCCATCACCCATAATACTTCCTATAAGCGGAACATCATCAGGAAGTTTTTCTTTGAGAATTTTTATAACCTTCACTGCCTCATCAATGTGATGCATAGCTGCTACCGGAGCCATGAATACATAAATTTTTTCTTTAGTCCAATATGGAGCGTTAAAAGCAAGCCACCGCCCAGTAGGAGTTCCGCGTCCGCTCTTGAAACGCGTGCCGGATATGGCTGTGGCGAGAGTTAAAAAACCAGCACCTGCTTCCGCATGCTTAATTAGATGCTGCGCATATTTCTCAGGCACAATTCCCCAAGGTCCAGTCGCAGATGTTGAGGCCCAACCTAGAGGCATTCTAGCTTTCACGCCAGCAATTGTTACTGCAAGCTGAGGTGAAATCTTAAGCGTTTCCATTATTTTCCCCTCAATTTTACACCTTGAGCCTTTTTTTTTATCCTAGAAATAATTCCTTCAGGGATGAAAAGAATTAAAATAATTAAAAGAAGAGCTTGCGATATATCCATAAGCTGAGGAGGGATTTTTGGAATTGTACGAATGTATTGAAAAATCGGGAAAAGTATAAAAGTGCCTACTACCGCGCCATAAATGGATGATGCTCCGCCAAAAATAGTCCAAATCAGCGGCTGGATCGAAAAAGTAACTGACGTTATAGAAGTATCCGCGCCCTTCACTATATGCGCATAGATTGCTCCTGCTAGTCCAGCTAAAATAGCAGAGATGCAAAATGCCAATAACTTGTATTTTGCGGTGTTTATTCCGCAAGTTCTGACCACAACTTCATCTTCACGAATAGCTCTGAAATATAATCCTAGCCTTGAATTTGTCAATTTCCAGCTCAAAATTGTAACGCCAAGCATAATGATTAAAGAGTAATAATATATAAAACTTCTAGAGGGTGCTAGTGGGTCAGGAATACCTAATTTCATAGTGCCATATTCGCCTCCAGTAATATTTCCGAACATAACAATTAACCCCGTTAAGGCTATTGGAAATGCAAGTGTCCCTATAGACAAATAAGCCCCGTGTAATCTTGAGCATGGTGCTGCGACAATTAATCCGGCTATTAAGGCTGTGCACACTCCAATGGGAATGGTTATAAAAATAGGTAGCCTAAGATGCAAATTAAGTAAAACAGAGGTATACGCCCCCACTCCAAATAAAAAACCGTGGCCTAGGCTCCCCTGCCCACAATATCCGCCGAGTATATCCCAACTTATTGCGTAAATACTGTAGACATACGTCAAGGCCAATATGAATTGCCAATATGGGTTCGTAATTATAAAAGGAAGGATAAATAGTATGATAACAATTAAAAGGATCAATGTTTTGATTGAAAGGAACTTTTCTAGAATATGTGACATCATTCTTCACCTCTCATGGATTTGAACACCAAAAAGTCCTCCAGGTCTTATCAAAAAAATTAGTACAACCGCAACAAAAGCAATAGCTTCTTTTAGATGACCTAATTCCGGATAGACTAAAGATACGCCCGTGAAAACAAAGCCGAATATTAATGATGCTAAAATAGAACCTTTTATGCTCCCCAGTCCACCAAGTACGGCCGCAGCCATAACTATTGGCAAAGCGGGAGCCCACATCCACGGTGTTAGACTTTGGAGAGGAGCACTAAAAACGCCTGCAAAAACCGCTAAAAATATCCCTATCGCTCCGCTCACGAAGTATATTTTTTTAATATTCATTCCGCATAGAGCGGCCACCTCGGCATCTTGAGCGGTAGCGCGAACAGCAATTCCCAGCTTTGTTTTCTTTAAAAATATAGCTAAAATGGAGTAAAGAATTATCGCAGATACTATAATAATTAAATGTTGGTTCAAGATTCTAACGCCTAAAATTTCAATAAATCCAGGAATGAAAGAGGGCATTCCTAGACTAAATGTGCCATAAATAAAATGTATAACCCCTTGAACAAACATTGCGACGCCTATTGTTAAAATTAGTTGACTTAAGATATTTTCTCTAATCTTATTTTTAAGGCATAACAAGTATGGGAAAAGGCAGAGTAAAGTTGCAAGGACCAACGAAAAAAACACGGATAATAGTATGCCAAAATTCCATATACGAAAAAACGTGTAAAGAAGATACGCTCCCATCATAGAAAATGCTGTATGAGCTAAGTTGAGTATTTTGGAGACCCCGAAAATGAAGGAAAAGCCCATAGTTATTAAAGCATATGATAGTCCAGTTGTCAATCCTAATATTATTAACTGGTCAATCATGTAAATTTATTCACCTTGTCATTTTTTTTAAAAAAAAAGGAGAATTTTATTTAAAGGTTTCTTCGAACCTAAGTGGTATCTCATATGGAGATGTCCCTGGAATATCCGGAGGATATACACATTTAAGTTCGCCGTTCACCAATTGAGTACCAATGAAACAATATAAGCCTGGAATGTCCTTAGGGTTTATTCTACCTAAAATTGGATGAACGTACGGATCATCATATTGCCACGTTAATTGGTGCGCATCATTATAAAGCCACTTGCCGACGGTTGTGAGGCCGTCAGGAGCTGATCTATATAACTGAGTAACTCCTTGTCTAGTGCCTATCTTTTCAAGCTCAACAACAACGGCATCTGCATCAGTTGTACCTGCGCGGGTTATCGCGTCCGCCAATAGGTAAACTACGTCATATGTAACTGAAGATTGAGTTGGATCCCTTCCATATTTAGTAACATATTTTTCAAAGAATGGCCCTGTTAGATGTGTTATGTTAACTCCTTTAGCATACTGATTAAAGGTCAACTCGTATTCAGCATATCCAGCAGTTTCATCCCAATATTCTTTTCCCTTCTGTGCCTCTGCGTTACAGCCAACCAATATGGCGGGCACTCCTAACTCACCCCACTGTCTCCCGATAGTAGCGCCAAGTATTGAAGATGTTGAAGCTTCAAAAATTATGTGGACACCAGCCGACTTTATCGCCGTGAATTCAACAGTTAAATCAGTAGCGCTGCTGCTTGGTCTTGCTTCATAAACAATCTGGCATCCCAGAGAAGAAATGTATGGCTTTGCTATTGAGTATATTCCATCGCCCCAAACATTACCTTCTATTATTATGGCAACTTTAGGGTTCGGTACGTTATACTGGCTTTTAACAATATTAAGAACAAACTCGAAAAGTTTCAAATACGACTTTGCAAACTGAGTTAAAGTAAGGAAGAATGTGAAAAAGTACTTGTATCTATCATAGTTTGATCTTACCTTTGCGGTTATCGCTTCACTGGATCCGTCGGCAATCATTATCTTTTTGTAATCCATAGCAACCTCCTGACAAACTAGAACACTGGCGGATGAAAAGGGACCAATTATAAAATCAGCCCCCTCAATTGTTATAGCTCTTTCGACTGCCGCAGGAGCATCAACAGTCGGACTCAGTATATCATTAGTATCTATTTTTACTAACTCTATCGGGCGAATTTCACTTCCAACTTTAATTCCACCATATTTCTCATTAATCTCCTCAGCAGCTAAAGTTGCTCCTTGCCAAAAATCTTGCCCTTGCTTGAACGCCATAGGACCACATACAGCTATTTTTATGGGCCTTCCAAGACTAGGAGATGGAGACGGAAGAATTGCAAAGTAAACGCCGATGACTAATGCTATGATTATAATAATAGCCACAATGATGCCTTGCATTTTAGTAATGGCAGACTTGCTCATTATTATTCTCCTCTTAGCGTATTACCTGCAGTTAGCAATATAAATTTTTTCGTTTCGTTTCAAGCTCGGCTATTTCGTATTAAGGATAAGGATGGAAACGTTGAACACTACTCAATGTTTAAGAATGAGACTGGCGAAATAGCTTTGTTAAGTGGGAACTTTGTTAGCACAAGTGTTTTGGCCTGTTGTAGTTTTTGGGATATTCCAATTATTGTCGAGGCTAGGAATAGGGATCCCGTAGCTGTTCTCAGAAGCCTTGATGATAGCCAAGTTAAGACTCGCATAGCTCAATATGAGGCTCTTTATAATGGTAAAGGGAACACGGCTTAAAAGAGCTTGATTTAACATCTTATAAATCTAAGATTGAAGGTTTAAACTCTAAAGATTTTAAAAACTTTGAGATATAGGCTTATCCAGCTGGAAGGTCGAGCCTCTGAAAAGTATTTCCATGAATTTTTGGCTTTAATAGACGTAGAGTATGGATAGCCTATGATGGCTTAAACAATACTTTCAATTTGGCCTATACCATGCTTAAGTTTAGGGTTTACATGACGGTTCTTAACGCTCACTTAGGGCCCTATTTAGGGTTTGTTATATGAACAGAGTCAAACAATTGGAACTCTGATCAACCAGGAGGCTCATCTATTAGCAAATATCTTCGAAAGGAAAATCCAAAAATTGAAGCCACGACTTTCAATTTCAAACTAACAATTTTCTATGATAACGGATGGCTTCCGCCTCAAAAGCAGACTCTTTATGAAAAATTGGAAAACTAAAGGTGTGTTGTATTAGAATAAGTGAAGCTTTTCGGCTAATTACTGAAATGAAAAATCAGGCTTGTATTGTTAAAAACCAGATCCAAAGGCACCTATCTTCAACTGCTCAGATTATAAAGTAATTAATGAATTTTATATAAGATCGCTTGAACGTTAGAAGTAAAGTGCCCACGTGTAAAGGTATTCACTAATTAGATGAGGATGGTTCTAAGTCTTTGCTTATTTAAACTTAGTTATTGATGTCTTTTCGAAATTTTAAACTTGCACCTAGCAGATACAGACAAAAGTAAAGTTTAAAAATGTATAAATCCTTTAAGATTACATACACCGCTAGTATTAATAGTGAATTAGATTGGAATTGATAGAAAGATTAAAGAATAAAGCAAAAGCTGACCCTAAAAAAATAATTCTTCCAGAGAGCGAAGATTTACGTATTCTTAAAGCTGCTGAATTATCCTTAAAAGAGGGAATAGCCATCCCAGTTTTGTTGGGGAGAAGGGAAATTATTGAAAAAATCGCCTATAACCATAAAATATCTCTAAATGGAATTGAAATCATTGAGCCGACTAACTCCCAAAATTTCGACAATTATGTTCTGTCTTATCACAAAATGAGAAATATTCCTTTAAAAGTTGCAAAGAGAATCATTCAAAAACCCATTAATTTTGGCCTTATGAGTATTAAACAAGGAGATGCTGATGGTATGGTCGCGGGTGTTGCTCATACCACCGAGGAGATAATAATGTCCAGCGAACTTATTATTGGTATGGAGAAAAACATGAAAACACCATCAAGCTTTTTCCTTATGCATATTCCAGGATACCCAGGAGGGGAAAACGGTCATTTTCTTTTCGCAGACTGCGCATTAAATCCGGATCCGACCCCTGAACAGATGGCCGATATAGCTATTGCTACTGCAAATAGCGCCAAAACTCTATTCAACTGGGAACCTAGAGTTGCAATGCTTTCTTTCTCAACAAAAGGAAGCGCCTCACATCCGGCCGTAGATAAAGTTGTTAAAGCAGTGGAAATCGTTAAAAAAAAGGCAACTAACTTATTGGTTGATGGAGAACTTCAGGCTGATGCAGCAATCGACCCACTGGTTGCACAGTGTAAAATAAAAGGAGAGAGCCAAGTTGCGGGGAAAGCAAATATTTTAATTTTCCCAGATCTTAATTCAGGAAACATAGCATACAAACTAGTGCAGAGGCTTGCGAAAGCATACGCTTATGGTCCTTTTTTACAAGGATTTGCGAAGCCAGTTAGCGATCTTTCAAGAGGTGCTACAGTTGATGACATAGTTGGTACGATAGCGTTAATAGTTGTAAAAGCTCAAAGTGACAAAATCTCGGAGAGGTCTAA
>JAVZLK010000029.1:0-19724 GCA_038883795.1 Bathyarchaeia archaeon
CGCTAATTCCAGACTCAACCTCCGCCTTGCGGCCTTCTGGCTCAAATAAAATTGTGATAATTTTCTTCATACTCTCATCTTGAAGGTTCAGTTTTGCCAATTAAATAAATTAATTTTGTGCTTCATATTAATTGGTTAAGGAATTGAGCAAGCTTTTTATTTGATGCTCTAAAATATTAGTGAGAACACGGCGAAGGAATCTTATGGGAAACTCTGAAGATTTTATCAATACACTAGCCGATTTAAAAGAGGAAGAAACACTTCGACTGGTTGAGAAAAGGCTCAACGCTGGCGAGGATCCGCTTAAATTTTAGATGATGTCCGCCGTGCCATGGAGATTGTAGGAGACAGATTCGCCAAAAGCGAATACTTTATTTCAAGCCTTCTATTTGCAGGTAAATTACTGAAGACGATAACCGAAAAATCAAACAAAACCTCGCCGAAAAAGTCGAGGCTAAACGTTTAGTAAAAGTTGTTATCCGGACTGTTGCCGGAGATATATATGACATAGGCAAAATATGGTTGTCTTCATGCTCGAAGCCAACGGATTTGAAGTCTACAACTTAGGAGTAGATGTCCCACCAGAAAAATTTGTCAGAAAAATAAAAGAGACAGGAGGCACAATAGTAGGCTTAAGCGGTTTCTTAACGTTGGCTTTCCCCTCACGTAAAGTTTGCCAACGAAAAGCTGAAGAAGCCTACAAGGCGAGGGTGACTAGATAAAAGAAGCCATACAACTTAGAAAACTGCCTGACAGAGTTCCGGTTTTCCCGCTAATAGGCTTCTTTCCCGCATATTACGTAGGACTTACACACTACGACATGATGTACAACTACGAGAAACTCAAAACGGTGTTCAGAAAATACGTTTTAGACTTCGAACTAGACGCATACGCCGGTGCTATAGGGCCTGGCCAAGGCGTAGCTCCAGAATACTCCTATCAGTGTATTGAAGGAGAATACATGAAAGCTTATGAATACGACGATTTGATCCAAGATCCAACATACTTCTTCTTGACTAAGTATTTCTTACGAGTGTTTGTCGCTCTGCATCCTTTCAGCAAATTACCACCCTTCACCAACGTGTTTGAAATGTATGGAGGTTTTACACCAGTCGATTTCGTTATTTTTGGCATGCCGGATGTCCAAGCTGCCCTTAAAGCTCTGATGGAAGTGGGGAATGAGGCATTAAACTGGATAGGACTGTTGTTGCTTGGATAGGGAGATGACTGCCGCAGGCTTCCCAAACATTTTCGAAGGCGGTACATAAGCACCTTTCGACCCTTTAGGCGATACATTAAAGGGAACTAAAGGCATAATGTTGGACATACACAAACGCCCCGACAAACTTAAGTAAGCCATGGAAGTCACCCCGCTTATGATTGGAAGGGGGGCCTCCAGAGCGAAAGCCAATGGAAATCCAATAGTCTTTATTCCGTTGCATAAGGGGGCAGACGGCTTTATTTCTAACAAACAATTTGAGAGTTCTATTGGCCAACTTTAAAGAAGGTTATGATGGGCTTAATAAATGAAGGCTGTGTGCCATTCCTTTACGCTGAAGGCGGCTATAACACCTGCCTTGAAATTATCAAAAACGATCTGCCAAAGGGTAAAAATCTTTGGGGCTTCGACCAGTCCGACATGGCTAAAGCTAAAGAAATGATAGGCGGCGTCGCCTGCATAGCCGATAACGTCCCAAGCTCGTTATTAAGTGTAGGAACCCTCAAAGAGGTCAAGAAATACGTTAAAAAGCTTATTTAAACATGCGGCGAAGGCGGAGGCTTCATAGTTATGAAAGGCGCGGTGGTAGACAAAGCAAAACCAGAAAACTTCAAGGCCATGATAGACGCTACAAAAAGGTACGGCGTATATAAATGATATCCCCTTTTTATTTACCTCCTCAAATTTAAACGGTGAGAAAGGTTCAAGACGAATTTGTAGAAACAACCATTTTCTCCCAATTTTAGCTCACCAACCTGATAACTATGGAGCTTTACAGCAGGCTTTTGTATGCGACAAGAGACTATGAAAGGGTTACTAAACAAAGAGGAAACTAAAAGAGGTTGAACTCGAAGACTTGCGGTGCAGTTTGAAAAGCTTTATAGAAAATAATCCTCATTTTCCACTTAGAAAACGCATAAACCCTATAAAGTCAGTGTGACGTGCATAAGAGTCTAAACCATCGAGAGTCCACCTTATACTTCCGGGGTTCTCCTAAAACCCAACTCAACTGTTTCAGTCTCCCGTAAGAATTAGAGAAAAGTTAGGAATTAAGGGTAGACTTAAAAGAGAAAAACATTACAATCCTGTGGATGGCGGACTATTAAACACCTAAAAAGACCTGAATAAAGCCTTCATAACATCCCTTACAAGCGGAGACTAAATAAGGCTTAAGTTAAAAATTTCTTAAAAACAGGATTGCGTATATGCTTGAAAAATGTAAACATGGGGGAGAGCTTCTGGGAGAGCGAAAGGGAGACAAAGGAGTTAACCGCTATTATAAATGCCTAAAATGCGGATGCATCTTAATACTATCGGAGGACGGAGTTTTATACGAGGTTAGAAAGGGTTAAATTTCACGCTTTCCAATGAAGCCAAAGGCGGTAGTTAACGGTATTCTAAACTACTTAATCAATTTAGGAGGCAAAGTATGTTGATAAACATTAATGAAATTTTGAAAGCTAAGCGATGCAATTGGTGCTCCAAACTAAACTCTGCATCTTCGGCACAATAATTAGTTAAAAGCAATAAGCCTGTCAAATGAGGATGCAAAAACTGAAAGCATAACAACCTAATTCCTAGGCGTCATGAATAATCCAAAGCTATTTATTCATCTGTAATCGGCTTATAATGTTGTCCATTCTTATTTTCGCTTTGGAAGCATATTATGCTATGAAGCTCATGAGGCAGATAGTATATTCTAAATAAAAATTTCTTCAAGAAAATTCATAGCAACTTCCAAAAATCACGGAATTTTCATTTAAAGTAACCTAAAACAAAAAGAAAACATAAACAACTGCTCATACCTCTTTTAAAAGCCTAACTTTGATTTTAAAAGTTTAAAACATTATTTCTTATTTTTGGAATGTCAGATTATTAAATAAACTTAAAGGGGTTTCAAGGTATGCTTTGACCTTTTGAAGGAAAAGGATAGCTGGCACGCCCTCTATTACCCTATGATCATATGTTAGACTCAAATGCACAATCGACCTAATTTTTATCTGGTCGTCTACAACGACAGGGCGTTTAACTATGGCGCCGACACCAAGTATTGCGCTTTGTGGCGGATTTAGTATAGGGGTATCCATTAGGACACCAAACATACCGACATTAGTTATAGTAAAAGTTCCATCTTTGATATCATCTATCGTTAATTCATTTTTCCTTGCTTTGTTAATCAATACATTTAATTCTTTTGCTATGTCTATCAAGCTTTTCTTTTCAGCATTACGAATTACCGGTACGACTAAACCGCTTTTATCGCTGAAAACAGCAACCCCTATATTGCAATATTTTTTAATTATTATCTTTTCGTCATTAAGATATGAATTCATGATGGGAAATTCTTTCAGCGCCATAGAAACAGCCTTCACTATTAGTGCAGTATATGAAAGAGGTGCTCCGTGCTCTTTTTCAAACTGTTGCTTTAATTTTTCGCGGAGATTTACAAGTTCAGTCACATCTACTTCGCAGAAGGTAGTTACCTGAGCAGCTGTCCTTGCACTAAGTGTGATACGGTCAGCCATTTCCCTTCTCCATCCAATTAATGGAATAATTTCTTCGTCATTTCGCATGATAATTTTCTCTATTTCATGTTTACAAATTTTGAATTTACTGATATATGACAAAACATCTTTTTCCGTTATCAAACCATCAGGTCCCGTTCCTGTTATTTGCGACAAATCAATTCCATGCTGTCTTGCCAGCGATTTAGCGGAAGGTGAGGCAATTATAGCTTTTTCGACTTTTTGCCGAGAGGTACGTTCGTCCATCAATTCTATCTCAGCAATCACCTCACCCACGTTAACGATCGCCCCAACTCCTTTGAAGATACGCAAGATTCCAGTTGCAGGAGATTCTAGCTCAAACGTTGCTTTTTCAGATTCGATAGTTGCTATAATTTCTCCTACCGAAACCACTTCTCCATCTCTTTTAAACCAATTGATAATTATTCCTTCTCTCATGGTATCATGAAGCTTTGGCATGATAACACGCCGTTTTTCCATGAGATCCTCTCTCTCCTTCGAGATTTAATATAGCATTTATTATCCTCTGTTCATCAATTATATAATATTGTTCCAGGGGGGGACTAAATGGTACGGGAATATAGGGGGCACCCAGTCTAGTAATTGGGGCATCCAAATAACCTAATGCTTTTTCTGCGACGAGCGCCGCTATTTCTCCTCCAAATCCACCTAATTTTGGAGCCTCGTGTATAATTATGAGTTTACCAGTTTTTTTGACAGATTCGATGATAGTATTCTCATCTAATGGAATTAGAGTCCGCGGATCAATAACTTCAACGTTTATTCCTCTTTCACTTAAAATATTCGCAGCGAGTAAAGCTTTATGCACCATGTATCCTGTAGCTACAACCGTGACATCCTTCCCTTCTCTTTTTACATCGGCTCTTCCTAAAGCAATTGTATAATCAACAGGTGGAACAGGACCTTTTACATTATATAAAAGTTTATGTTCAAAGAAAATTACTGGATCTTCATCTCTAATGGCGGATTTTAATAATCCCTTTGCATCAAACGGAGTTGATGGCATAACTATTTTCAGTCCAGGTATGTTAGTAAACCAAGCTTCAGGGCTTTGGCTATGATGCATTCCCATCCATCTTCCTGTTACTCCAAAAGGTGCCCTGACAACTATCGGAACAGAAGCATCTCCACCATAATTGTATCTCATTTTTGCCGCTGTGTTAACTATATGATCCATCGCTATTGTCAGAAAGTCAGCAAATTGTATTTCGACAATAGTTTTAATTCCCATTAGCGCACAACCCACAGCTGCGCCCACCATCGCTGATTCTGATATGGGAGTTCCGATTACTCTTTCAGGAAAGATATTGCATAAACCCCTTGTTGGCGGCCACAAACCTCCTAATGGACCTATGGCGTCCTGCCCTATATCCTCGCCGATTAATATTACGTTCGGATCTCTCGATAGCTCTTCTCGTAACGCTTCATTAAGAGCCTCGCCCATAGTTAGTAGGCGGGATGAATAGTCTTTTTGAAGTTTAATAAGGACCGTATTATTATCCGGTTCTGAAGTAGGTTTTGTATTGTAGACGTCTTTTAATGCCTCTTCAGCTTGCGGGAATGGACTGTTTTGGGCAAACTTTACTGCTTCATCGACTATCGCAACAACTCTTTTCAATAGTTCCTCCTTTATTTGAATTGTAATAATTCCCATTTTCAATAGTCGATTTTCGAATAATACTACTGGATCTTTTTCCATCCATTTTTTAATCTCATTTTCATCTCTTCTCTCAGGAAGTCTTTCTGAATGCCCTCGAATTCTATATGTCTTACATTCAATCAAAGTAGGTCCTTTGTTATCTTTCGCCCTCTTAACAGCATCTTGGACAACTTTGTGCACCGCCAAAACGTCATTACCATCTACAACAACACCAGGAAAACCATAAGCAACAGCACGGTCAGCTATATTCTCGATCTTAAAGCTACTTTTGAACGGCGTCCACATAGCATATTGATTGTTCTCGCATATAAATATTACCGGTAAATCCTTCACCGCCGCTAAGTTTAATCCTTCATGAAAATCTCCTCTATTCGAAGCGCCATCTCCAAAAAAACATAAAACTACCGAGTCCTTTTTTCGCAGTTTACAAGCTAATGCCACACCAACTGCTATTGGGATCTGCGCACCGACAACTCCCGTTGTTCCAATAATCCCATATTTATGATCACCCATGTGATGCGAAGTAACCTTTCCTTTTGCAGGACCAGTAGATTTTCCGAATATTCCCGCCATAATTATTTTAGGTGGCACTCCACGAACTAAAAAAGCGGGCCTTGTTCTCAACGATGGCACAACATAATCATCCTTAGAAAGTTTATAACAAGCGCCAACCCCAATCGCCTCTTGACCAATGCAAGAATGCGGGACCTCTATTACCCCAAGCCCCTCCCTATAAAGCATATTAACTTTTTCTTCAAAAACCCGAGCTAAGAGTAAGTATTGATATATTTCGATTAAATCCCTTTCATCCAAAGAACTCTCGGTCACGTGCACTTTAATTACCTCGTTTGATAGCAATTAAGTAAAAAAAAAGGTTAAGGGATGAGTCTTTCGCTCCAAGCCGGTGCTGGACATACCGGTTCTGCCTCGGCGATCTCAACAGGCCATATCGCTTTAAATTTTAATTTTCCATTTTCATACAACCACTGCTGTATTGCAAGTTGGTCAATCCCATAGATATTTTGTTGCTTTTCATCAAATTTGTATCCTAAGCCTAACAGATCCGGCCTTTCGCCTGGTTTTATATCAGTTTGGAGCAAGGCTTCCCTGACCGCATCCGGATCTACAGACTTAGCCCTCTCAATAGCATCAAATAATACCAACATATTTGGTATATGAATGGTTCCATGCACGGGTGTGCATTCACCAAACACTGGGTCAATTCCATACTTCTGTACCCAAAGGTTATTATAATAATCAATGTTAGGTAATTTCATTCTTCCTGTGAGGTAAGCACAGCTTACTACATATGCGGCATCATCACCTGCACCTGCAACAAACTCTTGAACACCCATTCCTCCGCCAGACCCTATAACCAATTTGAAGTTCACGTCGTTTTCGTGGGCTTCTCTCATTAAAAGGATTGAGTCTGTTACGTATGAAGTCGCTAAAAGGACATCAACTCCGAGGTTTTTAAGCTTTAAAAGTATTGGTGCTAGCGTCGCGGTGCCCGACGGATAACCCTCAATAGCTACTAAGTTCAATCCATGTTGTTCGCAATACTCTTTCTCAGGTTTCATTTCGGACATTCCCCATTCAGTGTTCTCATAAACAATAGCTATTTTTATATCGGCTTTGGGCTTTCCAAGTTTTTGCGAAAGGATTGGCAACACATATTGGTCTACAAACAACATCTTCTTTTGAATTAGCATCGATGCCGTTGGGCATGCCCTAATCACGTATTTATATCCTCGCGCAGTTATCGAATCAGCTACTGCGGAAAATTCATAGTAGAGGACGTGATTTTTTTCCGCCACTGTCGTAGCAGCATATGACAATGTGCTACCGAAAGTTCCTACAATTATAGGGACTTTTTCTACAGTGCATAATCGTTCGCATTCACTTACCGCAACATCTGGTTCACTTTTACAATCCGCTACTATGGGAACGACTTTTGCCCCTCCAAGGACTCCTCCCCGCTCATTAATTAAGTCTATGACCAGCCTGGCAGCCATAAGATTAACCTTGCCAAGCGCTGCAAGGCCTCCAGTTAACGGAAAAAGTAAGCCGATTTTAACTTCGCTAACTTTCGGTCCCGTGGGTATGGACATATAGTAAGCCGTTGCGGCTACGCATGCAACGATAACGATGACGACTATTATTATTGCATGCATTTTTGTTATCGCTTTTTTGCAAATCATATAGTGCACCCTTCTGTATAGTTTACCCTTTCTTATGGTTTATTCGAAGATTTAAAAACTTTTCTATAATTTCGGATAACTCAGTTAGATTTTTATATAGCCTACGTAAATGTAGAAAGTATTGATGGAGGGAAGAAACCGTGGACCTCCAATTTATCATTCAAATAACCATAAATGGTATTTTAATGGGTGGACTTTATTCCTTAATAAGCACTGGATTAACTTTAATTTTTGGTGTTCTTAAAATAATTAACTTTGCACACGGCGAATTTTTGATGATAGGTATGTATTTTTATTACTGGATGAACACATTACTCGGAATCCCCTTTTATATACTTTTAATATTAACCCCTGTCTTCTTATTTTTGGTAAGCATATTAATATACATAACCACAATTAAACACGTATTAAATACCTCACAATTAAATCAATTGCTTCTGACAGGAGGATTAATGATGGTGTTACAGAATTTGGCAGTGATGCTGTGGTCTTCCGATTATCGTTCGTGTCCATTTTCGTTTGGCGTATATAAAGTCTGCGGAATAAATATTCCGACCATGCGCCTTTTTGCTTTTATTCTATCTTTGGCGGCATCATTAACATTCTTTATGTTATTGAAAAAGACAGATGTAGGCAGAGCCATACGAGCTACCGCTGAGAACAAAGAAGCGGCTTCACTAATTGGGATAAACTCTGAGAAAATCTTTTTGATTACTTTTGGGCTAGGGGCAGCGATGGTGGGAGTAGCATCTGCGCTTGCTGCTCCACTATTTTGGATTTATCCTACGGTTGGTCAACAATTTGGCTTGTTAGCGTTTGTTATCGTGGTGTTAGGCGGATTAGGCAATTTTTATGGTGCTTTAATGGGTAGCTTCATAATTGGTTTAGCAGAAGCGTGGGGATCTGTTTTGATCGCTGCGGAGTATCAACAGTTTGTCCCCTTTTGTATATTTGTATTAATTTTAATATTTTTACCAGAGGGCATTGCTGGTCTTCGGAGGGTGAAATAGATGAGAAATATGCACATTACAATTTTATTGACCGTAATAATTGTTAACCTCTTTCTCCTCTTAATTCCTGATAAGTATATCATGCATATATTATTCATGACTTTTCTTTATACTTATTTGGGACTAAGTTGGGGAATTTTAACTTACGTAGGTCAATTATCCTTTGGTCATGCAGCCTTTTTTGCGATCGGAGCATATACCTCAACAATACTCTTTATACGGTTAAATGTTACCCCTTGGATTGGAATGATTTTTGGAGGTTTAATAGCAGGTATGCTGGGAATAGCTATAGGATACATAAGCCTTCGTATTAAAGGCGCTTACTTTTCGCTGACGACTATAGCATTTTCACAGATGATAATGTATGCTCTTCTCAACCTGAAAGAGATAACTAAGGGACCAGCTGGGATAGTGATACCTTATATTCGAGGGGAAAGCGGGTTCATTTATATGCAATTTGATGGTAAAGCTCCTTATTGTCTTCTTATATCTAATTTGGCGATATTAACAGCCCTGTTGATATATGGAATTCGAAAAAGTAAAATAGGGTATTATATGAGAGCAATTGCAAGCGACGAAGAAACTGCTTCAGGATTAGGAATTAATTCTATTAAGTGGAAAGTGTTTGCCGCATTTCTCAGCTCGTTCTTGACAGCTTTTGGAGGTACTATTTATGCACAATACGTTCTTTACATAGAACCAATAACCTTGGCTGGGATGAATACTTCCTTTAGGATCATAATTGTATCATTACTTGGTGGTTTGGATTATATTCTTGGGCCGTTTTTAGGTGCTTTTGCACTTATACCTACCACCGAGTGGTTGCGTTTAATGTTTCTAGCTTCAGGAGGACCTGATCTCTTTATATTTGGTATAATTCTAATATTTTTAATTATCCTCAAACCACAAGGATTAGGTTCAATAATTGAAGAGATTAAAAGACGGATTAGGTGAGACTATGATCCTTGAAGTTCAGGGCGTAAGTAAGGCATTTGGAGGTTTAATTGCAGTCAATAACGTTACTTTTAACGTTAAAGAAAAAGAGATTTTTGGTGTAATAGGACCTAATGGTTCTGGGAAAACCACGTTATTCAATCTAATTTCAGGTTTTCTCCGCACTGATTCAGGTAAAATTATATTTAACGGAGAAGAAATTACAAATTTAAAGGCTAGCACAATTTGTAAAAAAGGAATTTGTAAAACTTTTCAATTACCCAGACCATTTAACAACATGAGTACCATTGATAACGTAATGGTTGGAGCCCTACTCCGGACAAATAACTTAGAAAAAGCGCGCAACAAGGCTTTAGAAATTATTAAATTCGTCGGACTCGAGAAAAAATCTAATCATAAACCATTTGAATTAACTATGGCTGAACGAAAAATCCTTGAATTATCCAGAGCCTTAGCAACGGAGCCACGTGTGCTCCTTCTAGACGAAGTTATGGCAGGCTTGAATCCAACAGAAATTGAGGAGATGCTATCACGTATTAAGAAACTAAAGGATCAAGGTATAACTATATTAATGATTGAACATGTTATGAGAGCCGTAATGTCGATCTGTGATAGGATAATGGTTTTGCATCACGGCGAGAAAATAGCGGAAGGAAAACCCGTTGAAATAGCTGAAAATGAGAAAGTAATTGAGGCGTACTTGGGGGCGAGATTATTTGCTTAAAGTAAAAAACATAAATGTTTTCTATGGGGAACTGCAAGTCCTCTACGATGTATCACTCGACATCGATGAAGGAGAATTTTGTGCGGTAATTGGTTCTAATGGTGCGGGTAAAACTACATTACTTAAAACCATTAGCGGTCTAATTAAGCCTAAAAATGGTTGTATCGAATTTAATGGGAATAGAATAGACAAATCCGGTACCCACAATATTGTTGAACAAGGGATAGCTTTGGTACCTGAAGGAAGAATGCTTTTCTATGACATGAGTGTACTTGAGAATTTGTATGTAGGATCTTATTTAAGGAATGCTAGGCAGAAAAGGGAAAGTAGGCTCAAAGAAGTTTTCGAATTATTTCCCATATTAAAAGAACGCAAAAATCAAATTGCGAGAACACTAAGCGGCGGTGAACAACAAATGTTAGCGATAGCGAGAGCCTTAATGTTAAAGCCCCGTTTGCTTTTAATCGATGAACCATCATGGGGGTTAGCGCCTTTAATTGTCAAGAGAATATTTGATCTTTTAAAGCACCTGAATGAAATGGGTTTAACAATTATGTTAGTCGAACAAAATGTACACCTAGCCTTAAAATATGCAGATAGGGTCTATGTACTAGAAAATGGCAAAATCGTATTAGAAGGCAGAAGTGAAGAAATAGCCGAAAAAGAACATATTAGAAAAGCTTATTTAGGCATTTAATTTATTAAACTGAAGGGAATAGTTATGAGTTTAAGGGACAAAGTTGCTTTTATAACTGGAGGGGGTAGGGGAATCGGTCGCGCAATTGCGTTAACATTTGCAAGGGAGCAAGCTGCATGCGTAATTGGTGATATCGATCTACAAGCCGCCGAGGAGACCAAAAAGGCGACTGAGAATATTGGGGGAAAAGCGTTAGCCATAAAAGTTGACGTAACAAAAAGCATTGAAGTAAATTCATTAGTTGATATTATTTTAAAAAAATTTGGTAAAATCGATATTCTAATAAATAACGTTGGGGGAAGTTTAGGGTTAGAAGGAAAGGCATTTGTGGAAACAAAAGAAGAAGACTGGAATAAAATTATTGATATAAACCTTAAAAGCGTAATAATATGCACAAGAGCTGTTATTAAACATATGATTGAACGGCGGTACGGTAGAATAATCAACATAGCATCTACAGCGGGTTTAATGGGTCGTGTAAGGATGCCTTTTTACTCGGCAGCAAAGGCTGGAGTAATCGGATTTACAAAAAGCATTGCACGAGAGTTGGCACCCTTTGGGATAACTGTTAACTGCGTCGCGCCAGGGCTTACTAAGGCCGGTGGATATGAGAGGTTACAAGCTACAGGTTTACTCGATGAAAGCCTTAAAATACCAATGGGTAGACCCCTTGAGCCAAATGAGGTTGCAGAGCTTGTGGCTTTTTTGGCTTCAGATAAAGCATCTATGATAACTGGTTGCACGTACTGCATAAGTGGAGGGTACTGGTTACACTAACGATTATGGTTTGTATGCTTTGCATACAAAATTTGAGTTTAATATTTTTATCGCAAATATGGTTGAAGTTCTATGGAAAAAAGTGAGTACAATTCAACTGAGGATCAATTATTGCAAGGTGCTATAGATTTACATATCCATGCGTCTCCTAACGTGATGAAAACTAAAGTTGATGCAATTGAAGCTGCGGTAATGGCGCGTGATGCAGGAATGAAGGCAATAGTAATTAAGGATAACTGGTTTACAAGTGCGGGTACAGCTTATCTAGTTAATCGTATAGTATCCGGCGTAGACGTCTTCGGTGGGATCGTATTAAATTTTGGTGTAGGAGGATTGAATCCTGATGCTGTTGACACAGCTTTGAAATATGGAAAAGGAGCAAAAATTATCTGGATGCCAACATCATCTTCGATGAACCATCTAACTTTTTTTGGAAAAAAAGGAGGACTTTCCATTTTTAAAAATGGAAAAATTACAACTGAGGTCCGGAAGATTTTAGATATGATAGCAGAAAATAATCTTGTCTTGGCAACGGGTCATCTTTCAGTAAAAGAGCAAAAAACGCTTGTAAAGGCAGCTGTGGAAAGAGGTGTCAAGAAAATCTTGATAAACCATCCAGAACTTGAATTGATTGGCATGCCAATTTCCGTTCAAAAGGAACTTGCGGCACTTGGGGCGTTCATGGAATACTGTTTTGTGAATTGCACTCCAGGCATCACATTACCGATCAAAGCTTACGGTGGAGTACGTTTTAACTATGTTGAACCTTCAAAAATTGCAAAAATGATAAGGGAGATTGGAGCTGAACACTGCATTATGTCAACGGATCTTGGAAGTTTGCGTACCTCACCAACACCCGTCGATGGGATGAAAATGTTTATTTGCGCTATGTTGGAACTAGGAATAAGTGAAAGCGAAATTGAGCACATGACTAAAATTAATCCCAGCATTTTATTGTATGGTGAATAGCGTCTAGTTTTATATTATGAAAGGAGTTTTTCTCTATAGCATTCCCTGGCTATGATGTGCCTTTGAATTTCCCCGGTTCCTTCGATAATATCATAAATCCTCGCATCACGGTAGTATCTCTCCATATCTGAATCTACATACCCATACCCACCAAAAATCTGTATAGCTTCGTTTGTTACTTCTTGAGCAGTTTTAGCAGCGTAAGCTTTTGCAATAGACGCGTATTTTGTGATTATTCTCTCCTCCTTCGGCTTATTGTCAATCATCCAAGCCGCTTTATATGTTAAAAGCTTAGCAGCTTCGATTTTCATTGCCATTTCGGCTATTTTATGTGTTATCATCTGAAAATTTCGAAGGGGTTCACCAAACTGTTTTCTTTCGGTTGTATATTTTAATGCCAATTCAAAGGCTTTTTCAGCAATCCCCAGAGCCCTTGCCGCAACAGTAGTCCTTGTAAAATCAAGATGAGACATAATTTGATGAAAACCTCTGTTTTCTTGACCTAAGAGATTTTCCAGCGGAACACGAACGTCTACAAACGATATTTCCGCTTGTGGGAGGGCTCTTTGTCCCATTTTGGGTTTAAGAACACGCGCTTCTAATCCTTGTGTATTTTTTTCCACGATTATTTGGCTAATTCCTCGGTACGGTGGAACTGCTTTAGTGTCTGTTTGACATGCTACTATTATAAATTCTGCAATGTTTCCACAACTTATGAATGTTTTAGTCCCGTTAATCACCCAATTATTATCATTTTTTATTGCTGTTGTATTTAAACCAACGGTTCCAGCGTCTGAGCCATGTTCAGGTTCAGTCAACGCCATCGCGCAAACAATATCACCTTTACAGATTCGCGGAAGATATTTCTCTTTTTGCTCTTCGGTTCCAAAATGTGCAATAAAGGGAGCAAAAGTATATCCTCCTAGCATAGAGCCAAGTGTAGAATCCGCTTTAAAAAATTCTTCCGCTACAATACATTCTTCCACACATCCAAATCCTTGACCCCCATACTCACGAGGTAGGCACAAACCAATATAACCAAGCTTTGCAGCCTTGCGATATAACTCCCAGGGAAATTCATATTTTTGGTCGAATTCCCTTCCTTTTTCGGTGGTAAGCTCTTTTTCTGCAAACTCCCTCACTGCTCTCTGTATTTGCTTTTGTTCCTCTGTAAATTCAAAGTTCATCTCCACCACAGACGGTATTTGAAATTGCGTTTTCTTTAAAAATTTTTCCTTCAAAATTTTGCTCTATTTACATTTTGAGTCTTCGTTTATGCGTTCTTGCAAGCCAAAAGATAAGAAGGCATAGTACTAAAAGGGCTGCTGGTGTTGCTAAGTTTGAGTATGGATAGGGCATAACATTTGCGTATTCGCTTCCTTTACTTGCCCCATGGATTTACTGGACTCGTTCCTTCATTTAAATCAAAAATTGTTGCTAAAAAGTTCGCAGGTTTTTCGGAAATCTTAATTGTTGATCAAAAACTTTCCCGTTCCGTTAAAATAACGATACCTAAAAATTATCTCTTTTGTATACGCATTATAATCAATAAGTTGTCCCAACAAGACCCTTAAAAAATTCGATGCTAAAATGTTTAACTTCAAAACACCGTCACTTTAGATGAACCCGTTTAAATCCCAACCGTCGAATTCTGCGGATACGGATACAATGACGATGGTGTTATATCCCAAATATTAACAACCTTTCTAACTCAATATAGTTTCCCATGGTTATCTCTCGCCATAATATTATAGTATAGAAAAGTTTTTATCAACAAAACTCTTATTAATGTTAAGATTAATATTAAGAGGTGTTGAATTTGAAAAGGAAAGTTCCAATTATTGACGAATTGTTTGAGTGGCCTTCTGATAATCCCAGGTTAATAGGCACTAAGTGCCCACTTTGTGGTAGTATACAATTTCCGAAGTCAAGTACTTGTAATAATCCAGAATGTAACCATAGTATCCCTCCGGAGAAGTATTTTCTCAGCACTGAGGGCACGTTATATACTTACACAGTCCATGCTTATGGATTAGGTGAACCGTTTCAATATCATAAAGCGCCGTACATTGTCGGAGCCGTTGAGTTACCTGACGGAATAATTGTGTTAGGGAGGATAAAAGTTTTTGATGAAAAAAGCCTCAAAATAGGTATGAAGATGAAATTGGAAATAGATAAGTTGTATGAAGATGAAGAAAATGAATACTTAACTTACTTTTTTGTTCCGGTGGTGAATAAGTGAAGGAAAGCGCAATTGCTAGTGTGCAAATAACAGAATGGGGTCCGTCTGGTTCACCATACCCTCTTTTGATAGATACCTTGGCTAATGTCGCGGTAAACGTATTAAGAGACGCAAAAATGACTCCAAGTAAGCTTGACGCTATAATTGCAAACACAACAGCCATACCATTTGATAATCCATCTTACATCACCACAAGTGCTCAACACTTCGCGCATAGACTTGCCGAAAGGATAGGCACAAAAGGTGCGCAATGTATCAATGTATGTGCAGCTTGTGCAAGTGCCTCTATATCTTTTGCGCTTGCAGACGCCCTTATAAAGACTGGTCAAATAAAAACTGCGCTAGTAGTCGGCATCGATAATTCTCCTAGAGGTTTTTATTTAGCTGCGCAGTCGATCCTTGATCCTGATCCATATGCGGCTACAATAAAGGTCATGGGCGCAACTAACCCTTCATATTGGGCTATGTGGGCTAGGAGGCGTGCGTATGAAATGGGTGTGTCTATTGAGAAGATAAAGGAAATTATGGCCATGGTAAAGGAGATCCAGAGTAAATATGGTGCAAGAAACCCGTACGCAAGGTATAAAAAGGAATTTTCGGTAAAGGAAGTTTTGGCCTCACCAATTGTTTGCGATCCTCTACATTTGTATATGATTTGCGCTACAAGTACCGGCGCAGGGGCAGCTGTTCTCACTAGCATGGAAAATGCTAAAAAAATTACTAATAAACCAGTGAAAATATTGGCATCAACAGTTGGCGGACCTATATATGGCGAACCAATGCCGCGACTTCGAGTATTTTCAACGGTAGGTGGTGAAAGAGCCTTAAAACCGTTTACTGAATGGCGCATGCCTATTGAGAAAGCCTATAAAATTGCTGGAATAACAGCTGACGATGTTGATATTATTGAATGTCACGATACTAGTTGCTTTCACACTATAAATTGGATAGACCAGATCATGGGATGGGAAAGAGAAGAGACAGATAAACTTATTGAAAATAGGCAGATTGGTCATGACGGAATGCTTCCTGTGAATCTTAGTGGTGGGACAGCGTCCTTCGGTGAGGCAGTAATGAGTCAGGCCTTTATCATGATACATGAACTATTTAAACAACTTCGAGGAGAGGCGGGTGAAAGGCAAGCAGAGAAGGATCTTCGAATAGGTGTCTGCACAGCATACGGAGCCTACGGTGCGTACGGTTGTATCGTGCTAGGAAAAGAATTTTAATAAAAACATTGGGTTATTTTTCGGTTAATTTTTGAAATATCGTCCACCCCTCTGCTGTTAAGCTCACCCATTTATTAAAATCTAAATTTTCAAAGTTGCGATTTACGCGAAGCATAATGCCTATAGGATCTAATGCTCTTAAAAGTTTGATTTCATTTTTTAAAGGAGGTTCTGTTGTTGTAATAGTTGGTGAAATTTTCAAATCCCATTCAACTAAATTGATGATTTCGTCGATACTTATCCCTGGATGTAAGCTTGCCAAGTACATTTCTTTTGTTTGATCGTTAAATCTAAAAACCGCTTTGTCTGTAATTACCGCTGCCGGTCCGCCGCCTCTAAGCCCTATTTTCTCTCTGGCTCCTGGACCATTAAGGTATCCTGGAGACGTTATATAATCCACCCTGGACACAAAGCGCCCTTTTTCCAATTTCATCACTATAACTGTTCTTTTAGCTAATGATGCCATATCATTTGCACCACCGCTGCCAGGTAGGCGTACAATTGGTTGTGAATAGTTGCCTGTTTCTCCAAAAATCGTAGTAGAGTTTACGTTGCCAAATTTATCTATTTGGGCACCACCTATAACTGCTAGATCAAAATATCCTCTTTGTAAATCACAAAATATTCTAAACAAGCTTGTTATATATGGAGACTTGTAACCTAAAGCATCATCTGCAACTGTGCTACACGCCCCTGGTGGTATTCCACCCACATATCCTCCTTCAAACACTAAAACAGCGTTTGGAGCGTGTGTATGAATTGCTAATAATCCAGCTGCCATTGGCACACCTATACCAATGAATACTTTTTCTCCATCTCTAATTTCTCTCGCAGCGGCAACGGCCATTAATTCAGAAGGATGATAATCACCAGAACACGTATTTCCTTTTTTATCTTTGTCAAATTGGTATCTTCGCAATTAATCGCTCCATCCTTGAAAGTTTGTATAGTCTCTCCCACCCTAATTTATTACAGTATTCGAAATGGTTCTCGCAGCCCAAAATCCACTCGTTTATCCATTTTGTAAAGCCATCATAGGTCCTACTGCTAACGAAATACTTAATACGGAACGGCAGATCCCCGTAGTAATAACCAAAGCAAAACCATGGGTGACTGCCATAAGGGACTTCAACAACCGCGTCAACACAATAAAAAGGGATAATCGTCATATTTGGAATCCGTCTAATTTCCTCTTCGGGGACTATTTCTTCACATGTTATTATTGTATGCTTTGAAGCTCTGGCTTTATTCTCATCATTGCCCAAGCCACCCCATATTTGAGAATTTCCTTTTTTATCCGCCCTTTGTACATGAATTATCGCGACATCTGGGCGAGCGGCTGGAACTAACGCTAGTGGTTCTTTACTATAAGGATCTTTTACAATTTTGATTTTTTTGTTATATCTTGGAATATCGCTTCCTAGCAATGATTTTACGGGCATAAATGGAATATCTAACGCTCCCGCTAAAAATCTTAAACTCATTGCAAAATTCGAATAATCCTCTATCTCTATGCGTTTTGGTATCTCTTGCTCTACCGCTCTTCTGAAGTTCGGAGGCAAGGTGATAAGACCTCCATGCCAAGCTATTTCTACTTTATCAATACAACCTGAACCAATGAGCATATCGAGCTGATCAGTTGGGCTATCATCAACAAATATTAAGTTCCTTTTACGTTGGCGAATTATTTCGTAAGCTGCAGCTTGAGCGTTTCTTCCGCAAAAACCTCCCAGCGTTATCGTGTTTCCATCGCTTACATACCTTCTGATAGCTTCTTTTAAACTCATAATTTTGTCGTCAGCGTCTTTTTGACCCAAAACATCTTCCTCCTAGCATTCTTTAGATCATAAAAATGAACTATATAAAATAGACTTTTAAAGATTACTAAGCGGCTATATATCTAAAAATTAAAAAATAACCATCTAAAATTAGGAATATACGTTTTGAAGAGCAAAGTAAAAGATAACTGCCGCCCGGGTTTGCTTTTAGCATCGTAAACGCGTTGTCGAATAAGCAAAACCCAAACCTGCCTACCCAACACCAACACAGTTAAACTTTCGTCCTATACCTCGCGCGCGGTATTTCTCATGCTTTTTGAGGTCTTGTAGTTTCTTCTGATTCTCTCCACGACTAGCCAAAAAAGAAGGTTCTGAAAGCTTAGGAGGCAAGGGAAGCAATTTTGACCATAAAATGGCGCGGGGTGCGGGATTTGAACCCGCGCGGCCCAAACGGACCACAGGCTTAGCAGGCCTGCCCCCTACCAGGCTAGGGCAACCCCGCACCTCTGTTTTGTCTTTGGAGCTTTTATCTGTCTGTTTTAGGTCTATGCATGTTCTGTGTATTTTGGTTTTTGGTCTATGTATTAGGTCTTGTAGTGTCAATCCAACCATTTTAAGTTGTTCTTCCAGATAGTCTTTGCTGATTACATGGTATTGGAATTTTGGTTTGTGTGTCTCTGGATCAATGCCTAGGTAGTGCCTAACCCTACAATAGTTCTTGGTCAATATCTGTAGAAGACCTAGGTTTCCACAGACTTGACATTTAACCTTCATTTTCATTCCTTCCTATTTCCTATTCATTTTCATTATATTGTTCAAAATAACTGGATATATAAGTATATCTACTCTAGAATTGTCTATTTGTATAGAGATTAGATTAGATAAAGATACAAATGGTTCAAAGACTTTCATCCTAGAAAGACAAATGTTTCAATGTCTCAAATTAAGATCATTATTGTCTAGAATACTTTTGGAATACTTTAAAACAATATTGGGTTGTCTAAATACTTCAATCCTAGTCTATATTAGGAAATTTACATGTCTGAAATGTCTAAAATAGAACTTATTGTATCCAAGTCACCCTAGCATAAAGTCCTAAAATATGTGCTATAGACAAAGACAAAAACCAGAGTATATAGGGTTTTTTGAAGTTTGTTTTTGTGCTTCTATTCTAGGTTCTTTCATGGATTTTGTTCTTGTTATTATGGTAGGTCTTGTTTTTGTTCTTTACTCTAGGTTAAATCAAGACTAGAATCCATGGATTTTGTCTTGAATAGGTAAGACTTGACTTCATTCTTTTCTAAAACTATACTTCTTTCCTATACTAATATATTGATTCTACTACATTCCTTTATAGAATCCTTGTTTTGGTCTATCATTGAAGGCTTAACCACTATGGAAAAATGCCTTAGACCATTAGAACTTTATCCATATAAGCTAGTGACCTATCTACATTTATGGTCTAATCTTGTTCTAATTCTACACCTTATTCTAGATAGAAAGGAAACAAAAGTAAAAGAAGAGAAAAAAGAAAAGGAGGGTCTAACTAAATCTTATAATGTCTAAAAACTATGTTTTTATAGTGCTATCTATTTGGCTATGCAGTATCTATCTACTAAAACTATGTCTTATGTTCTCTAATTATGTCTATTGTATTAGGTTGTTTTGAACTATGTCTTTTGAGTGTTTGTCTTGTCTCTAATCTGTTCTTGTCTAAT
>JAVZLK010000030.1:0-19467 GCA_038883795.1 Bathyarchaeia archaeon
CTCCAGAATTGAGAATTGTGCCTGGCGGAATTGTAATTGTAACCGTGTCACCGGCAGTCGTGGATAGCGTCCAATAACTCAAGTCCACCGCATTTTGGGTAGGATTGTAAAGCTCGACCCATTCCTTCCCTTCGTCTACTCCAGCAGGATTCAGCTCTACTTCGTTAATCACTATTTTCGTAGCTCCAGTGGAATGTGCCTCAACATAGAGAGTGTGAAGCACATCCGAGATATAATTCACGGCCAAGTTGAGCGATTGCCCCACTCTATTAACAAACTTAGGATCGCTCCAGTTGTAATTCAGATCCATCCAAACACATGTAAAGTCGCCATTCACCCCAAATGTGGTGTTGTAGGCTAGTCGCAAGGCGGCATCATAGGCAGAAACTATGCTGAGCTTCCCATCAAAAGATAAGTAGCTGTCGAAGATGGAGGAGTATCTTGAGATTCGATCATCTACGTACCTCTCGTAGTCCGAGTGGTGCGCCTCTTCGCCCCAGTCAGTCTTTGAGCCCATGACATGACCGAATACTGCCATGTCTGCGATATAGTGGCTCATAATACCGGCAGTCTTTGCGGCTTCTGCAAAGTTGCCCGCCTTAAGAAATGCGAGGGCTTTGCTAAACTCTGCGGATGCCCTGGCGGCTGAATTGTCCTCTTGCAAAGTACCGTCTGAGCGGTAATAGATGTGGTGGTTTGTGGTATCACCTATTCCATCGGGAGCCTAGCTATTATCAGGTAGTTCTGTCCCGTAAAAGTAAAGCGCTAAATTGTTTAAGATGTAAGCTTTCTCTTCGTAAGGCAACCACTCCAAAGCATGCTCTGCGATCCGGTCATGGGTCCCATATTTTGGGTTGTATGGGTCAGTAGAGTATCCGCCATTACTCCAACTTTTTACTGAGCCTGCACTCAATGACATAAACAGGAGGGAGAGTAGTGCTATGCCCAAGGCGCTTTGCTTAAACCTAGAATTTATCAAAGGATCCACCATTAAGCAGCTACTTGATTTTTAATTTTTTATCTTATCTAATTTTTTAATATATGAATTTCCAAATAAGTTTGAATAGGTGTATGTCTTTAAATGAATTTTTGAATTTTAAGGTCAATGCTAGAGTCTTAGCTTATCGAGCTTTGGATTTAGTAGTATGTAAAGAATCTTTTTATTTACTTATTAGTTAATTTTTATAATTTACCACAACCTTATTATTAAAACGTAAGGGCTGCAGGAACATTGTCAGGCTATAAAAGTCATGAATTGTACTTATGGAAAAATTTTTAGTTTAAAGGATATGGAGGGCGCATGGATGCCGTGGGGAAGAACATGGAGTGAAGAGCTAGTTGCTGAATGGCTTGAGCTTGAAGGCTTTCTTGTAACCATCGGACTGAAGGCTGGAACTGGAGGTCGCGGCGGACGAAAGGAAGCGGATGTTGTGGGTGCAAGAATTAGAAATTCGAAGTTTGAAATAATGCATATAGAAATAGGAGCATTGTATGAGAATAGTAGGAAAATTGTTGAAACAGTGACTGAAAAGTTCGATTTAAGTAGAGTGGATGCTATTAAAAAATATTTCTCACAGCTTGGTCTCGGAGGACAATATGTTGAGTATAATAAAATTTATGTTATGTCCTACGCTCGAAAAGATAAAAAAGAAATAAATGAAATGCTTTCTCCTTTCAGTGTTAAGTTTTGGGACATAGAAGATCTGATTGAAAATATCAAACAAAGCATAGATCGCTGGATTCAAGTTCACAGAACCCCACAAAACCCCTATCCTTCGTTACCAGAAAGCCACTGGTTGTTAAAGCTATTTAGCATCTTAGCAACAAAGTGGTAAAGTCTTTCTGCTTGCTCCTCTCTTTTCACTTTTTTAAATAACGCATAAATTCAGTGTACAACTCATTGGCCATTCAACTCATTACTAACACTTGGCTTAAATGTTATTGCATGTTTTATTTTTTGAAAATATTAGTTATAATTGTAAGATTGCCTTGAACTTTCTGGCTTTATATTTAAACTTTTTAGGATCTATTTCTTTCAAATCTATTTCTATTTCAAAGCCCTCATATTCGCAGAAGTCGCATGATATACGAATCATTAGGTTCTTTCCTATAACTTCAGGCAAAACATAAAGTTGCTGTTTGCATATTGGGCAGATCAAAACTGTTACCCCTCCTATTGTATTGGATTTTACACTTTGGTCAAATTAATAATTACTACATTATTTAATCTCAACCTTTAAATACTTCATAAAATGGATGTCCAGCTAGACTTTTTCATGGTGCTTTGAGTTTTACAAATCTCAGATATATAAAGCGTTAATGAAATATAGCAATTGGTGACTAATAAAGAAAAGCGAAGAAATATTCTATAAGGGAAAAGGGGAGGCTAGTTGAGCCAAGAGTTTCCCGAGCCCGAAAGCATTCTTGAAGGACCCTTTTGGCCTGAACGGGTCAAGGTGATTTCTTCAAAGGCAATAGGTTCTAATCTTGAGATAAGGGCAATAGGCTTGAAAACCCAACGTTTTTATTCTAATATTTTTACTGAGGGTGATTTATCGAAAGTTAGGCAGATCGAAGTAAAGAGAAAGGACTTCTCGGGTGAGGGTGAAGCTTTCTTTCTTGCTATTGAAGCACACAGAATTCGTCATGCTTTTCAGTTTGATCCACTTTTTGCGGTTAATGTATCTCAGATAGATCCGCTTCCTCACCAAATAGATGCGGTGTATAATTACATATTGAAACATCCCAGAGTCAGATTCTTACTAGCCGACGACCCAGGTGCTGGTAAGACTATAATGGCAGGCCTTGTCCTCACAGAACTTAAACAGAGGGGTTTGGTTAACAGAACTTTGATCGTGGTACCGGGTCATTTAACCGATCAATGGTTGAGAGAGATGAAAGAAAAGTTTGGTGAGACTTTCAAAGTTATTGATAGAGGGGTGATGGAGGCTTCTTGGGGACAAAACGTATGGCAGAATGAAAATCAAGCCATTACTTCAATAGATTTCGCAAAGCAAGAGGATGTTATGTGTAGTCTTGCCGAATCCAATTGGGATCTAGTTATTGTGGATGAAGCCCATAAGATGGCAGCTTATCAGTATGGACAGAAGCTTACAAGAACTGAAAGATATAAGCTGGGCGAGCTATTGTCAAGAAATTCTAATTTTCTTATATTTCTGACAGCAACTCCCCATAGAGGGGATCCAAGCAATTTTAGATTATTGCTTGACCTTTTGGAGCCTGGTTTCTTTGCTTCAAACGAGATGCTCGGAGAGTCGATTAAAAATAAGGACAACCCTCTCTTCTTGAGAAGGTTAAAAGAAGATTTAAAGAACTTCGATAAAACGCCACTATTCCCGCCCAGAAGAGTGGTGACGATCAAATATCGTTTAAGTGATGATGAGAAAAGACTATACAATGCAGTTACCATGTATGTTCAGGAATATTGGAATAAGGCCATGCAGAAAGAGAAAAGGAATGTTGCTTTCGCTTTACTCGTGCTTCAGAGGCGTCTTGCCTCAAGCGTGAGAGCTGTCAGACTCTCGCTGGAACGTAGGAGAAATAGACTCCAAGAATTATTTGAGCAGGGCAAGATAATTCAAGAAATGGGATACTTCGATGAGGAGGCTTTGGACGATTCTCCTGAGGTTGAAAGGTGGAGAAAAGAAGACGAGTTTTTGGAAAGACTAACTTCGGCTGAGACTCTTGAAGAGCTGAGCAAAGAAATTGATGCTCTTGATGAACTTATAAAATTGGCGAAGGAGGCTGAAAAAAAGGAAATAGAGACAAAGCTCGGCGAGCTTAAAAAAGTGATGGAAAAAGAGGAGTTATGGAAAAGTGGAGAAAAGATCCTCATCTTCACGGAATCCAGGGACACTCTTGAATATTTAGTTGAGAAAATTCGCAGCTGGGGGTATTCGGTAACTTCGATTCATGGTGGTTTAAACCTTGATAGGAGGATCAACGCCGAGCATGAGTTTAGAGAAAAAACACAAGTAATGGTCTCCACTGAGGCAGGAGGGGAAGGGATCAACCTTCAATTCTGCTGGCTTATGGTCAACTATGATTTGCCTTGGAACCCGAATCGGCTTGAGCAACGAATGGGCAGGATTCATAGATACGGACAAAGATACGAGGTACGCATCTACAACCTCGTAGCGGTTGATACAAGAGAGGGGCAACTTCTAGAGAAGCTTTTCGAGAAACTTGACATAATAAGGCATCATTTGGGAAGTGATCGAGTCTTCGATGTTATAGGCGATGTAATTCGTGGCAAGAGTCTCCAAGACCTTATCGTGGAAGCTGTTACAAATAAGAGATCCATGGATGATATACTGAAGGATATCGAAAGAGTTACAGATGAAGAAGCTGTTGAAATGGTAAAGCAGGCAACACTTGAAGGCTTGGCAACCCGCCATATAGACTTAAGTCGGATCCTAGGCGAGGCGAGGATTGCCAAAGAGAACCGATTAATCCCTGAATATATCGAGAGGTTTTTCATTAAGGCTGCAGAAAAGCTTGGATTAAATGTTGAAATGAGGACTGATGGTTTTTGGAGAGTTCAAAGTGTTCCATACGAACTGCGAAATCAAACTTTTGAATTTAAGACAAAGTTTGGAGAGGTATTTAGGGAATACAACAAGTTTTCATTCGACAAAGAAAAAGCTTTCAAGGAGCGGGCAGAATTTGTTGCGCCTGGTCACCCATTGCTTGAGGCGGTCGTAGAGAAAGTTTTACAAAATTTCAGCAAAGATCTTGATAGAGGTGCTGTTTTTCTTGATCCGTCTGGAAGCATGGATGGATTTATCTGGTTCTTAGAGGTTATAATAAGTGATGGAATGGGCTCTATAGCCGGAAAAAGGATATTTGTATTATATCAAGACGTTCAAAATAATATTAAGCAAATTGCCCCTTCAATTCTTTGGGATTTGAAGCCCTATGATTTTTTTGGAAGTAGGGCTGATTGGTTGGTACCCGACGAGGAGTTCATTCTCAGCTTTGCAGTAGAAAGAGTGCTTCCCAATTATTTAAGGGAGTTGAAAGAACAAAGAATTCGTGACGCTGAAATTAAGAGAAAGTATGGGGTTAGATCCCTACATGAGCTTATTCTAATCTCTGAGGCGAAACTTTTAGAATACGAGACAAGACGAGCTAAAGGAGAAAATATCCCCGACATTACAATACAAAATGAAAAAAGGAATAAAGAGGATCTCGAAAGAAAAAAAGGACAGCTTGAAAGACAAATCGAACTGGAAACTAATCTCCTCCCTTCATCACCTGTAATTTTGGGTGTCGCCAGAGTAGTTCCCAAAGTAATGGATGACGACACGCTGAGAAAAGATAAGGAAGTTGAAAAAATAGGAATGCGTATTGCAATGGAGTTTGAAAGAAGACAAGGAAGAATTCCCGAGGATGTAGCAGATCAAAATCTAGGTTTTGATATACGCTCGGAGGAATCGGACGGAAATGTTAGGTATATTGAAGTTAAGGCAAGGTCTTTAGATGGAAAAATTGCTCTGACACCGAATGAGTGGCTTATGGCACATCGTTTAGGAAAAGAGTATTGGCTTTATATTGTGATAAACGCTTCCCATTCGCCCGAACTTTTCACCATACAAAACCCAGCAGAGAAAATTAAACCAAAAGAGGAGGTAGAAATAGTGCGATATATTATATCAGACTGGAAAGGCTTAGCTAAAAAGGAAACGGTTGGTGCATGAAATGGAAGATAAAAGGCTTATAGAAGTTGACTTCCCTCTAAAGGAAGTGAGTGAGGAATCGGTAAGAGAAAAAAACATACGACATGGGCATATTTCTACTCTTCATATTTGGTGGGCCAGACGTCCATTAGCTGCATCAAGAGCCACCATTTTCGCCTCCCTGATTCCTGCACCAAAAAACCATGATGAGTTAATGAGAAAACTTCAGTTTGTCGCCGAACTTTCAAAATGGGAGAACTCTCTCAATCAACGGATAATAGAGAATGCTAGAAAAGAAATCAGAGAGTTCTTCGGAGGAAGACCACCAAAGGTTTTAGATTGCTTTGCTGGAGGAGGGGCAATCCCTTTTGAAGCTTTAAGGCTTGGTTGCGAAGCTTTTGCTTTAGAATACAATCCTGTTGCAGTGTTAATACTCAAAGCAGTACTAGAATATCCGCAAAAATTCGGAAAGACAACAAACGGAAAACAAGAGCATCTTCATTTAACGAACAAAAAGCTCGTTGAAGATGTTCAAAAATGGGGAAAATGGGTTTTGGAGGAGTCGAAAAAGGAAATAGGTAAATTCTTTCTTTCAGATCCTGACGGAAGCATTCCGGTGGCATTTATCTGGGCGAGAACTATTAAGTGTCAGAATCCTTCGTGCCAGGTAGAAATTCCATTAATGAGGCAATTCTGGTTAGCTAGAAAGGAAAACAAAAAAATAGCGATAAAAATGCTTGTTGATAAAAAAGATAAGAAGATAGACTTCAAGATAGTTCATGGGAAAGATATAGACTTTGACCCCTCGCAGGGTACAGCTAGAAAGGGCACAGCTATATGTCCTATGTGTGGCTCGGCCACAAGATCGATTAGCAAGCTAGCAAAGGCTGGAAAAATTGGACAAAAGCTAATCGCTGTTGTGCTATATAACGGGAAAAAGGGAAAGCTGTATAGAGTTGCAAATGAGCGAGACAAGCAGATGTTTAGTGAAGCTGAACAGTATTTAGAAGAAAAAGTCAAGAATTGGAAAGGGAACTTCAGCATGATTCCAGATGAGCCTACCCCAGAAGGGAAAGGCCCCGGCGCAGAAAGAGCATTTTCGGTACGTAATTACGGCCTAAATACATGGGGAGAATTGTTTAATTCTCGGCAAAAACTTGTCCTAGCAACTTTTGCAGAGAAGATTAGGTTCGTGTATAAGAGACTAAATGAAGAAACTTGTGATACAGAATATAACAAGGCAGTGTGCACCTATTTGGCTTTAGTGTTAAGTAGGGTAGCAGACTTTTCTAACATCCTTTGCGAATGGCATAACACGTGGGAGTTTACTGCCCATTTATTTTCCAGACAGGCGCTCCAGATGAAATGGGACTACTCTGAACTGAATATTTTCTCGCCAATTCTCACAGGAACCTGGGAAAGCATGCTAAGACAAATTCAAAGAGCAATAGAAGCTTCTTGTATCGAGACTCCTTCGTCTACATGCGTTATCGAAGGGACTGCTACTAGATTGCCTTACGAAGAAGGCTACTTTGACGCCGTGATAACGGATCCTCCGTATTATGATAATGTGCCCTATTCGGACCTCTCGGATTTCTTCTATGTATGGTTGAAAAGAACAGTTGGCGAACTCTACCCAGAGATGTTTGCGACTTATCTTACGCCCAAATCCCAAGAAATAGTTGTTCATACTCTTAGACATGGCAATAGCATGGAAAAAGCAAAGAGATTCTTTGAAGATATGCTTACAGAGTCTTTCAAGGAAATGTGCAGAGTTTTAAAGCCTGAGGGCATAGCCGTTGTAGTGTTTGCCTACAAATCAACTGAGGCATGGGAAACAATCATTAACAGCCTTCTAAAATCAGGTCTAGTGCTCACGGCTTCCTGGCCTGTTCATACCGAAATGAAGGCAAGACTGAGAGCAATGGAAAGTGCAGCTTTGGCTTCTTCTGTTTACATGGTGTGCAGAAAACGGACAAAAGAGCAAATCGCATATTTCAATGAAATAAGGGCTGAAATAGACCATAGCATTAAGGAAAAACTTACACAGTTTTGGGAACAAGGGATAAGCGGAGCCGACTTCTTTGTAAGTGCAATAGGTCCAGCAGTTGAAGTTTTCGGTAGATATTCAAAAGTCGAGAAGCTTTCTGGCGAAGAAGTTTCTGTACAAGAATTACTTGAATACGTAAGAAAAATCGTCAGCGAATTCGCTTTGGAAAGGGTTTTGAAGAGGGCTGATCTCGGCGGTGTTGATGCTGAAACAAGGTTTTATCTGTTGTGGCGTTGGACTTTTGGTAATACTAAGGTGCATTTTGATGACGCGATAAAGCTTTCTCGTCCTATGGGTGTTGAGTTAACGCAGTTGTGGGATGGTGGAAGCTTGGTTAAGAAAGAGAAGGAGTTTGTCCGGGTGCTTGCTCCTCATGAAAGGGCGAAAGATCCAGCTTTTCTTAAGAAAACGAAGTTTACGTCTATGATTGATGTTCTTCATTATGTGTTAGTTTTGTGGGAACGTGGGGAAAGAGAAAAGATTAAGGAAGTGTTAAATGAGACTGGGTATGCTGGTAATGAGGTTTTTTGGCAGACTGCCCAAGCCATTTCTGAAATTCTTCCTCAAGGCGATAAGGAGAAGCAGTTGCTTCAAGGTTTTCTTTACGGTAAAGAAATTTATGTTAAAGAAGCTAGAGGAAAAACCAGTTTGCTTGACTATATGGAGGGTTAAATAAAAATGAGTGTGAAACCTTGGTGGCAAGTCGCCGTTCCTCATAAAGACATACGTGAAGGAAAGTTAAGTGACTTTGCAGCGGACCTCAACAGCATCGTGAAAGGACAAGCCCCTACAGAATATTTGGACCCGAGAACTTTCTTTAGTAGAACCCACTTCACAAAAGGATTAAACAACATCATCAAAGACGCTGTTAGAGTTCTCTCGGGAGAAGAGAAAAGCCAAATCGTTCAGGTTCAAACACCTTTTGGCGGAGGAAAAACACACGCGCTTATCTCTCTTTACCATCTGTTCAAGAATAACAGTAAAATCTCAGATTTAGAAAATGTGAAAGAAATTCTCGGCTCAAACGGACTTAATTTACCGAAAGTTAATGTTGCCGTTTTTGTCGGCACGGTTCCTGACCCATTAAAGGGCAAAACACCCTGGGGAGAAATCGCAGACCAGCTAGGAGACTACAAGAGGTTTGAAGAACACGATAAAAAAAGAATCACTCCTGGAAGAGAACTGCTCCAGTCACTGCTAGAAGAAAAACAGCCAACATTAATCCTGATTGATGAACTCACCGAATACATCGTAAAAGCTAAAGAATTTGAAGACCAAATCTTCGCCTTTTGCCAAGAACTAACTGAAGCCGTCAACGCGTCTGAGCGATGCATGCTTGTTTGCACCCTCCCATCAAGCGCACCTTACGGCGAGCGCGGAGAAAAAGTTCTAAGCCAACTTCAAAGAGTCTTCGGAAGAATGCAAATAATTTACACGCCAGTTGAAGGCGAAGAAATATATGAAATCATAAGGAAACGCCTCTTTGAAAGCCTAGGCGACAAAAAAATCCATCAAGACGTTGTTAACGCCTTCTTCGAAATGTACCAAAAACTGGGCGAAGAAATCCCACCTGAAACCCGAGAAATTCACTACAAAGAGAAAATGCTTAAGGCATACCCATTTCATCCCGAAACAATCGACATCCTTTTCGAAAGATGGGGAAGCATACCTACATTCCAAAGAACCCGAGGCGCGCTAAGACTTTTAGCAGAAGTCGTCTCAGACCTATATAACAGACAGTATCCCTCACTTCTCATAAAACCAGCCCAAATCAACCTTTCCAACCCAAGGCTGCGAAGACTCTTCATCGAACACACAGGCGAAGTATTCGAGTCCGTCATAGCCTCAGACATAAGTGGCGAAAACGCCAAAGCCGTAAGAATCGACAGGCAAATGGGAACAGAGTATTCAAGGTTTAATATAGCCACTGGACTTTCAACCTCCATATTCTTCTACTCCTTCAGCGGTGGAGAAAGAAAAGGCGCCACAGCCCAAAGACTCAGGCTAGCATTGCTGGAAGAGGGCATTCCTCCAGCAATAATCGGTGACGCCCTCAAAAGATTGGAAGACCAATTATGGTTCCTCCACTACGAAAACAACCTTTACTACTTCAGCAACATAGTCGGGCTTAACAGGGTAATAATCGACAAAGAAGAAGTCATCACAGAGAACGATGTAGAATCCGAGTTCAAAAATAGACTCGAAAAGATCGCTGGAACAGACTTCGACGTTTACATATGGCCAGACTCAAGCAATGATATCCCTGACAATAAAAGAGTAAAATTGGCAATTCTTTCATGCAGTTTTATGGCAGGCGCACGAAAAACAGAACAACTAATAAAAACTCTCATCAACACCTACGCTACTGGCTTCAGAACCCACAAGAACAGCCTAATGTTCCTCATAGCCGACCCTAACGAATATGACGGACTAAAACGAGCCATAAAACGATTCTGCGCCCTCAACATGATAAAAGCCGAAAAAGAAACAATTAAAAGACTGACAGAAGAGGACCAAAAACGCGTAGAGGAAAGACTGAAAGATGCAGACGCCTCAATCCCAACCAGAATAATGTCATTATACCGGTATTTGGTTAAGGCCTCAAGAGAAGGAACAAAAACCTACGACCTTGGCATTCCAACAGTCGGTGAAAAATTAAGCCTGACAAAGAGAGTCAAAGACTATCTTAAAAGCCAAGAATTACTGTTGGAAAGAATTTCTCCGAAAGTAATGGTTGAGAAAACATTTGCCAAAGGAGAACAAACGAAACACGTCGCCGAAGTGCGAGAAGCCTTCCTAAAATTCCCAGAATTACCACTTCTCGAAAGCGAGCAAACATTCTATAACGCAGTGATTCAAGGAGTAAAAGACGGAACAATGGGACTCCTAATCAACGACAAACTGCGCTATAAAGAAGTGATATCTACAATGGAGATACAAGACGATGCAATTATAGTAACCAAAGAGTTTGCTGAAAAACAAAAGGAAAAAGAAGGCATAACAGAAAAACCAAAAGAGGAGGAGGAAAAAGAAAGAGAAAGAGAAACAAAGGCCAAAGAAGGAATAATTACAAAAGTATATCTAAGAACAGATGTGCCATGGGATAAACTCTCAGACTTCGTCCGCGGCGTTGTGATACCGCTAAGCACAGAAGGCGCCCAAATCTCGCTGGAAATCAAGGTTGAAGCCCAATCAGACAAAGGAATAAACAAGCATACCTTAGATTCGAAGGTTAAAGAAACCTTAAACCAAATCGGGGCAAAAATTATAGAAGAAAAAGAGGAGTGATGATTCAATTCATGGTAAGGCTGGTTTTGTGTCCTAGCATTTAGGTCTTTAACGGCACGTTTCATTTTATAATAAAAATAACTTCAATTATGATGGACTAAACTTAAACTGAAGTTCATAAGTAAAAAGTTTACAGTTTTTTAAAGCCTTTACTGCATATCTCAGTTCTTCGCTAGAACTTCTTGTGATTATCAAACTTTTCACATTTTTTCCTTTGGCTAAATGTGTCTCTACCCAGCCGAGATATCTAGCTATTTGTCCTACAGCCTTGTCTGATGTGTCTTCAGTTCTTTTAAGTTCTATAACGAGAAAATCGCCTTTTTCGTTTTGGTAAAGAAGATCTATTTGCCCCACAATTTTTGTATCATAAAGCTCTCCTGTTTCACCGTCCGGTCCTTTGTAAAGCGTGTATCCTTTGTATTCGTCTCCAAGTACTCTGTCCAATGTCGGAAGTTTGGCAAGGTAATTTCGTAAATCTTCTTCTAACAAATCCCCAAGAGTTCGAGAGATTTCTGGCGGTTGGCTTTTATTCCATTCTATTATTGCATTATAATCACCTATGTCGACCTGACATATATTGAAACCAAGTTTTCCGCAGTTGTTCATAGATTTAGAGAGTTTTCCTTCTTGAACCCATTTCCGGATCTGTGCCAATTCGAGACCTTTGTTTAACGATAAATGTAATCTTAATCTTAGGATATGTGGATTTTTTACAAGTCGTTCAGCTTCCTCTTTATTTATTTTACCAGTTTTTATCGCCTTATCTATGTCATCTTTTATTACTTCTAAAGCCTCAACTTCATAAATGTTCTTAATCTCTCCAGGATAGTCCTCTACATCGCCCGTGCAGTATTGAAGGACATAATCTCCAACTTTCACTTTTCCAAAGTCTCGATCTCGAGTACTTAAATCCCAATCGTCGTGTCTGTAATAATAGTACTTTGAAACCTCTTCAGCATAGGTTCTGTCTTTATATTCTATTGTTGCGTGTTTAGCCATCTTTCCACTACTTTGTATTAGGAAAACTTGTCTTTGTTTCATAATAAATAGGTTCTCAGTTTTATAAATAAGCCTTTGTAATTTTGTTAAGTTATTAACGTATGCTTACTCTTTATGAAGATAGTTTGCAAAGTATTTTGCAAAAATGTTTGTAATCATGTTTTACATTTAGTGCGAATATATAAAATCTTTACACATGAAACAAAGTCTCACAAACCTATCTCTAACTTTATCCGGTGAGCGTCTTTAAGTAGCTCGTGAAGTCTTACTATTTTTGTGTACTCGATTATTCGAGCATCTGACTTCATCTCATGAAATGATCCGTTGAGAAGCCACTCCGCCTGGTTCATGTATTCTTCGGTAGTTATAAGGCAAGGTTTGCTGTTCCATTTGTCCCACGCATGTTTAAGTTTTGTCAATGCTTCATAGAAGTTCCCAGCCATTTGAACCTCAAAAGCCCACTTTGGATTCCCTGTAGGGATGCTCTTCCAGACCACATCCAAGCGCAAATTTTCAATGGGATACTCCATTTCTGAGATCTTACCTTCGAACTTTCCGATTTCATATATCATTCTTTTAACTTCGTCGTGCGTATGCTTTCTTTCGACTTTAGACCCCTCTCTACTAGTTTCCTCGGTCACGGTTTCTATTGCAAAATCTTTTGGTAATGGATTATTTGCCATAGTTTGGTCTATGATTTTAAAATCCAATTCAGGAATGGGTCTTCCAAAATTTGCAGGTGTTCCCCGCAAGTACACTCCGGGCTTTGACTTATTTTCGATGAAACTAAGGCTTGGCACTAGTTCTGAAAGTTTAGCCAACCCTTCTTTTACAACCTCAACATTTACTTGGTAGGGATATATAATGCGACCTTCGCTTTTCTCATCGGACCAAGTCAGCTCTGTGGCTCTATACCAATTGCTAGCTATCCTAAGGATAGAAAGGAATGCCTTCTTATCAGTACTATACAGTATAAGAAAGTCACCAACAGTAACTTTTTTTGTAATATTAGGATTTTTAACTGCCCAAACCTTCTTTTCTCTTGAAATTTTCCAATTTTCGTGTCTGACAGAGAAGATCCAATATTTTGAGTTTGTAGTCAAACAGATCGACCTATCATTATTCTACTGATTTTTGTATATAAAATAATGTAATTTATGGCAAGTATTTAAAACAATACCTAAACTAAGATTACCCGTAATTTTCTACAATCTTATTTAGACTTAACGGAACTAGCCAGCCTTATCTCTGAGCTTAAATTTTATTGTGTCTATATCACTGCGCTGATTTTCTTTATAAAAGCAATTTTTGCATAGTTTTGAAAAACTTTTTATTCTCTTAAAATGAATTTATTGATAATATGTTGGCAGCAACCCAGCTTGACTTAGTCCGAATGAGCGCGATTTTGCACGACATAGGCAAACTGGAGTGTTGGTCTAAGAGAAGACCTTGGTCGGAGCACGTGTTCTTTACCTTTAACTTCGTTAAAAAGTGTCTCGGGGAGGAGCTCGCTTGGCATGCCAGGAGACATCATGTTGGTCCATCATACTCGGAGGTCGATAGACCCTGCGATGAACTCGAGAAAATAATATCCTTGGCAGATCACTTGGCATCAGGGGCGGACAGGAGGGATCAGACCATTCATGGTCCGCCCTTGCCCAGTCCACCGATAGAACTGGCTCACCCCCTCTCCAAAGAAGCGGTTATGGAGAGGCTCGGCGCCGCGGATCTGGCTTACATCTTGCAGGAGATAGCCCAACGGCTGGGAAACCTTGAAAAGGGCTTTGCGGAAGACCCTAAAAAATGTTATTTCCAGGTTTTTGAGATCTTAAGGAGCTCAGGGTTAAGGAGGGTCCCCGCCGACACTAGAAAGCCCGTAAACGACGTCTCACTCTGGGACCACTTGAAGCTCACCGCTGCCATATCAACGTGTATAACCCTTGAAGGATTCAAGGGGGATGACCCTAATCATTACAAATTTGCGATACTGAGCGGAGACTCTGACAGGATATCTGCTTTCATAAACCAATCGAGGCGCCTCCCAGATTTGAACGCCAGGAGTCAGCTCGTGAAGGATGCGACAAGCCAAGCAGTACAGTTCGTTTGTAAAGAGCTCGGTCCTGAGTGTGTGCTCTTCTCCGCGGGCGGAAGCGTTTTGGTTATATCTCCAACAAATCTTGCGGAAAAGCTACTTTACGGAATCAAGAGGACTTTTGAGTCTGCCGCAAACGATATGCTCACCATGACAGTGAGCAGCATCGTGGTCGACGGTGTGGAGCTGAGCGAAGACTTCGGGCACGTTTGGGAATCTGCGAGGACAGCCATGAGGATTGCCAAGGGGAGGCGCATCGCTTTGCCAAAGGTCTTTGTTGAGGAAGGAGTAGACTTATGCGATGTGTGCGGCATCCGCCCGTACACAAAGGAGGATCTTGAGAAAATTTTGCCTTTCGATGCTTCCCCAAGGTACGAGAGGCTATGCGAGCCTTGTTGGAGCCTAAGAAAGAGAGGTAAAGGGGTATGGCTCGACGAACTTAAAGACTCGAATGGGCTCGTAGGGTGCGTTAGGATGGACGGTGACAACGTGGGAGCGGTCCTTTCTGGCAAGCTTTTCAGAGATTTGGGCAAGGCGAGCACCCCGTCGAGAATCTCTACTGTCAGCGCTCTGATCCAAAGAATATGTGAAGATAGCTTTAAAGGAGTCCTAGGCAAGTTTAACGGGGAGAGGGGTATCATATTTGCAGGGGGCGACGACCTCCTAGCATTTGTGCCCGGTAAGGATTCGATGGCGGCGGCTTTAGAACTTGCATCAGATTTTAAGGAAAAAACAGCAGGGGCATGCACGATTTCGGCGGGCGTTGCCATCTTCCATTACGACCTGCCAGTTTATGTGGGTCTCGAGTCCGCGAACGCTCTACTCCGTAGGGCGAAGGAAGGCGGCAAAAACAGGGTCGCATTCGCTTTCCTGAGGGGGTCTGCAGTGGGGGAGAGCGAACTTGAGAGATTTAAGCCAAGAACTTGGGATGAGCTTAAGCACTTGATCGATCTAACAAAATTTATGGGGATGGGCGGAGTATCATCCTCCCAGCTCAGGAGCTTTGCTTCCGTTAGAGACCCCGAATACGCTGAAATTCTGATCAAGAACAGGATGGGGAGGGGGCGGATTGGATGGGAAGAGGGCGAGGGTTTGCTCTCAGCCCTAAAGTCAGGGTTGCTGACCGATGCGTTTTTGGTATACAAAACACTGGAGGCCAGTTAAAGTGTCCGAAGAGAAGGAATTGAAAAAAGAGGGGGAGAATCTCGCCAGGCTTGCTGTTGAGAGGGGCTTAGCTGCGAAGCAGCTGCAGATGATATACAAAGTCATAAGAACCAAGCCCTTGCCTTTTGCCGAGGCGTTCGTCCAGAGGCAGTTATCAAGGGCCCTTGAGGGCACCATGCAGGGCGCAGAGGTTCTCGAAAAAATACTTGAAATGTTGAAAAGGTATGAAAACGACAAGCTGGTCATTGAGAGGATCATTATGTATGCCGTCATGCTTTACCCTTACTACGAAAGGGCGCCGCTCCTAAAAATGATGAGGTATGCCGAGCCTGTGGTTAGGGAAATACTCAAAAGGAACGGTCTTTCACTCGACAGGTTGGAGCCCCAGCTCCATGGCAACACTGTTATATTGAACGTCCATATACCCAACTTCAGGGACAACCCCAAGATTCTCGCTGGCGAGATCGAGAAAGGGCTCAGGTCAGAAGAAAACCTGTCAGGGGTTAGCCTAAGGGTCTGGATAAAATCAAGGTAACGGGGGTGAAACCGTGGTATTTGAGAAATTGGAGAAGAGGTTGATAATATCCGGAACCTTGGAGGCCGTAACGCCGATACACATCGGCTCCGGTAAAGCGGAGGTGGAGATACAGCAGGTGGACATGCCTGTGCTGACGGACACCGAGGGGAGACCCTACATACCGGGCTCCTCTTTGAAGGGGCGAGTCAGGGCTGAAGCAGAGAGGATCGCAAGGAAGCTCGGTAAATACGTGTGCAACCCGCCCGATGTTAAAACAATGTGCGGATCCCTAAAGGGAGATCCCGAGGACTTCTGCATATGTTGCAGGATCTTCGGAACTGCTGGCGAGATCT
This sequence comes from Bathyarchaeia archaeon, assembly GCA_038883795.1. GTDB lineage: Archaea > Thermoproteota > Bathyarchaeia > Bathyarchaeales > Bathycorpusculaceae > JASEJA01. The sequence goes on from JAVZLK010000030.1 coordinate 16,163, forward strand.
CGGTCGCCAGCAAGGTGAAATTCAGGGATTCTTTCCCGCTCCAAAAGGTGGACGAGTTGCTTGAGCGGACTGGAATCGCAATAGACAGAGGTAAGGGAACAGTTTCGAGAGGGGCCCTATACACAATCCAGGCGGTGCCAGCCGGGACCAAATTCAGCCTCGAGATAGTGGGCGAAAACCTATCGGACGAAGAACTTGAGCTTTTGAGGGCCGCCCTCAAGTCGGTTCAGGACTCAAGCGTCGGAGGATCTTCGACTAGGGGCTTCGGAAAAGTCAGAATAAAAATAGAGAGTGTCAAGGAGAGGAGTGCCGAGTATTACCTGGGAAAGGAGGAAGAGAGGGTCATCGGCGGCGAGCAATGGTTAGCGAGTGAGGACTGATGGATTTCTGCCACAGGATCTCGGGCGTGCTAAGGGCTGTCACACCTATCCACATTGGCTCAGGCTCTAGGACCGGAGTCATAAAGCACTCCAGAAAATTCATACCAGGGGCGGCGATTCGGGGCGCAGTCGGCACGGCTGTTATAAAGCTGGTCTGCAGGCGGAAAGCTCCCTTGGTCAGACACGAAGAATGCGAATATTTCAACGATTGTTTGTACGTTAGGCTTTTTGGAGAGGAGTACGGCAAACCCTCAAAGATTTTTTTCAGGTATGCGTACCCCCTCCATTTAACCTGCGGAGGGGCATTCAGACCTACGCCGAAGACTCTATACAGGTGCAACAATCCTCAGTGCCGGAAGCTTTTCGAGTCCTTCCTTCCGATGGACGCCTGCGATCTGTGTGGGTCCACCGTTAAGCCTTTGAGGGGTTTCAGGTGCGACAAGTGCGGCGAGGTGGAGACAAAGCCAGTTAGTACCTCCCGAATAACTTTGACTGCGGTTGAGAGAAAGAGCCTTTCTGCCGCGCAGGTGGGAGGAGGAGCCGGCACTTTACACTCGCTCGAGGTAATCTCGGCTGGCGCCAAGTTCGGCTTCGAATTGATGGTCTATGGGGCTAATGAAGAAGAGCTGGATGTGCTAAAGGAGATCATAGTAAGGGCTTTACCGGACGAAGGCCTTGGGGGGTCAAAGTCTAGGGGGCTAGGGAAGGTAGTAGTTGAAAACTTTAATATAAGCACCATCGGCGAGAGCGACCTGAAAGCGCGATCATCTGCCATAAATCCCAACCGATTCAGCGTAGAGGTCCTCTCGCCAACGGTATTAGAAGGCGACATACTTGATCCCTCGGTATTACTGGAGAGCATCAGGAGGGTCTACACGATGGCTTATCACGCAGGTAAGCCCGCTTTGCCATCCCTTGAACTCGAGAATTGGGCGGCCGAGGGTGAGACTTATACCGGTTGGTCCCTGAGATGGAACAGAAGGCGCGAGGTCAGACCAGCCCTTTCGGCAGGATCTATCTTCGAATTTCGGTCCAAGGTAGGGGGCATCGAACTAGCAATGGGTCTTTCGGCGCTCGAAATGTATGCGATCGGTGGCTATAAGCCACATGGATGTGGTCAAATATTTGTAAAAAGCGCGTAGGGAGGTGTACAAAGCAGAGAGCCAGAGAATTTTTAGCGTGGGTTAGCCCGGATTTTTGTACCGATCCCCTGGCGTAACCGTCCGGCTAACGACGAAGGTAGACCAGGGACTGTGCGAGCCATTGAGATTGTCAGAAAGGCACACCATCGAAATTTTCTGCGAAGTCGTTAAAAGGTCCGATCATCCCATTTATAACCGTGAAGATGCCTTGAAGGCCCTTGTAATTTCCGTGGGGACCGGGACCCTTGGAAGCGATGAAAACACTAAGGGTCTCGCTGAGGCGCTAGCCTACAGCGTGAGGCACCACTCGCCCGATAAAGTATTCTTCGTAGTGACCAAGGAAAGTGCTGAGAAAACCTTGCCCAAGGTGCTCCAAGTATTGAAAGAGTTTGATTATGAGATAATTGAACTTAAAAGTCCGGACAACCTCCAACATATATACGACGAGCTCAGGGGCAAGATAGCAGCGATCAGGAGGAGCTACAGTTACTTTGTGGTAGACTTCACTTCTGGAACCAAATCCATGACCGCCGCATTGGCAATTTTGGGCGCAATCTACGGTGCTAACGAACTTAGCTACATTTCGGGTAAGAGGCAGGGAGGAGTTGTCCAGTCTGGGACGGAACATATACTATCGATCCGCCCATATTTCATCATAGCTGAACAGAGGTTCATTATGGCTGTCGAGTTTTTTAATGCTTCCCAGTATGAGGCGTGTGCTTCGATTCTCAGAAATATTTTAAGTATGACAAGGGACCCCGACATCTTACAACGGTTTGAACCGATTTTGAGGCTCGCCGAAGCCTACGCGATGTGGGACAGATTCCAGCACCAAAAAGCCTTCGATGCTATCAGGGAAATAGGAATGAAAGAGATCGAAAAGAACAAACGATTCCTGGGCAAGTTATTGAACGCATATTCTAAAGGGAAGGATGTGGAGCCATACATAATAGCCGACCTAATCAACAATGCCAGAAGGAGGGGAGAATGCGAACTAAAGTATGACGACGCCGTGGCGAGACTTTACAGGACGACCGAGCTAATAGCCCAATACAAGTTGAAGAGAGATCACCAAATAGATGCTTCGAAGGCAGATCCCTGCCAGATGCCGCCCGAATTGATCTCAGAGCGGGGAATGAAGATCGACGGACCCATAAAACTCGGTCTGGACAAGTCCTATAGGCTCCTATTTTCGAAAGGTGACGAGTTGGGCAAGTATTACGTCGAAAACGAAGAATTAAGGGGATTACTCTCAAAGCGGAACCTTTCAATACTTGCTCACGGGATTGAGCCGGTGGATAGGAATACATACGTAAAACTTTTGGAATTTGTTACGCAATTAGCACATAAAACAGTTGAAGACCTTCACACACTACTTGAGGATTCCGCTTTCATAAAAATACTACAATAATTGCGAAGATCCTTCATCAAGTTTATCGGAAAAAAGATCTTCACGGAGCTTCAACCATTCTGATGAGAGAAATAGTTTTTTGAGAGAAAATCAAAAAATCAATAAAGCGTAGCAATGACTCCAAAGAGGAAGAGCTAACTGAAACCAGAGATCTCTTTCGGGACGCTCACGTAGAGGTAGGGTAGCAATGACTCCAAAGAGGAAGAGCTAACTGAAACCACTTACCCTGTCCACAACTTTTCCGCATACCCTACGTAGCAATGACTCCAAAGAGGAAGAGCTAACTGAAACTTGCGTTCCAATACTTCGAGGAGAATAAGGAGTTGCGTAGCAATGACTCCAAAGAGGAAGAGCTAACTGAAACAACCGTAT
>JAVZLK010000031.1:0-18796 GCA_038883795.1 Bathyarchaeia archaeon
TTCCGCTTTTCTGCGACGGGCTGCTCCTCGGTTTGCTGCGGCTCCCAAAGCTCCCATCCCATTTTAACGGCGTTTTTGCGGAACTCTTCTGGGCGGACAAGCCCCAATTCGGCGGCCTTCAACATTTGGTCCATGTTTATTTGGGGAAGGCCTGGTGCCCCCCAGTTTAGGCGTATCCCAGCCTTTTCGGGGTCGAAGCCGGCCTGCTCCAATAAGGGCTTGAAGATTTCCCTTTCCACAGTCCGCTTGATGTAGCGTTGGATGGGCTTTACTATGGCGTCTCCAAAATCTTTGGCTATTTTTGCGCTGGCTTCAGTGTAGCCTGTCCTTGTGAAAAGTTTTGGGAGAGGCGTCTCCAAGCCCATTATATATTGGTCTATGATGTGGTCGATGTAGTATTCGAAGCGGGCTCTGGGGTCTATTTGGACGGGTTCCACTTTGGCGTTTTTGCCCGTGTAGAATAGCCAGGCTCCTTCAGGCGGCCTGCTTTTTATTGTCCGCTTGAAGCTTGCTATGTCCTCGTCTGTTGCGTCTTCCACAAGCGCTAGAACGTCAGGTCCAGCGTATTTTTCGAATATGCGGGGTAGTATGGTTTCAATTTTGGCTTTTGTTTCGGCTAGGCTTGGCCTTGTGGCTCCGTAAATCGTGAACCTTTCAAGGAGCACTTGGAGAAAGCCGACGCCGTAAACTCTGCCTGGAGGCGTGTTTATGCGGAAATGCACAACAGCTTCGGGTGTGAGGGTTTGCCCTCCGTAGGTGTGGCTTAAAAGGTATCCTTTAACCTTGTAGGGCGCCTTAATTTCCTCTGAAAGCGGTTCAACATTGATTTTTGTGATGGCGTCTGGCGGTAAGCGGATTATCTCTTCAAACTTTTTTGGTGTGATTTTAAGCCAGAACTCGTTTCCACAGGCGATGAGCATTTTGGCTCCGTCGAGTAGAAGTTGGTCTAGGCCTACTTTTTCGCAGAAGTTGTCAATGTGGTCTTTTGCTTTTTCTCCTCTGTAATAGTCTGGGTTGTAGGTTGTGTAGAAGCCTACGCCTACAGCTTGGCTTGCGAGGCTGTCAACGCACGCCTTACACATTGGGTCTTTATAGTAGAGCCTTAAAATGTCGTCTAAGCCTATTTCAGGCCATTCGATGAGGCTTGACTCTGGCGTGGCCGTGTCGGCTTTGGCTTTAGGCTTCTTGAAGGCTTCTAGGAATCGCCTAAACAGGCTGCTCATTTTCCCAAGCCTCCAGGAACTTTAAGCCTTTGGCTGTTATGCGGTAGGGAGCCGTGTGCTCAACGCCGGCTTTTTCTATAAACTCCTGCTGCTTGAGGTAGCGTAGGATGGAAATGAAGGTTGAATGTGTCCCGCACTGGATAAGCGTCCTTTTTTCAAGCTGTGTGAATGTTAGGGGTTTGCTCCGCAAAGCCTTCAAAACTAATATTGCCAGCCTTATTTTCTCCTCAAACCTTGTCACTGTAAGGTCACCTCGACGGGTTTTTGGCTGCTGTAGTGGGGCGGAATGTGCCTGTCACAGTAAAACAGCGCCTTCAAGTCTCGAGCATCAGTTTTACCGTAGGTTGACGGTGTCAGGTCTGGTGTGTAGGGCTTCATTTCAGCCTTGCACAGCGGGCAGATCCTGTAACATTCGCATGTAACCATGTCGGTTGGACGGCTGGCTATGTGGACTTTCCCGCAGGCTGGGCATCTTCCAACAGCATATCCGACTTTTACAGGCAAGATTGCATGCTCCTTGAGGTTTTAATGGACTATAAAAGGGGGGATGGAATGAAGGCTTTTCAGTTTAGGTTTTCACCCTTTTACACCGTTGTGGATATGCCTGTCATTTTGGCGACGCCTTTAGATTGTAGGACGCCTAAGCCTATTCGTTCGTGGGCTACTATGCCGTAAACCCCGTTTTTGGGGTCCTCGTAGTCTTGGGTTTGTAGGTCTCTGCGGATCAGCATTACTGCTGCTACGTCTGTGTCTATGGCGTAGGCTGTTCCGTTTGTGCATTTTGTGCTGGTTACTATGCGCATGCCGAGGTATGTTTCGGCTAAGACTCCTTTGCGGATGTCTACGCCTTCTCCCCAGTATAGGCTGTTTATGAACTTGTCGTCTCGCCAGAGCTGGGTTACTTGGCGTGGGTGGAGCACCAGAACTTTTGGCGAGAAGTCCTCGTTTACAACGGCGTCCCATAGGGCTGTAACCTTGTTCCAGTCCATGGCTGTTCCCCCGCCGGCTAGAACGGCTCCGCCAGCTAGGTCTGAGGCTGCAATGCTGTTGTATAGGCTTAGGACAAGTTCCGTCTCTTTTTCGGCAACGTTTCTTCCGCATTCGGCTACCTGCCTGTCCATAACGTTCCATGTGGCGTCTTCGAGAAACTCTTGCGTCCATTCGGCAGCCGATTTTATAATGACGTTTGTGGAAACGTCTATTTTGTCGTATTTTTCGCCGGCAACGTAGACTTTTCCGCCTTCGGCCATGACGTAGGCTTTGCCCTTCTTGGCTTTTGGGAAACGTTCAAGAGGCTCTTTTGTGGGCCGGACCCATATGATTTCTCTGCCTATAAGGTTTGGCTTTGCGGCTTCTATGACGGTGTCGTGCATGCGTCCTAAAGCTTGCGCTGCGTCGCTGAAAAGTCCCTCTTCGATTCCCTTTTTGATGTAGCGTTGGTAGAAGGGGTTTTGGCTTATGCGCACTAGCATTTCTTTAACTTCAGCGTTGAAGGCTGGGTCCTTCATCAACTGTTCAAAAAGTTTTGGCACAAGCCATCACCTCTCTACTTGCACACGTAGATTAGGCCTGTGTCGCCTGCCGCTGAGAAGCTTTGTAGGGCTAATCCAAGCTTCCGTGTCCAGCTGTGGGTTGCTGTTCCACCCTCGTTTATGTCGGCTAAAGCCAAGACACGCTTTGAAGAGTCTGCTCCGTAGACGGCTTTTCCTCTTGTTATGGCTCCGCCGGCGACGACTTTGACGACGCCTTTAACGCAGACTGGAACTTGTTCGCCTGCCTTTGCGGATTTTAGGGCTATTCCTATACAGTCTTGGGCTGATGTTGCTGGGCTAACGGTTAGGTCGGCTGTGAGGTAGACGGGGTCTCCTTTGGTTATGTCGGCTGCGGCTGTGAAGCTTAGTATTTCGGCTTCAGCCATGCTTGTTACGGCGTCGCCTACATCTACGTCTGGATACAAGTCCGCCATGCTTAGTCACTCCTACCTTGTTTTTGGGTTTCAGCCAGTTCGTCCTGGCTTACTCCCTGTCCGTTTGAGGACTGTGAAAGCAGGTAGCGGATCTTGTAAACAAGCTGTCTTGGACCGTAACTCCATGAGCGGACAACCCTTTCAGGCGGTATAAGCTCCAAAATTTTCCTCTTGTCAATCAGGTTGGGGTCCTTTGCCTGCTGTTTCACGGTTAGCTGCTCGGTTATTGTTTCAGCTTTTCCGGTTTGGCTTCCAGTTTGAGGCTGTAGGGACTGTTCAAGCTTTTGGATTCGCCCCTCTAAAGCCTCTATGGCGTCGTTGATTTGTTCAACCACGTCTTCTATGCTGGCTATAAGCTCGTCCATGGTTGGCTCGGGAGCCGCTTCAAACTCGACTTCTGAGGCTTGTGTTTGCTCCGCCAGTTTAGCCTCTTCAGCGGCCATGCCTATGCCCAACTTTTTCTTGTGGGCTGCAAGGTGCCTCATGGCCTGCTCCTTCTGTTCGGGTGTTAGGCTGCTTTGTGGAAGCCTTGCATTGGCGTTCCTCAAATGAGGAAGGTCTATGCTTCCATCTGGCCTGTGGTGTGGAAACTTTCTGAGGCTTCTGGGAGTTGTTTTGCCTTCCTCGTCTTTTTCTCCGCCTGGAAGGATTATGGCAAAGGCCGAGTCCGGCAGGTCGTTTATGTATTTGCGGGTCCAAACCCGCTCGGTTATTAGCGGTCTAGGCTTGTTTTCAGAGGTTTCCATCACCTCTCCACGCCCTTTCGAAGCATCCGCCTCAGATGCTTTCGGGGCTGAAGGCTTCGCCTTTTCAACAATGTATTGAGGGTGGAGCCTAAGCCAGTCTTGGATTTTGGCTTCATCCCACTTTTCCCTGGCGAAAAGGATGGCTTGAACCCGGGTTTCTTCAGGCTTATCCTTCAGTCGGCCTTGGACGGCTAAAACGCCGTTTTCTCTGTCTAGCCACGTGGCTGTGAAGTGTTGGGGTAGGAAGGCGTTGGGGTCCCGATAATATGCCAAATAGTATTCGCCTGCTTGTAGGGGTAAAACGTCGCTTTGCTCCGCTATGGATACGGGCTTAGCGTTGGCTGGGTTGAGCTTCTCGAGTATTTGGATGTTGGTTTCAGGTATGCCCGGCACGGCTACAAGGCTTAGCTCGGCGTTGTGTAGCCCGTGGGGCACCTTTCCGTCTAGGATGTCTATGGTCTCGTAGTCTGCTCCTACGCTTACATGCTGGATTAAGCCCTTCCGGATTTTCTCAGCGTATTCATCGTCGTAGATTTCAGCTTCATACCAGAGGTTTTCGCCGTCAAAATAGGCATTTGTTACTCGCCCAATAGCGTTTGGGACAGCCACATGCTCAATGTAAAGAGGAGCCCCAACCAGTTTAGAAGCGAAGGCCTCAAGCTCTTCAGGCGTGTAAATGTTACGGTTTCTGCTCATGCCAACCTTCATGGCTATTCCGCGGATACGCAAGGGCTTGTCAACAACTTTCTCCAAAACCTGGAAGGGGAAAACGGCCGTGAAATGCTCCCTGACCAGTGTTTCACGGTGCCCTTCAAACCAAGCCTTCGCCTTATCTAAAGTCCAACCCTTGCTTTTGTCGAAGAGGTAGCTTTGAACCTCCATCTTGTCGGAGCCTTTAGGCTTGCCGACAACAGCCTTAATGCCCTCATCCTCGCTGAGTGTTATGGTGCGAAAACTGTCCTGCTCAAAATCTTCTGGGCTGCGATGTCCGCTGCGAATATACTGGTCGGTTTCATCCCAAGGCAGAGCAGAAACCCGCCTTTCATGTGCTCTGCCCAATAAAAATATATGTTTCAAAACATAAATTGAATTATACAATAGGATGGTCAAAAAGTGGCAAGAAAATACATCGTCCGGGTTGTTTTAAGCCCACAACACAAAGAACTATTAGACAGAATATGCCAAAAGCTGGGACAAAGCGAAAGCGAAACACTACGTATAGCATTCTTGCAATACGCGGAAAAACTTAGTTTAGTAACGGAAAAAGTGCATAGCTAAGTTGTAATTTTCTAAACATCAGTTTAAAATTTGCAGTTGCACCTTACATTTTCCCAGTCAGGAGGATTTCCTGGCGGAAGAATTAATTTTTTTTCAGCAAGCACTTCCCAAACATACGGAGTTTCCTTGCATAGTGCTAGTTGCCCATTGAATCCTGTTTTACGTATTTCTTCAAGAACTATGCTGTATAGGGATGTCCGTAAATCCTTTTGAATTTTTAATCCCCATCCTGTCTTTTCTTTCTCGTCTAAATAGCTTATCCAACTTTTATCTTTGGCATAATACATGGTTTTTTTCAAACCTCTCAGACTACCTATCGTTATTCTTTCGGGCTTCAATTTGAATTCATCAAATATTATCTTAATTAACTCCGAATAATGAGCTGCCCAATTTTCTACGGGAATCATCGGGTCAATTCTAATTCTCACATTATAACCTTCTTCTTGTAATATTCTCATTGCCTCGAGACGATCTTTTAGACGTGCTGTTCCTTTCTCAAATTTTTCAACTACCGCCTCAGGGTTCAAAGAAAAGCTTACAATAAGAAATTTTTTGAGTTCTTTATCATTAAGAAGAGGATAAATGTTATCTTTTCCAGCTTTGCTGAGAAATAAGAGCTTGTTTCCTGGATATTTTTCCATTATCGGGATTGTTTTTTCCAAAAATATTTCAGTCCATTTTGGTATCGCCAAACAGTCGGCCAGTTCTCCTACGCAAAGAAGTAGGTTGATGCCAATTGAGTCCAACCAGGAAAGAAATTCTTTCAATGTTTTGGCCATCTTGTTCATGTCTTTAAATCTTGGCTTTTTATTACCAAAAAAAGTCCCCTGTAGATAACAATAACTGCATCCATAGGGACACCCTATGAATGGTTTTAAAAGCCAAAAGTGTGGACATACTATACTTTTGGGTGTTTTATAGAAAAAGGCTATATAAGAATTCTTCAGCCATTTTCTTGGTATTAATATTGCTTTTCTTTGAGCAACAGAGTCAAAAAGCCTTTTTTGTATTAACTCTTCTTGTCGAGGGTAAAAGTAGTAGTCTTTCATTCCATTATCCTAGTTTCTATCGCTACTTATATACTATAAGTTTTGATGTAGCGATTTGATACGAATTAATTTTGACACCGTATTTACCCTTTGTTTTCCATTCCTCACAGAATCTACCAAGACCTTCAATAAGTCTTCTAAAGTCTTCATCGTTCGCGTTTTTAATCTTGAAGATGGCTACTGCGCCCTCAGCAGGCCCTACTTTGCCCCGAACTTCCTTATGTTCCTTGGGTTTAATGAGGGAGAATATATAAGGTTCCAAAAATTGGTCTAAGCCATTCTCCAATATCCAAGGATAATGCTTTGAACCAGTTGCTATAGGACCCATCAAAATTCTACGGGCTTCGCTAGGAACGTTCCTTGTGACAGCTCGGTTAGAGGGAACATACGACCACTTTACAATGACTAAAACATAATCAGCTAACATTTTCGACAACAGGCCCTTCTCCTTTTTTGTATTCTAAAAATTTTATGAACGCAGCTTGTGGATAAGTAGATTTAATGTAATTTGCAAATTCGCTATCCATGGTCGAAACTATTATTTGCTTATCTTGCGAAGCTTTAGCTAATAACTCTGCTAACCTCCGTTTCCCATAGGAATCCAAAGATTGACTAGGGTCATCCATAATAACAAATTCTAATTTATGAGGCGCTTTTTTAGCCATGGCAAGAAGAATAAGAACAGCAGACTCATTAAGTTGACCCGTGCTGAATAACGTTTGAACATAAGTTTTCTCGCCCGTTTCACTAACACCCTGTAGCCAGTAACCGTGTTCGTTATATATGATGGATATTTTAGAAAAAGTTGGATGCGGTGCCAAAATCTTTGCATAATCACTAATGATGGGATTCAGAGACTCAATTCTTTTCTGGATAAACAATGGAGATATTCTGCTAAAATGCTCGTTCAGGGTTTTTACAAATTCATGAAAGCGTGTTAACTTTTCAAGTTTCATCTCGTCATTTTTAATGTCATCTTCTGAAGGTAATTGCGGATAACGCTGAGCAAGTTCCTGTTCTTTTTTGAAAATGTTATAAAGCTCGACTAATATCGTTGCTTCAGTTTCAAGAGCCTCATACTCGCTCTTTGCACTTTCTAGTTTCTCATACTTTTCTTGATCAAAATTCTTTTCCAGTTCTTCTTTTTCTTGCCGCCAAGAGCGTAGGTTATCTAACTTCAGGCTCAGATTACGTTCTTCTTGTTTTAATTTCTTTATTTCTTCATACAAAGCTTCTATTTCTTTTTTCTCTTTAAGCTCTTCGACTTTGATACTCACACGGTTAAGAGTTGTTGAAGCATCTATTCTGCTTTCACACAATGGGCACTCATTTGGCATAGCTAATTGAAGATACTCCTTTCCTGAAATCAAAACTTTAGAGTAAGAATCTTTAACTTCTAATGCCTTTTCTTTCAACTTTATTTTTTCTTGAAGCCCCTTAATTTTTTGGTTGATTACACTTTCATCAAATTCTTCGATTTTTCGCTCAAGTTCTTCAATTCTTCTTTTTCTTTCCTTATATTGACTAAGCTCACTTGATATCTTTTGTTTCCATTCTAAATGCATGCTTGGGAGCTTATCTAAAAATGCACGAACCGTCATTAAATCTTCCTTAAAGATAACAGGCATTTTTAAATTTATAATATCCCCAATTTTTTCAAGTTTTTCAAAAAGGTCTTTAGCTCTTGAAATGATAGATGAAACTTTAAGCTCATTTTCAAATTCCTTTTGCGTCAAATTCATTTTTTCTTTCAACGATGTTTTTTGAGAACTTAAGGATTCGCACTCTTCCCAATACTTATTTAACTCTCCTCGTTTGCCGTCAATGTCGTCTTTTAAAGATTTCTTATCACCCTCTATCAACTTTTCGGCTTCTTTTACCCCATTTTCCAGAGCTACGATAAATTCAATTCCCAATAGAGAACTGAGAACAGGCCCTCTCTTCTCTGGTTTCGCTTGAATGAATTCTCGAAGTGCTTCTTGACGTAGGTAAACAGTCGCACGAAAAGTTTCAGGGGCTATTTCAATCTTATCTCCTTCCAATATTTTTAGCTTAGCAGAGCGTGTTGGCTTCCAAACTTTTGATGATGCTACACTTCTTACAATTTTGGTCTTAGATTTTCCCTTCCTAAAAGATATAGCTACTCTGGCCTCTCGATTTAGACTGTCTCTATTTATTATTGTATCTTCTTGCTCCGCTTCAGCACTATCATACTGTGGTAATTTGCCCAACAACGCCCATTCGATGGCATCACATAAGCTTGTTTTACCTGTGCCATTAGGACCTAATATCACTGTAAGCTTCTCATTAAAAGTAAATTCATAAGGCTTATTAAAGGCTCTAAAACCTTCGACATTAATTTTTTCGATTTTCATGCCACTACCTCTTCTTTTTTCTTAACCAAGAAATCAACAACGGTCTTTTTTATTTCGTTAAACGTTTTTCCTTTTTCTATTTCCCCGTTGACTATTTCCAGTAACTCGTCTAGGAGGCCTACAATTTGCTCAAAATCTTGTCCTTTAAACTTTCCCTCGTCTTTAATATTGTTAACCAGTAAATTTCGTAGTTCTTGTAAAGTTTCATTTTTCATAAATGATTTGGTCATGGCGTTTTTCCGCCTCTAATTTATCATATAGATGGTTTGCAAGGTTAAAATCTTTCGTGCAAAACAAAATTGGATACGGTAGTTCTTTAACAAAACAGTGTATTGAAAACCTGCCAAAATTTTGTTTTATTACTTTTCTACAAAACTCAGCACTTTTTTGGAAAATACGCTTTTTGATGTTAAGCAGAAAGCCAGGCGGCATATGTCTATGCACCCCCGGAACGAAATATCTTCCGCTATGTCTTCCGATAGAACGTTGGACAAGTGGAGCAGGGTATGCGCCTATGAGATCGCAGAAATCCTCTTCTAATATCTTTTCAAGAGTTTTCCAACTAATATCAGTTGGTCTAAATGGGTCAACGCAAACTAGACAATGTCCCTCTAGCATCTTAATGGCTGACCGCACATACACATTTGCATCTCCAAGCAGAAAGCGACAATTCTTTTCCCTTTCCGCGAAACGCGTTTTTACTCGCTTTTCAAGCGCATCATAAAAATTCTTTTCCCTTTCGATGAATATGAGATTAGTAAATTTTGGCTCAGTTTTTAGTGCAATTACCGGGGAGGCAGCTACTTGATAGTTGTCTTTATATTCTCTGACTATGCTGTATCCTGGTCCAGCCGTTAAATCCAAGTAGCCAATCCATTCCGTCTTGGGCGCTATCCATTTTGTCCATTCAGCAAAAATTATTCGGTAAAGGATATATCTTTTTAATGTGTAGCTCGGTATGTCTAGACAAGGCAACCCGTCACGAAGCTCTACAATTAGGGACGGGTCATACAACTTATATATCCCTTAAATATACTTTCTTACCTGACTTAAAAAGTGCACTTCCTCTCGTTTTCAAACATTTCTCAACTTCAACGAATTCTTGAAAAAATTCTGGAAAATGAGCTTTTAAGGCTTTAAACTGATTCACGGTTTTAAATGCGGTGCACCAGCAGTCTGTTGCCCTTGGAAATATTTTATACAAAGGATTTTCTTTTAAGTGATTTAATCTAATGTATTTTAAAACGTCTTCTTTTTTCCAATAAAAAATGGGATGACAATTAAGGGATTGAAAATGTCTATGCCATCCAATAATTTGATAGTTTTTCCTCTTTGAGGATTCATCCGCGCGCATGCCATCAAAAATTATTATTTCGGAACTTTTCATGTTCCTGAAAAAACGCTTGAGGGGTTCAATTTTAAGATGATAACAACACCACCTTCTCGTAACTGTCGGAAAGCCCCACTTCTTAACTAAAGAAAAGAAGTCCTCTTTAGGATGAACTACCTCTAATTTAACTTTCAAACTTTCACAAATCTCCTTAACATATGTCGTGTTACCCGGTGTTGAGTTGGTTGTATCCACAAAAACAGCTGAAACCTCTGACTCTTTCCTATCGCAAACTTTTTTAACCAAATGCAAAGTTACTAAACTATCCCTCCCACCTGAAAAGAGAACATAGGGCTTATACTTTTTAATCAAATCGTCTATTAAATTCATACTGTAATTAAGTGTTCTTTGGAAATTATCCTGGATTCCAGGCACGATAGTAATTTCATTTTATAGATATTTTAAAATTTCTAATTTTAGAGCGGTTTGAAACCTTACCACGCCTCAATAATTTTAGAAATTCAAGCTAAGATACCAACTTTCATGGTCGGTGAAAGTCTACAATTACTAAAATGAGTCGAAAAGCAGCCTGTTTTTAATAGAATCTTCTTAGCCTTGACTTTTTCCACTTTTCTTTGCCTTCCTTTAGCCTACGTTCACGGTTTCTAAAACTTTCAGGAAGTTTATTTTAAGACCTATTTTCCAGTAGCCTTGTATGTCTGAGCGGTATAGGTAGATTATGTTGTCTTGTCTTAGGTTTTTTAGGGCTTCGAGAACTTCTGTTGGGTTTGCCTTTAGCTTTTCAGCAAGTTCAAAGTTATCTCTTATTAAGATAAATTTTGAGCCTGTTTCGTTATAATGCTTTAGCAATACTTCTACTACTTCCTTTTCCACATTGTCTAAACCAGTATTTTGAAGCCACAAGCTAATTGGAATTTGTTTGGTATTTTTCGGCTGGTTAGTTTCTACTTTGTTTCTATTTTCTTTCGATTTTCTTTCTAATTTCTTTCGATAATCATCTATATTATTATTATATACGACATTCAAATACTTAACAAATTCAGCTCCAGAATCTGTTAAAAACCAGAAATCGCCATTTTTTAAGGCTAAACCATACCTTTCCATGTTCTTCAAATATCTCCAAACATAATTCTGGCTTTTTCCGCTTCTTTCAGCCAAGTCGCAGCAGCGGCCGCCCCCATCAAACAGCATGTAAAGGAGCGTTATCGTAAAGCCTCTAACACGCCCAAGGGCGGTAGAAGTAGTAGATAATATAGCGTAGTTAATAGCCAAAAAATCACCTTTTAGGTTTGTAAAGTTCGCATTTTTCAGCGAAGTATGGTGGAAGCCTCTCTGGAAGGCTGATGTTTTTTGGGCATCTGTAACGCTTCACGATGCGGCCGGAGTTTATGTCCTCGCCGACGGTTTCCTCAAGTAGCGCGCAGCTCCAGCAACGTGTTTGGCTTATTGGGACAAATACAACTGTTTTGGTCCTACCCATTTTTTATGCTCCTTAAAGGGTAAACATCAATTTTAATGGGCTTCTTTGCGAGCCTTCTTCCGCATTTTGGGCATTTATCGCCTATCTTGCGGGCTATGAAGGTTTCTATGGGCGAGACGCCCAACTCATTTTTTGACGCGTTTCTGCTCGTTTGATAGTGTAAAATCTCATCTCCACATTCGTAAAGCAGAAAACCGCATCCACTACAGTAAAATCTGAAGGGCATCACTCCACCAGCATTTCAGGCTTTAGGGGTTTTTCTTTATGCTCGTAATCTTCCAAATGCTCGCTGACAACTTCATAAGCAGCTTCAAGGGCTACCCTCCTAACCAAGTCCAGGTCTTTCTCCCGCACACCAAGATACTCAATTATTGCCCTTCTGCAAATTTCAGACCAGTTAACCTCTGGAAACATCGCCATTTTCTCCGCAACGTCGTTTGGAACATAAATCGTCAAATTTCTACCCAACGCCAAGCCCCCAAAATTCAATAAGCTATGCGCCTCGCCTACTGCTCAATACCCCCTCAAGGTGAGGCTTCACCTGGTGCAGCGAGAAAGCGTATTCGATTAGCAGTCTCCACAACATTTTGCTTTTAGCCTCTAAACGCCTTGCCAATTTAGGCCCAAAAGTTGGACTTATGTCCAGCATTTTCTCAACAACCTCAATTATCTCGTCATCCCTTGGACACCAATCCGCCTCAAACATGTTGCGGATGCGGAAGTTGTCGTCTTTTGGCAGTTCAAACTCGATGCGTAATGTAGGATAGTTTGGATTAACACGATGCGAATCGACATCCTTAGTCACCCTCAGACGCATAAAAAATGTTCAGCCCTGCTGGACTATGCGGACAAAACCCTGAAACTCATCAACCTCTACAGAGTCAACCTTATGCCCCAAGGCTTTGACACACTTTGCTAAGGCCTCGTCAACCTTGCCAACAAACTCCACAACCCTTGAACCACTAAAATAAACAACCTTCGTAATGTTGCCTTCGCCATCAGCCTGATAAAAGACTGTTCCAAGCTCATGCATACTTTTACGCAGAAGCTCAGCATCCGTTATTTTGGCTAAAAGTTGAAGCTTTACTTCACTCGACCTCCAGCAACTGCTTTCTCAACAACACGAGATTCTACATCTGCCAAAAAGCCGAGCTTCTCCTCAAGACGCTTAATACGGCGCTCATGATCAGCCAAAACATCAAGCGTATCCCTTAAAGCGTAGGCTAAATCTTCAGCAGACTTCGCAAGAACCTTCAAGTCGCCTTTCCCACCCATCAGCGAACCTCCTTTACATTTTCTTTTGCTTTCCTGCTCACGCGTGAAGTTGGATTGTCCATTTTACAGGCTTCAAGCCCAATCCTTAGAAGGTGCTCGACAAAGGTGCTTCGCTTCTCCCTCCCGCGTAGTATGTCGATTTCCTTCAGGATTTCTGGGTCTATGGTTACGTCCATCTTAACCCTTCGCATACATCATGCATCTCGCATAAATTGTATACAATAAATAGATAATACAAAAAATTTAAAAGGTTTATCATACAAATATCATTTATACCATAACAGGAGATGAGAAACGTGAAAACCCTAAGAATCTCGGACAGCGCCCATGAAAAGCTCACCCAACTCCTCGGAGACCTCACAGCCCAAACAAAAACCCTACAAACATACACGGACGCCATAGAAAGCCTCCTCTCAAACTCAGTCATTCTCCCACCAGAACTCTTGGCAGAGGTTGAAAACTTCATAAACAAAAACAAACAGAGAGGCTACACAACAAGAGAAGAGTTCATAAGAGAAGCCATCCGCTTCAAACTCGACTGGCTAAACGACGAATATGAATACTTTGAAGTCCCCAAAGAAACAATAGAAAAAATGGACGCCATAATAGACTACATGGCGCCAGAAACCTTCGGAGCACCATCCAACGCAAAAGAATACATAAGCGAAGCAATAGACAACGCCATAGAAAGAGTATTTGAAGCCTACAGAGAAGGAAAGGAACATGGATGGGACAAACAAACAATAAAAGAGCTTGAACAACGCCTAAAAGAAATAGAAGAATACTGGGAAAACATAAGAAAAAGGAGAAAAACATGAGCAGAGCAGTATTAAACGCCATATTAAACGAAATGAAGGTTTGGCTAAATGAAATTGAGCGAGAACAACTATACTATGAGCTAACAACCTACTTCGGGCTCATAGGCGCAACAAACGAATGTCAAGCCCTCGAAAACGCTTGGAAGGACCCATACAACCGCAGTGAAATAGAAGAATTCATAAAAGCATGGCTAAAAAGAAAGCAGAAAAAGCTCGAGAGAATAGAAGGAGTAGTATAATGGTTAAGGTTTTTTGCTCCTCACTTTTACGTATATAAGGAAAAAGCATTAGTGAAGGCATTTAAGAATATATGGATAACCTTAAAACTAATGAAAGCGGGTTTCCTCTTGTAGCATATTGGTGGGTTTAGTTGTCTAGTAGGGTTACGGAGCGCACGCTTTATCCATTTATCGGCAAGGTTTTCGAGAGATTTGGTTGGCGTTATTTTCCAGAGACAGGCTTGGATGAGCGTTTTCCTGATCTGGTTCTTGAGGGTGATGGTGCTAAGGTTATTTCTGAAGTTAAGATAGACTCTGAGATTCAGTTAACAAAGGCTATTATCGAGGCTGACCAAAAAGCTCGGAAACTTGGAACACGTAATGCAGTTGCTTTACTGTTTCCAAACTACGTGCGGGATATTCCACTCAGCGAGTTGGAGCGTAACTATCCGCGAATGAAAGTTTCCGCTATTATATTAACGGATTGGCTTGCTGATAGAAAAGAGTTAACACTGGAAGATTTGGCGGAAGCGTTCTCAACGTCTTTTAGGGATTGGCTCCAGACAAGGAAGACTAAAGTTAGTTATGATTTGGTTGTGGATGTCGCCCGCGATTCGATTAGGGAAATTGCTGGTTATCTGCGACAAAGTTTATCGCAGAAGCCAGTTTTTGATAGTGCTATGGCTGTTGTAGGGCGTTTTGACATTTATAAAAGCCTCCTTAAGGATTTTTCAGGAGTAAGCGATGAGGAAGCACGATTATATATTGCTGACATAACAGCCTATATTCTTGTAAATCAACTCCTGTTTTACCACATAATTTCTGAGAAACTTGGCTATGACAAACTACCTGACATTGACCCATTAAATCCACCTAAAGATTTCCTAGATATCCTCGAGCGGACTCTTAGTAAAGGACGAGAAGCCTATCCACATATTTTAGGTTTTGACTTGTTCCCCATTCTCCGCAGCGATTTTAGAATTGTTTATTCGATTGCTCGCATAGTTTCTAACCTGAAAGCGTTACGACCACAACATATTAAAGAAGACCTCTTCGGCAGACTTTACCATGAAACCATCCCGCCTGAGACACGCAAGAACTTAGGCGCATTCTATACTAAACCGGAAGCAGCGAAGTTATTGACGACATTAGCTATTGACCGTTGGGATGCTAAAGTTTTGGACCCGGCATGCGGCTCCGGCACACTTCTAGTCGAGGCATATCAGCGTAAGGCAGCGTTAGCCCCACCGATGAGTAAAGAAGAACTTCATAAAAAACTCATCGATGACATTTGGGGCATAGACGTAATGCACTTTGCCTCACACATGACTTCCATGAACCTCACGGCACAGAACATCGAAATTCCACTACAACCCCATGTCTTGAGCCAAGACGGCATAGAAACCATGATTGAATCTGCATCGCGAAGCGAAAAAGTTGACCCACCTAAAGTCGCGGGAGAGCAGACATTAACCAAATGGATAGAGTTAATGAGGAAGGAGAAAATTCCTAGGGACTTTGATGTTGTAATTATGAATCCACCATTCACAAGGAGAGAGCGAATACCAGCAAAAAAAGAAGAACTAGAAAAATTAGTGCCAGAAGTTAAAGGAAAAACAGGATACTGGGCATACTTTGTAGTTGCTGCAGATAAATTGCTTAAAGAAAATGGAACACTTGCCATAGTTATACCCGAAGAATTCTTCGTTGGGGGATCTTCTCAAAGTGTTAGAGAATATCTTTTTAAAAAAGGATATGCTATAAGATATATTTTGAGAAGCGCTGCTGAAGTCGCGTTCAGTGAATCAGCACATTATCGTGATTATTTAATTATATTGCAAAAAGATTCAAAAGATAAACCACTCGTTCTTTCAGTCTTTAAAAAGAAGTTAGATGACATACGTGAAAAAATCGATACATTAGGGCTTAAAATCAGAGAATTTGAAACTTCTACGGATAATAGATTAAATTTGGAAGAGATAGTTTCGCTTAAAATATCTAAAATAAACGATTTTGTTAGGCGGCATATTGGCAATTTAAAGCCCCTTGTGGCTTTTAATTCGGTGAAAGCATACGCTCTTATTTTAGAATTGTTAGACCAATTGAAAGAAAACCCTACAATGAAGGATTTTGTAAAAAATAAAACAATCGAAATTAAAGTATACAATCCTGGTCAATTCACTACAAAGGGAGTAGAAAAGTTTGCCCGTAAGCTTTTCATAAGCAGATATGGTGCCAGAAGCCCTAGCGCAGTTTTCGTGCTTGATAACGTAAGAAACGGAACTGTTTTCATAAGTATTAGAAAAACAAAAATTTCCTTTGGACTTCCAACAAGTTCCACGGTGTTTTCATTGAGAACTTATAGCAAAGTGAAACATATAGATATAACGGATGAAGAAGAGCGTGCAATAATTGATGCTGAATCAACCCCACAAGAAATGCTGAAACTAGTAGGTCTTCTCCCATTAAACAATACTATCATAGCAGCAAATGACATTTACTCCGCATATGAAAAAATTTCCGGTAACATATTGCTGGTGAGGAAAGCGAGGTTAACTTCGCCGGACTTGTTTTGGACTGCATTTTTGTCAAAAAATAAGGTGCTAGGAACAACCTCAGCATTACTTAACATGAATGTAGTGGATGTGACGTTGGGTGCTCCATTGGCATTATACCTCAACAGCACAATCGCCTTTTTGCAATTAATCAGTCTAATGGCCGAAACGGAGGGCGCATGGGTTACGTTCCATGGAAAACAAGTCTGGAGCCATATTCACATGCCGATGCTTGAAAAACTACAGCAAATAAAAGGGAAAGCTCAAGAACTTTTAAAAAATATTCATAAAATTGATGTTAAACCTCTTTTTAAGCGTATTAAGGAGCATGACATCGTTCAGAGGGCTATTGATGATTTAGCCTTGGAGATGCTTGAGCTAGAAGATTGGAAATCTCGCTTAGACGAAATATACGATGCGCTAGCAAAAGAGCTGGAAACTATGCATAAAATCCTAGAAACTTCAAGAAAAACGTCCAAAAAATCAAAAGCAATTGCTAAGGAAGCGGATTTATCTGGAAAACTTGATATGTGGATTAAGTAGCAATTTAACGAGGTTTATTCATGGACCCAGCAGAGGAAATTGTTAACCTATGGTTAAATCAGCAAGGTTTCTTCGTCATGTGTGGGGTTAAAGTTGGCTATCGTGGAAAGGAAATAGATTTCCTCGCAGTCGATATTAAAAATGAAAAGAGAATTCATGTAGAAGTCCATGCATCAGTTTCTCCTCTTGCTCCATTAAGACCCTGGGGATCAGCTAAATACGGTAAATTACCAATCGAGGATAGAGTGAGATACTGTTATTATGACAAGTTTGTAGGCGCAACGGAGGAAGGAACAAAGTAAGCTTCTTAATCGGCGTGTAGAAGAAACAGTCTTAGAAAAATTTGATGGTAAAACTATGAAAAGTAGCTCGTTCTTGCGCAACTGCATCCTAAAGATAATTCATAGGAGATCTCTTGCTTAAACCTTTATCTAAAAATAAAAGGGAAGTTTTTAGGCTGTTATTATTCCAGCCTTCCGCCTCAGCTCCGTTATGTATTGTGAGTATCTTGGGTAGTATTCATCTGCTTTCCGCTTAAGCTTCATGTAATGCTTAGCTCCAATGCTTCTTGGAACCCTCCCCTGAATAAAGTCTGCAACGCTTTCTGGAATGTTTAACTTCTCGCTTGTCATCATGTCATTAGCAAACTTCCTGAGATACTTTGCCCTCGTATATCCGTGAAGTTGATGCAGCCTTTTCAGCCTAATTTCTGAAACTTTTTCATTCAGCTTCTTTATTAACTGATAGGTGTATTCTGTCATGTAGCAATAATACGCTTGTTTTGACCCTCTGAAAAACCCAACAGGGCAGCAGTAAAACCCTTCCAAATGTTCAGCCTCTGGAAAATTGTTCAAAAGCCTGACAACTTCCACAAGCCTCAAACCAGAATCCAAAAGCAAGTTATACTCTGCTTGCAAAGGCAAAGGCTCAGAAACTATTCGCTTCAAGTCTGAGATTATCTGTTCTTCTTCTGGCACTTTAATGTCTATGCCCACCTCATCCTTGGGAATAGCTTTCCTCAAGCTGTCAAGAAACTCTTTAAACCGTCCATTAGGCTTGTTAATTTCTAAGCATTTAAACCAAGCCCGCATAGCACGGTTCAAGTGGTGCCTCTGACCAGCGGTTAAAGGCGAAAACAGTCGCATAACATCCAAAGGCTCTTTAATAGGCGTCTTAACAAACCTATCTAAATAGCCAATCATATTCCTTGCATTGGCAGGCTCATAACGCTTAAACTCAACATACTGCAGAAACAACTCCCTGGTTTCAGGCCAGCTTAAAACAAAGCCTTCAAAGGAAACGCCACCAGCAGCTAAACTGCTTAAGGCTTCGCAAGGCTTCTCCACACGCCTCACCAGCTCTCCAAGCCTATCCTCGCCTTCAAGGCTTGAAGCTAAAGAACCCAAAGCCCTAGCTTGCTCCTCAACCCGCCTTTTTAATTGTTTTATTCTGTCTCCGGCCATAGGACGGCCCTCGCAATGTATTTGGGACGGTCCCAGGACGGTCCCAAAGGCCAGGGACCAAAGAAGCCCATTTCTGGCTTCTTTTTGCTGAAGCAGGCAGTTTTGGAGTGCTCCGGGCGGGATTTGAACCCGCGTCTCCGGCTCGAAAGGCCGGAATACTTGACCGGGCTATACTACCGGAGCCCTATGAGCCCTTATTTTGGGTTTGGCATCATGCAAATATTTTCGGGTTTCGTTTAAACCTTATTCTTTTAGGGCTGTTTTTAAGCATTCTTTTAGCGGTGCTAGGATGGTTTCTGCCTTGTTTAGGGTTGGCGCATAATGAGCTGTTTTTGCAGAGTTTGTCATTATTGTTCTTATTCCGAGCTTTTCTGTCCATGTAACTACGGCGCATGTGTCTGTTAGGATTTGGGCGCCGCTTGCCTTGATTTTATTCATATAAGCTTTAGCCCTTTC
>JAVZLK010000032.1:0-18475 GCA_038883795.1 Bathyarchaeia archaeon
GAGAAGAGAACCCTAACCTTCCAAGCACGCCAGTTTTGGGAGCATAGATTCCGCGAGAAATTTTAATCGAGGGCGCTTCATACAAGCCGAACTTAACGTTCAAATTAACAGCAGCTAAAAAAAGGAAATAAATGAACGCTACGGAAGCCGATAAAAATAGCGCTGTTTCCAGCCACAAGCCAGTAGCAAAGGCTGAAAGAGTCATACCAGGCCAAAGATAGGGAATGAACCAAAGTATCCTCTGTCCACAAGCAACCGATTCGATAAGGGCTAGAGGTGACACACTGTAGTAAAGGGAAAAATAGATTACATAAAAGACTATAAAAAATAGGATAGTGCCAATAAGCCTCACCCAAACTGCAACTCGTCCAGCAACCTTTGTAACAGCTCCAGAAATTCTAGCCTGCAAAACCTTGAACACTTCAGTAGTTATGCTGGCTAAAAAGAGACTCGCCAACAACGCAAGCACTGTGAAAACAGCTAGAGGCACTAAGCCCAGAAATGAGGAAAGGGTAATTATGCTTGAACAAATAAAAACTGTGATTATGAGAGGTGCGCCTATGATATTAGCCAGTATGGAGGCAAGCGTGTGCTCTTGCCATGTGATGGGGAACCAGTAAAGAGGTTGAATCGACACTTTGGCTCCGATACGTTGGAATTGGCTCATTTGAGTAAAAACAAGTCCGTAAAGAAGTGCGATCGTTGGAAGGGTTATGAAAAGACTGGTGGCGCCCTCCAGAACAAGCTGTTTGAACGCTAAGTCAGTTATTCCAGCAAAGAAGTTCCCAATAAACCATCCAACTAACAAGCCTAAAAGGCACGCGCCTATGTATAAGGCGTATGTGACAGTCTTGTTTTCTCGAAACCTCCTAAACCTTGTTCCCCTAATCATTCGAGAAGCCTTAACGTCTACGCTAACCAGCCTAAGAACATTCTTCCAGTTCACTTCATTAACGCCTCTACAATAGGCTTAACATCACTTGTTCCAGTAAGCTTAAGGAATATGTCCTCCAACCCTGATTCAGGCATCTTCGCCTTCTGCCTTAATTCCTTCATAGTGCCTAAAGCCAATAATCTTCCCTCATACATTATGCCTATTCTATCGCACATGGCTTGAGCGATTTCCAAAATATGCGTGGACATGATTGTTGTTACGCCTTGCGAAGCCAACTCACGTAACAAATCCTTAATGATTCTCGCGGACTTTGGATCCAAACCGCTTAAAGGCTCATCCAAAAGTAGAAGCTCAGGCTTATGCATTAAAGCGTGTATAATGACAACCTTCTGTTTCATCCCCTCAGAATAAGAACTTATTGTGTCGCCTTCTCTTCCTTCCAAATCCAGAGCCCTAACAAACTCTTCAATTCGCTTTTTCTTCTCATCCGGAGCCATACCATAAACATCACCCGTAAAATCAAGAAACTCAAGACCCGTTAGAAACTCATAAACACGAGGAGATTCAGGCACATACCCTATTTTCCTCTTAACTGCAACTGGATCATCCTCAACATTAATACCTAAAACGTTCACAGAACCAGAACCAGGCTTAACCAATCCCAAAATCATTTTAAGCGTTGTCGACTTTCCAGAACCATTTGGACCAAGAAGCCCAAAAATTTCACCTCTTTTCACCTCCAGATCAAGATAATCTACAGCTGTCACATCGCCATAACGCTTAGAAACGCTAGATAACTTAACAGCAAATGAAAGAGTCATAGATTTATCACCCTAATTTAAACAAAATAATCTTTTTAAAATAAAACTTTAGCGGGAAAGTGATAAGGATTAAACAGATATGTAAACGTCTGAGAATTTGACATCACATTTCTCGCGGGAATGAAAATATAAAGCATCGGTTGATATCCAACCGCCTTTTGTTTATGTTTCAACTCGGCCTCTACGAAACACCCGTTTTCTAACTTTTTACGAATAATTGGAACATGTCTCATGATTATCTCAAATTCTTCCAGAAATTTCTTATCAGTCTCTTCCTTTTTTATTTCAAACTCTTGATCGAATAAAGGAGTGCCTTTTGCATATTCCCTTAACTTTTCTAATTCTTCTTTTGTAAAAAGTTTGTGATCGTATCCTAACTTTAACATCTTTCCAGCTTCTATTAAAGCCCCATTCTTTTTGTAAGATATTTGCCACTCCAATAAGTCGTCACCTTCAATGGCGACTTGACGAGCAGCAACGGGCTCATCTTTTCTCTTTATTCTAACCTTGCTTGTTGGAAGAGTAATTGGTAGGTAGCAAACTATTTTTTGGTTCTTCCAATCAACTTCCGACTCAACCGATGCGTATCACTCATTTTAAAACCTATAACAATTCCGCCAGTGGATACTTCAGCGTTCTCAAGACTTATATAAATTTTGCGTGTGCTGGATTAAGTTAGAATATTCATAAAAAGCAAGTAGTGTTAATTCGACTTTTCTTTCTTTAGAGAAAAGGCGTAGCATACATAAAGGGTTTATATAAAGGTCAAAACTTGAAATGAATTTAGACATCCTTTAAGTTCCGACTTACATTAAACCGTTAAAGCTAACCCATATAATGCGTAAGGCTAACGTGAACTGTAGCGTATTGAAAAATGCTTAGCTTTTTTAAACAAACCAGAATTCTATTGAAGAGAGACCAGCAGACAAAAAAGAGTTGCTTATGCAATAACTAAGATAGGTCCTATAACTAAATACTTAAAAGAACTAAATCAAGTGCCGCCCATATGAGACTCATGCAGTTTTTTGTATTTCCTAACTTTCTTGCAAACGGGACAGTAAAAATAGGCTGATTTTTCTTGCAGAATGCGACCGCATTTCCAGCACTTCAATTACTATAACTCCAAACGTTAGCCCTTAATAGTAAGTCCTGAGTTTTACTTAGAAGCGCATTGACTGCATAAAGCCAGTGCAACTTTTCCACTCCATTGAGATTGTGGCTCCCGAAAAAGTAGCCTAATATGTTCTTCGAGAGCAGGAATCGACTGCGTGCGCGGTTGTTGGGAGGCGAGTGGAGTGAGGTTTCAGCTTGTCGCTCGGATAACGCGCGCGCGATGTTGAGCTTCTGCGGAAGAGCATACACGAGCTTGGCACAGTTTTCTATCAAACAGACGATAAAGACAATGTTGTCTTGGTCATTTACTTCAGCGGAAGCAGGATTGTGCGCTACAACGGGAGCGTGGATGAATAGCTTTCCAAGTTTGTTAGGGCTATGGGCTACAAGGTCAGCTCCATTGAAGTCGATGAGGTTCAAGGCTACGTGAAAATTGTCCAGTGAAAAGCCTTGAGGTCAAGTTGCCTGCTCATCGCTGTTCCGCTTGATGAAAAAGCAGGTGACAGCCCAAGCCCGATTGACCTTGCCAAAACCGTTGATGTGCAATTGCGAGCAATTTTCTCAGCCGTTCGCAAAGACAACTTTTTCCAAATGAAGACTTTGTTGTTGCATCGCAAAATAGGGTCCGAGCCTTGGCCTGTTCCAAACCCAACCCAGCTGATTCCTGCGGTGCATAAGGGTAGTGGCGTTGGTGTTTTCCTCGATTTTAAATTGTTAACTCAGCTTGACAAGGACATGAACCGTGCGGTTTGGAGTCCCGAAGCATGGCAGCTTGAAGCTGCCTTGGAAGTAATCAGGTGGAGCCAGAAGGCAACGCATGATCTTTTGGGCAGACCCTTCGGCGGAAAAATGCCCTATGCAGAATTAGCAGACTTCATGTGAGGCTTTAAGATGGAGTGTATGCTTTGTTTTCCGTTTACGCTCGCGCGGCGACGAATTATGCGGAGTCATAGTCTACTGCTATCCGCCACCCACATGCTTCGGAAGAAGACTTGTTCTGCCAAAGATGTCTATGAAGGAGCTGAACGAGAAGCTAAGCATAATAAGCCGAGTAGTCGTGCACCCAAAATATCGAACAATAGGCTTAGGCACCAAACTTGTTAAAGAAACACTACCCTTAGTTGGAACGCCTTACGTGGAAATGCCAGCGGTCATGGCAAAATACAATCCTTTCGCAGAAAAAGCAGGAATTCAAAAGATAATCGAACAACCACCACCAAAAGAAGCCTTAAAAATAGCAGAAATCCTGCAAAAACACGGGTTCAATGTTCAATTACTTAGCAGCGAAAAATACGTCTTGAACAAGCTGAAAACCCTCGATAACAGACAAATAGCAACCATAAAAAAAGCATTCATCACACACAGCCACGCACGCTTCATGAAAAACTTCTTCCCTCACCAACCCTTCGGAGACAAGAAAACCTACACTAAAGAGTTATCAGAAGCAAGTGCTGGAAGACTTGCACACTTAATCAAAGTCTGCAGCTATCTGCTGCAAACCAAGGTATATCTTTTCTGGCAGGCTGGCTACTTTAATCTTGACCGATTTTAGCATTCTTGGAAGTATTTCGATTGCCGATATTCTTACAGAAGAATATCGAATTATCCACTCTATCTGGGAACTTGTTAACAGCTCTTCTTCATTCCCAAAGCGTTCATGCAAAAAATAAATAGAAGTTCATATAAAAAATTGTAGAGAGAGGCGAGTAAAACTGCTTATGCTATATTTGAGGTGAAACAAGTGGCTGTGTCTGATACGGAATTGTTAGATTGCGTAAACTCCTTTGAACAGCTTGAGAGACCATCTAAAATAATAGAAAAGTGCAGAAAAGCAGTTCAAAAAGGACTTGACCCTGTTTCTAAAGCTATTGTTTATGGTCTTTTGATGAGCACATACGCCAAGGAAGAGGATTTGGAAAAAACTCATCAGGCGTTGCTTAGTGCGAGAGAGGCTTTGGGAGAAGCTATCGGCTTAACAGGAGATGAGTTAAAGACGTTTGTTTCTAACGCACGCTTAGAAGATCGAATTTTTCGCGCTATTGATGATAAAATCGATCCAAGAGAGAAATTAGCCGAAAACTCAATGTTAAGAGATATTATGCTTTGCCCACTTTATCCTTTGAGATCTGATGATTTTCGGGAGGATTTAACAGAAAATGAAAAGATAGAGGCAACACTTAGATGGTGCAGTGATTTTCCAGGCGTTATACTATATCTCTTACTGGGGGACCTCTGGGCTCCCTACAATATAGACTATGCGATAAAGTGCTTTAAAATATTAAAAAAACATGAGGCTGATGGCCGCCCACCTCAAACAATACCCACAATTGCAGAACTTGCGGCTGGATATAAATTAGGCAAGTTATATAAGACTAAAGGCGATCTTGCTTCTGCAAAAAAGGAGTTCGAGGATGTTATATCCGCCCGCTCACATACTGAATGGCATAACCAGTCAGATGAGGAAAGACAATTGGCAGAGCACTGGATTTTGAAAGCAGAAGAGGATCTCGCTGATGCCGAGCGACGGTTGCCTAAACGTGGACTATTCGGTCGCCTCCTGAAATTTTAGACGAAAAAGCAAGTTTTATGGTAGATGTGAAGTAATGGCAAAACGAATATGTGATGTCTGTGGCAAAGAGAAAGATGTGAAGGGAGGAAAAGTGTGTGCTAATGGGCATTTTGTATGCTCAGATTGTGTTTATGGCGGGTTTTTCGGACCGACACGGACAACATGTCCTTTATGTGGTAAACCTCTAAGATAGAGTATATTCCTATCAAGAACATTCAAATTCCTCTTCAAAGTCCCACGAAGCTTCAAAAGAACAAAAAGAATGGATTTGCGGGTGATTTCTCCCTGCGGTGATTGTTGTAAAATATCTACTTTTTTAACTGTAAAAGGAAGTTTTAAGAAAGGTATTTTTTAATGAAATTGGCTACATCTATGGTTTCTATTCTGGAACCGCAATGGCTACAGTATTGAATAGCTTCAGCTGTGGTTTCCCCGCTAATACGCACTGGTGCCCCGCAATGAGAGCAGTGATAGGTGATAGTGAAACCCCTTTCGCCCAATTGCCGAATTAAAGCATTTAAATCAAGCACAACGACCTCTCTTTTCTTACGCCTCATCTCCCCCGCCTTTTCCGGCATACCCAACTCTTCATAAATCCGCGCAGCCTCTTCGTAGCGCCCAACCTTTTCAAGATACTCCAAGTGGGGTTTAAGTCTCTTAAAATGTCGCATATACGCCTGTTGTAAAAGCTCTTCTCGCTTAAGTTTCACTCTGCTATATAGATCAGGATCATAAAATTTTGCGGAAAAAACATTATTGTCAACGTCCCAACCCACAGCCCAAACCTCTCCCGAACCTTCACTCCCAATTCCGAAAATATTAGGCCAATCTGAATTACCCCACAAATTCTCGTAATCAGCCTTATACTCATTACCATAGCGGGATTCAACCGTATCCGTCCTTATACTTATGGCCCTTGGCTCACCAAAGTATGATTCCCACTCATCTATATCTGGCATATAGCCTCGGTATATCTCTTTCACATTATTGACATCAGCTACGAAAATGTTTGGAAAGAAAATTGCTATATGCCTTTCTCTCTCTTCTTTAATAACTTTCACTTTAGGCTGAGCCGCAAACGGTAAGCTTACCCAAAACACAAGAACAGCTAAAAGTGCAAGAGCGACGAATGCATATCGCCATGTTTCTGTAATGTAAGATGCAATAAAAGGTCCAATAAAAGGTCCAAGAGCGATTATAACCACTAGGAACAATAAACTGGCCAACGCAATATACTTGGGGTAGTTCTCCTTTCGACGCACTTCTTCGATATATTTATGCTTTACTATAACTTCCGTGCCTTCTTCAGACCCTCTCTTCGCTCCGCTTCTAACTTGAATTGGAATATAACTATCTTCCATCCCAGATTCTCCTCCTTCTAAAAAACTTCAAATTAGACAATAGTTTTTCCCAAGTTAGGTTTTTTAGATTTTTTCAAGGAAGCTAATTCTCTTTCTTCCTCCGCTGTCAACCCTTCTTTCTTTTTCTTGCATTCCAGTTCGGCAACTCTCTCCTGCTTGATCTCCTTAACCATCAATCTTATTGCCTCAACATCGTTCATTTCATCAAAAGTCTTGCCGTATTTTTTGATTTGCCTTATTTTTTCTCTGGTTAATACAATAACATGTTGTATCCCTTTACTTGCCTCATTTTTGGGAATAAGCAGGGTTGCGTTACAGTAAGGGCACTTGACATACGAAACATCTTTAGTTATCTCTTCGGTTACATAAGCACCACAACGTGGACATCTGATAGCATGTGCTTCTCGCATAATCTTCACTTATCCTTTCGATTTTTGACACTATATTATCTGAGCAATAAATTCTAATATTCTTTTACATTAATTAATAAGCATACCACTAGAGTTCTGGCTTTATGAAAGGCGTTTTCTGATTAGTGCTTAGGCTGGCCGGTCTGGCGACTAACTGGTCTTTACGACCGGCGTTCTGACTGGACCGTGCCTTGAGCTGCTAAAGAAAAGGGCTTTGCGCCCGGATGAGTGTTTGCAGCCTGAAGCCAGCCGAAATGAAGTGAAAGGGGGTGAAGTGGGTAATGAGGTATGTAGGTGTGGATATCAGCAAGAGGAAGTGTATGGTTGCGGTTGTTGATGGGGATGGCGTTTTGGTTGATGAGTTCAGCTTTGCTAATGATGTTGAAGGCATAAAACGGTTTGTTTCTAGGCTTTCAGAAGGCGATTCAGTAGTTATGGAGTCTACTGGCAATTTGTGGTTTAACTTGTTTGAGGCTGTTGAGGCTAATGGCGTTAGGGCAGTTTTGGCTAATCCTTTGAAGATGAAGGCTATTGCTTCTGCTAAAATTAAGAATGATAGGGTTGATGCTAAGGTTTTAGCCTTTCTATTGCGCGGTGGGCTTGTGGCTGAATGTTATGTTCCGCCCAAAGAAGTTAGGGAGCTTAGGGCTTTGGTTAGGCATAGGGTTCAGCTTGTTAGGGCTGTTGGCATGGTGAAGAACCGAGTTCACAGTTTGCTTGACAGGCATGGGTTTAGGCATAACTTTTCAGATGTTTTCGGCCGGGCTGGGTTGGAGTGGCTTAGACGTTTGGAGGTTAAGCCTTTGGATAGGCTTCTATTGGAAAGCTACATTGAACAAATTGAATGTCTTGAAAGGTTGATAAGGAGGGTTGATGCTGAAATCGAAGGAAAAGCTGCCATAGATGGGGATGTTAGGCTACTGCTTAGCTTGACTGGCGTTGGCGTTTGTTCGGCTTTGCTTATTAAGAGCGAGATCGGCGATATCAAGCGTTTTCCAAACTATAAGAAGCTTGTCAGCTGGGCTGGTTTGGCTCCTTCTCTTTACCAGTCTGGGAATACTATGCGTTATGGGCGTATTACGAAGCAGGGTTCTAAGCTGCTTAGGTGGGTTATGGTTGAATGCGCCAGAGTTGCTGTCCGCTATGATGTTAGGCTTGGCGAGTTTTATAGGCGGGTTAGGCGTAGGCGTGGTGAGCAGAAGGCTTTGGTTGCTGTTGCTTGTAAGATGTTGAAGATCATATGGTTTATGTTGACTCGTAGGGAGCCTTACCATTCCATGAATGAACGTTTATACGGCGATAAGCTTTATAGGCTTTTGAGGCATTAGTTTAACTGCTGGCTTTGGGTTCGGGTCTGGCGGAAAACGCCTTTCATGAGTGTTAGTCGCTGCTAAGAGAAAAGCGACGAGCAGTTGTCAATTCACTTAGACGTTACTAACAGAACAGCACAAAATAGTTTTTAAAAGCTAAAAAATTGCATAGAGAAACTGTGCAAATGAAGGAGGTTTGCCGCAATTTATGTTTTTCTGTTGCTTGCACAGAAGGTTTTTAGTTCACATTTTTGAGTATTTAATAATCCATTCGTTAAGAACTGTTTTTAAGTCGTTGGCTATTGAAATGGCATTTTCTAGTCTTGTTTGATTGATGTTGAAGCTTATTACTGTGTGATTGCGCCTAACTCCCTCAAATGCTTCTGCGACTTCGAATCCCATGTCAAAAATTTTCTGGGATGCTATGAAGTTGAGTTCCTTGAAGGCATCTATTAAAATGGAAACATTCTGAAGATTATCAAAAATATCGCACACACCTCCTGCGCCACCCACAGTAATGTTCCACAACAAATCCTCAATTACTTGAAGCGCGTCTCCATAGGAAGATGGAAGCAAATATATTCGTAAAGCCCGTATGTATCCAATACCGGATTGTATGTAGTGTCGAAAGTAACGGATCAAAGAGCGAACATTTTCAGAAGTTGGTTCAGACCGCAAAATATCTGAAGCATATGATAGACTAAAATGGAACCCCCTTGCCGTTTCTAAAATTGCACCTTGAACATTCCCCGTGAGTGCTTGAGATAAGTTATAATAGTAAATGTTGAATGCCGTTAACACTATAATAATTATAAGGACTGTGCAAAGCAGAACTTTTGAAATTTCTTTCCCTCTAAATTTCACGATAAACTGTGATGGCCTTGGAATCTCTTCCACACCGCTCATTAAATCCACAGCAGCTCTTCCAACACTTGAGAGCTCATATTTTCCACCAGCAGAGCGTCTAATCAATTCTCCTAAATTTTCTAGGTGATAACTTAAATGCCCACTATCAATTTGGACAACGTTCAGAATTTCCGTAAAAGATAATTGTTTATCCTTTAAAATTCTAAGTATTTTTCTACGTAGTGGATGTTTAAGCGATTTAAAAATTAAAGAATAGGTTTCTCCTTCCACCTCTCCTTTAGACATATATTTTTCTCCTAAACCATAATACTTTCAATGTGCAAAAAAGGATTTTTGTGAAGAAAAGTTAACTAGCAGAACCTTCCTTCCAAATATTAAGAAGTAAATCTTTCTTCACGCATTATTTAAACCAAGCCAGTTGCTGGTGAACCTGTATTTTAAGATTATTTTGGGCGTCTTTCGGGAGGCACTTTTAATATTTGCGCTAACGCCGATAATTTAAGCAGATGTTCTGTTAGTGTCTCCTAACAGAAGTTGAAAATTCAGTATTTGAGCACAGCTCAATTTTTGCTTACAGTAATAGGCTAATGGCTTTGAACTCATCCTTTTATACTAGTCTTCTTGGACAGAGGATTTCTTCGTAATTTTTATATTAACTTAGTTTGCTTATATTTTGTTAAAGGAGATTAGAGATTATGAAAAGAATTGTTTCTGAAATAATGACAGTCTTATTTCTTACAAGCATGTTAATATCGGCGTTTAACATTCAACCTGTGAAGTGCGAGTGGACTGGGGGAACCATATATATTAGCACTGATGGAAGCATAGAGCCGGCAAATGCACCAGTAATAACTTACGATTATGTGACTTATACCTTAACTGATAACATTGGAAGCTCCGCGCATGGAATCGTTATCAAAAGAGACAACATTATAATTAATGGAATGGGCTACACAATTCGGTGCATAGGCTCAGGCTCTTACAGAGGAATATCCCTTGAAAATAGGAAGAATGTTACAATAAAGAATACAAAAATAAAGAATTTCTATTATGGTATTTACTTTAATTATTCCTCAAACTGTGAAATATACGGGAATAGCATAACATCAAATACTGAAGGCATCTACTTTGGGGGCGATTCTTCAAATAATGCGATATGTGAGAATGACATTGCAGTGGACGAGTGGATGAACTGCGGCATCCATCTCATATATTCCTCAAATAACACGATATACAAAAACAATATGATAGTGACATCTGGAGATGGCATCCTAGTCGAGCAATCGTCGAATAATGAAATATGTGAAAACAGCATATGTGCCCAAATTCTATTTAATAGTTGGGCTGGTATATATCTCAAGCAGTCCTCAAACAACAAGATATACGGAAATGACATAAAGGAAAATTCGAACGGCATTTACTTCGAAGGTTCCTCAAATAACGCTATTTATGGAAACAACTTAACACGGAACCGTGTGGGCATCTGGCTTCAACACGCCTCAAATAACAAGTTTTATCATAATAACTTCGTGCAAAACCAATGGTATCAAGTCTATACTTTTAGTTCTGTAAATGTTTGGAACGATGGGTATCCTTCAGGTGGCAATTACTGGAGCGATTACTTGACGCTGTATCCTGGCGCTGACGAGCTGGACAATTCTGGCTTATGGGATACGCCTTACGTTATTGACAAAGATAACCAAGATCACTATCCTTTAATACATATATATGCCATACCAGAATTCTCGTCAGCCATAATCCTGCCACTATTATTAGCATCGACACTGCTGGTCGCCATATTCGCAAAAAGAAAAAATCCGAATTAAAAATTTTATAAATCCAAATATTTGGCCCATTTTTCTGAAAAATATGGAAATGCATCTTAACCTTGATATTTTGAACAACATGTAAACTAGCCCGGACCACAATACAATATTCGCCGCCTTGGTTGTTTTAATGTCTGTTAACAGAAATTGCAAGCTTAAGTCAAAATGCAACGAGGTAAATAGTTATGTTGAAAGAACTAATAGAGGATTCTTCCGTAAATTTTAAGTCCACTTTGCCGGCTATTTTATTTGGAAAGGAGCAGACAAAATGAACAAGGCCATTTCTGGAGTAATGTTAACATTGCTAATTTTATCAAGTATGTTAGCTTTCGCGTTTAATATTCAACTAGTCAAGGCAGACTATGTATGGAAAGAAACCATTTACATTCGTGCAGATGGAAGTATAACACCTTCAGATGCACCTCTCTTTACGGCGGATAAGGTAACCTATGTGCTAACAGATAACATTGTAGATGCAGCTCCATATACCGGCGATACCGCAGTAATCATAGAAAGGGATAATATAGTGTTCAATGGGAATGGCTATACAATTCAAGGCAAAAATAAAGACCACACTTGCTATGGAATGGATCTTACTGGAAGAAGCAACGTCACGATCAAAAACTTAAACATTAAAAGCTTCGATTATTGCCTCCGCTTAGAATTTTCTTTAGGCAATACGCTGTATGAAAATAACATAGCAGACAACTATTATGGAGTTTATCTTGTGTCTTCCTCACAAAACATTCTGGCAGGAAATACTATTTCAAGAAACCGTAATTGTGGCGTTTATCTGGACGTATCTTCAAGCAATACTTTGCTCCGAAATAATATTCTAAATAACCTTTATGATATTGAACTTTCATCCTCCGTCAGTAACACCATATTCGGAAACAACATAACAGATAGCAGTATGGCTGGTATTCTCTTAGGTGGTTCTTCTCGATATAACATGATTTTTGAGAATTACATATCAAACAATGGTTATGGCATCTGGATTTCAGGGACGGAAGACAACATTTTCTATCACAATAATTTTGTAAACAATGGTATGCAAGTCTATTTTTCCTACACATGGCCAACGAATATATGGGATAATGGTTATCCCTCAGGTGGTAATTTTTGGAGCGACTACACAGGGGTTGACGAGAAAAGCGGTCCCTACCAGAATGAAACTGGAAGCGACGGAATAGGTGACACGCCATACATCATTAACGCTAATAATCGAGACCAGTATCCACTCATGAATCCACCAACTATGCCGTCAAAGCGGGATCAGTGGCCAATGTTTCGTCATGACAAGCAGCGAACGGGCAGAAGTGAATTCAATGGTCCTCATACACCTCAAGTTAAATGGACCTTTGATACAGGCGGTAACGTTTTTTCACCAATAATAGGCTCTGATGGCACTATCTACGTGCATTCAGGTGGCAATAGCAAAAACCTTTACGCAATAAGCCGGGATGGTTCTTTGAAGTGGAGCTTCCACGTGGAGAGCTCTTACTCCGCTCCAGCCGTAGGACCAGATGGTACCATATACTTCGGATCATACGATAAGAAATTTTACGCGTTAAATCCGAATGGAACATTAAAGTGGTATTTTCAAACAGGAGGATACATTTACTCTTGTCCCGCGATAGATTCTGATGGTACCATATACTTCGGATCATACGATGGATATTTATATGCCCTTAACCCAGATAGTACGCTTAAATGGGCATATTACGCTGGTCGCCAAATAGATACCTCTCCTGCTATATCATCTGATGGCACTATTTACGTGTTCTCAACTGGGTTCTCAATTAATGACCCGGCTATACTCTACGCCGTAACCTCTAACGGCACTCTGAAATGGACTTATAAGGCGCCTATGGGCGTTATTGCATGTTCTTGCCCTGCTATAGGTTCAGATGGTACGATATATTTCGGATGCTTTGACGGTAAACTTTACGCTTTAAACCCCGATGGAAGCTTGAAGTGGAATTATCAAGCACAAGATGACATCGTCTCTTCTCCTGCAATAGGACCCGATGGTACCATATACTTCGGATCATACGATAAAAGATTCTATGCTTTAAACACTGATGGTAGCTTAAAATGGTGGCGCTGGACAGAGGGCCCCATTTACTCATCCGCTGCTGTAGGAGCTGATGACACAGTATACTTCGGATCCTCTGATGGATATATTTACGCCTTTAACCCTGATAGCACTCTTAAGTGGAGCTACCAAACGGGTTATGCGATTGGCTCATCTCCAGCAATAGGCTCAGACGGTAGCCTATTTATAGGTGCAGGTCCAATACTCTACGCTTTTGGCACTGGCTCAGACTTCCTAATTAAAGCTTCCCCAACTTTATTAACTATTCAACAAGGCAGTTCAGCCGAATCGACCATCACGGTAACATCCATAAATGGCTTCAGCCAACCTGTTCAACTAAGTGTGTCCGGGGCGCCTTCTGGAGTTACGGCAATCTTAAATCCGGTGCAGGTTACACCGCCTTCAGACGGCTCAACTACTTCTATCTTAACAGTATCGGTTGATGCAACAGTTAATGTTGGAACTTACACTTTAACTGTGATTGGAACAAACGGCACTCTAACCCATAGTGTGGATATCTTTTTGCATGTAGTAGCTTTGCCAAAGTTTGTTTTGGTTCCTTCTGAGGGTTGGCAACGCTTGGAGCTTTTCGTTCCAACATGGCGGCGTTCCGCTGAATATCCTGGAAAAGTGGTGTTTGAAATTTTTAACAAGCGTGACATGTGGTATATTATTAAAGTCTACAAGAGGATGCCTGACAATACTTGGCAGGAGGTGATTCCCGACGAATTTTTAAGCCTAACTGGACCATATCTGGGACCTTATAGTGTTAAAACTTTCGTTTTTCCATACGTTCTTGAAGAAGGCGATGAGATAAAGATTGAAGTTTGGAATGACTTGAACGACAATGCACTTCGCGCCCTATGGGCTTTAGACTTTAGCGTGAGAGCTTTGCTGGGAATATCCATATCACCTCAAATCACAAACTGGCCTGAAATCAAAACCAAACTTCTAACATTCTATAATGGCTACTTGGAAGCTATAGGGAATCTTTGCCTCGGAAAATGGAAGCTTGGGCTATTGCAGCTGTGTAAGGCTTTGGTGGGAAGTGCTGCGTCAAGGGAATTTGCCGAAATAATTAATCTCCTCGGAGTTCAAACAACAGCTGCAACCATAGCCAGAATCGCCTTCAAAGTTATAACATCAGCTTTTTGGCTAATTCCAAACGTACCATTATGGTGGCCCCTGTTTGAAAATATGAACAGAGAACCGTTCATGGAAGATGTCATTTTTACGGTTAAGGGAACTGGGACAGAGCTCCCTAATCTGAAGGTGATCGAAGGCTTAACAATAGTTCAAAGTGAGCCATATTATGTAGGCGAAACTATTGATGCCCAATTCACCTTAAGAAGTGAAGATGAATCACCAGTAACATTACATGTGTTAATGGTTGGAGGACTTGGACCTCGGGGAGAAATCCAAGACTTCACCTTCAAGACTAATATAACGATTAATCCAGGCCAATCCTACATGTATGAAGGCAAAATGCAATTAATAAGTAATGGCACATACCATTTCTTCATAGCCTACCAAACTCCTGAAGGAGAATGGGTCACCAACGTGCCAACGGATGCTGACGCAGTAAACTCCCTAGACATCAATGTTCAAATTCCAGAAGTTCTTATTGGGGCTGAGCTTTGCAGTCCAGGAGAATTGCGGATTTATGACTCTCAAGGCAGGGTTACTGGCTTATTAAACGGTGAGGAATTAATGGAAATTCCTAACTCATTCTATCATGACGGCATAGTTGTCATATACTATCCAAACGACTCCTATAGGTTTCAAGTTAAGGGTGTAAGTGAAGGAGAATACAACATAACCTTAGGAAGATTTTTCTATGAAAACTTAACAACGTTTGAAGCTACAAGAATACCAATAAGTAACAATTCTCTGCATCAATTCACCTGCGACTGGGACACCCTCTCCATAAACGAGGAGGGCGTCCTCATTTACGTGGATTCAGACGGCGACAACTTTTTCGAGAAAACCTTCCCCTCAGATAGTGAGTTAACAGCCAAAGAGTTTATGTTCCCAGCGAAGGCGACATTCACATTTAATGCCCTCTGGGAGGGTGCTAACTACCCCATCACCATGTACAGTAGCAACTCTTCAATAACAAACTTCAACTTCAACCAATCAGAGAAGCAAATAACCTTTCAATTATCAGGCGAAGCAGATGAATCTGGCTATTGTAACGTTTCCATACCAAAAACTCTTCTTAAGGGCGAACCTTGGATTGTTAAGCTTAATGGAACAAACTGGAACTATACAGCGACAGAAAACGAAACCCACAGCTTCATATACATCACTTATACGTTTGGCAGCGCTTTCGAAGTTGCAATCCAAGGAACATGGGTCGTGCCAGAATTCTCGTCAACCATAATTTTAACATTATGCATGCTTACAATTTTAGTCATAACCATTCTCATAAGAAAAAACAAAATTCCTAAAATCCTAAGGCAGAAAATTATACATTTGTGAAAACCCAAACTGAAATGGATAATACAAGTATTGAAAGGGAGTTAATTCATGTTTGAGGCGACTGATGTTATCGCAATTATTATATCCGTTATTTCTTTTGCCGTATCTCTTTTTATGTATCGCATCTCAAGGGAAAATCTTTCGTTGAATGCGTTCATGAAAGCTATTGAAATTTGGGGTTCAAACGAGGTGAGAGAAGCACGGAGATATATACGTGAATGTTTTCCTGATTACTCTAAGGGTGAAGATTTAACTGGAGAAAAAATGGAATTAAAAATTCAAAATGGAGAACAGATTAAGCGTGGATATCTTAAAGTCAGAGAGTTAAGTAGTGAAGAGAGAGATTATTTTGAGAAAATAGCAGTGACCGCGGACAGGGTCGGTTTTATGTTGTTTGAGTTAAAAAACTTGCCTAAGAGATTTAAAAGAGCCTATCTTGATTGGTTATATGACACTTTTTATAGCATATGGAATAAGATTGCGCCTCATGTAAATAGAGAAAGGGAAGCACGACGCTTTGTTCCATATTTTGAAAAGCTGGCGTATTTAGGATATTATGTATCTTTAAGGGAGAACAGAAATAACAAAATTGTTCTTTTAGATCCCAAAAAGATGGAAGAGGCATTACAGGAATATAAAAACTTGTGGAACTGACTTAACAAAGAAGGAACGCAAGCATAAATTTTGATACTTTTTCTTTTGCCAATATTGACGGAAAAGGAAAGCTGGCCAATAGGTTTTATCAGCGTTCGTGTTAACCTCAAGATTACTACTCTCTGAATCCATAGTTCAACCCAAGACAATCATATCGAATCCTACTAAATCTGATAGGCAAGTGTAAGAAAATTTTATGGAGTGCGCTACAAGTATAAACCTAAGGATAGAAAAAATTTTAGGGGATTTGGGGTTTTGTTTCTTCCTTTTTCTTCAGAGGAACTGTTACGATTAAAGTGGCTAGCACGAATAGTGGTAAAATTATGATTGATGGAAATTCTGGCACGACCTTCATAAGCGGATACCTGTCTTTGTTGTTCTCATCTATAACGTATGCTGTGTCACCTATTCCATCTCCATTTGCATCAACACCAGTGTAATCGCTCCAGTAGTTTCCACCAGAAGGGTAGCCATCATCCCAAACATTAGGACTGCTGTCGCTATAAACTTGCTGGGTGTTGTTTACGAAGTTGTTATGGTAAAACTTGTTGTATGTTGCGAACTCTATATAAATGCCATACGTATTTTTTGTTATATTGTTTCCGGATATTATATTATTTTGAAGAGGGCTGCTTGAATAACCTTCCATACGAATGCCATACGTATTTCTTGTTATATTGTTTCCGAATATTATGTCGGAAAAGTCGAGATCAATACCACTCTTACTGTTTGCTATGATGTTCCCTGATATTGTTATACGTTGCGATCCGACATTGATGCCTGTGCCGCTTTTTGCTGTTATATTGTTTTCATATATTTTGTTGTCAAGGCAAGACCAGTAGGTGCCGCCCCCAACGACGATACCATCTCCAACATCTACTGACACTATGTTTTGAAATATTAGATTGTCATAACAATTACCCAAAAGATAGATGGCAGCCCTGTTGTATCCTGTCGCCATTATACTATTTTGGAATATTGT
The DNA here is from genome assembly GCA_038883795.1 of Bathyarchaeia archaeon. GTDB lineage: Archaea > Thermoproteota > Bathyarchaeia > Bathyarchaeales > Bathycorpusculaceae > JASEJA01. The sequence continues at coordinate 17,388 of JAVZLK010000032.1, forward strand.
ATTGTTTGAACAGTGACTAATCAGATAGATGCCCCACCAGTTGTTTGCTAAGCTATTTTCAAATATTTTACAGTTTGAAGAATACTCGAGATAAATGCCATAATCGCTGTCCCTTATATATGTGTTCTTGATTGTTATATTAGCTCTATTGCTGAGTCGGATTGCTCCTCCCTGAACCATGTAGCCTCCGCCGTCAAAAACTATGTTATCCCTCTCAATAACAATTCCTTCGTATACATTATTGGTTAACGTATAGGTAATGTTGTCGATCGTCGAAATTGGTGCGAGCGGAGGATAAATTGAACCGTCACCTTTAATGTATATGGTTGAGCCAGTTTTGGCTGATTGAATGTTAAATGCAAACATTAACGTGCCTATTAAAAGCAGACCTAACATTACGCTAGAAATAATTTTCTTCATTTTCCTTTCTTCTTCACTCATACAATCACGCATTTTACTATGTTCATTTTTGTTTTAAAATTTTCGCACACAACTAAGAAATATGCTCTATTTTAGAGATTTACTCATTATTTTTGTTTTATCCATCGTATTCCATCTCCGTCTATTATCGTATCTCCTTGCAATGTTGCTTTCTCCGTTATGCCTTCTCCGTTAGCATAGAGAGTATCATGTTCCTCCAATCTTCCGTTAGTCGCTGTTAATGGAACGTTTTAAAATTAATGTTATTTTTCTTATTATTTTTGGCCTTTTTGCCTGTTCGCTGAAGTTGTGTATTTTTCTTCTGAGGGGTAGGGTGTATGTGGATTAAAGAAAGAATCATGGTCAAACCGCTGGTAATAGTGTTTGCAGTCGCTGCGCTTACACTTACGCTGGTTGCCTTTGCTCTCTTGCAGTCTTCTGTCCGCATTGGTGGTCGTGGCGCTGTTAAGGTTGTTGGTGTTGGAGTTTTCTGGGACAGCAACTGCACTAATCCAGTTTCGTTTATTGATTGGGGGATGGTTGAGCCAGGCTCAATGAACAACATCACCGTTTATGTGAGGAATGAGGGAAACGTGGCTGCAAGCCTTTCTTTGGCTACTGAAAACTGGAATCCCACAAATGCTTCAGACTACCTAAGTCTCAGCTGG
>JAVZLK010000033.1:0-17656 GCA_038883795.1 Bathyarchaeia archaeon
GTAGTCCCTGGCGCCGTGATGTGGCTGCTAACTACTAGGCGCACACATTCCCATGACACATATGACTTGATGAAGCCGCCTTTGATAACGTTCGTTCTGTTACTTGTTCTTTTGGCAATTATGCTTCTCCTGAAAGTAAATTTAGTGATAACACTTAAAAGCCCAGCTATCCAAGGGCCACAAGGTCAAACTGATGGACGTCAATGGTCTACCGAGCAGTATTCCCTCATGCAAACAAGTCTACAAACATTACTATTCCAAGGCCTAATACTATCCTTCTTAGGAGCCCTCATTGCAGAACTGGCAAGCAAACTAAGAAAAAGAATGACACTTTAGCAGCCAACAAACCTCTTCTATTAATCATCGCTAACAGAATACGCACAGCATAGGCAAAAAATTAAGATGTCAAAGAGCTTTATATGCTAATGCTTACAGGCACGGTGATGCGATTATGAAAACAAAATTGATGTTGTTATTTCTTGTTTTCTTAGCCGTTGGAATGAGTTTTGCAATACTTACGCTGGGTCGGGGCCTGTTTATTAAGGAATGTCCTGAATGTGGCGGAGCTGGAAAGGTTACTGTTGCTTGTGACCTTTGTAATGGCACCAAAACAATAAGTCACACCCTTGCATATCAAGTGTTAGATTACTATGAAGAAAAGGTCAACGCTATTGATGGAGTTTACTTTAAAATTCATATTAAGATTAAAAATACTGATAACTATGGTGGAGACTTCTCTGTAAAAGAAACTGTCAACATAGGTGGTCATGAAAGTTTCCAGACGCAGACAGTTTATCTTTCATCAGGAGAGTCGAGAGAAATAATTTTTCCAACGCAAAACTGGTATTATGCTGGCTTTTCCACATATTCGCATAATTACGCAGTGACTCCATCTCAAGTTTCGGTTACATGCCCAAAATGTAATGGTATAGGAACAATAACGGAAACATGCTCAATCTGTAAAGGTTCAGGATACATAGTTGACACAATAAAACTTTGGATTTTAGCCATTTTCGTAGCTTTAGCAGTTTTAGTAATTGGTGCAAGTGCCATCACGTTAACCAAAAAACGATTATAAGCTTCAAACACAAAAAGTTAAAATGCAATCCAAAATACTCAAAATGCGATGATATTTCTGTTAGTCGCTGATAAACGAAGATAGAACACTTTGGAAAAATAGAAAAAGAGGGGATTTGCGGGGGGGTCTCCATTATATTCTGTGATGGAATGCACGACTTATTATTCGGATTTATGACATAATGGCGATATACTATTTCCTTTTCCGGAATATCGTGATGCCACAAATTCTTGGACAAATTCGAAGCCTACTTCAATGAGTTTCTGCTTCTTTAACAATTTTTGCAGTTTTTGCATATACCGCCACTTGAGTGTTCACATACTTCTTCTCGATAAATTAAACCTTTACTTTTGAAAGCCAAAAACTAGTAATAGTTCATCTTAACAATTTTTGCGGTAGTTCGACAAGACTCGAACAAGCGATCTGTGGAATATAACCGCAAAACTCCATTTTAGCTCATAAATCAATTCATTAGGATTAACATTAATTCTGTATATGAATTAGTCCTCCGAAAAACTAATTTGCGAAAGTTGAAACATTCAGTGAAGAGAATGTATGATGCAAAGTTGCATTTGCAAGTTTTTCCAAATATTTTGGTTACTGATTTCTGTAATAGTCATGTGCAATGTTATGGCTTTCTCTGCAAATTCTATAAACGACCCTTTGGTGGCGGATCAGTGGGGCTGGCTGCGAATTCACTGCGACATGGCTTATGATACTGGGTTTCATGGTTCAGGAGTCATCGTTGCAGTGCTTGATACGGGGGTTGACACAATGCATCCAGACTTAAAGGATAATTTGATAAGTGGTTATAATTTTGTAGACAAAAACGATAATGTTACCGATCTAGATGGACACGGAACTATGGTGACCGGCATAATCGCAGCTATAGCCAACAACGGCGAAGGCATCGTAGGCGTGGCGCCTGAAGTTAAGATTATGCCGTTAAAGGTGTTGACAAGCAAGGGAGGCAGCTGGATAGACCTCGATTTGGCAATAATGTACGCAGCTAACCACGGCGCGAAGATTATTACAATGAGTTTGGGAGGCAGAAGTTCACTGCTTTTTGATGCCGCTACACAAGCTGCTATCAATTTTGCTTATCAGCAAGGATGTGTTTTAGTAGCTGCGGCAGGTAACGACAATAGTAGCGAGCCCTTCTATCCGGCTGCTTACGATAAAGTTATTGCTGTTTCAGCCGTTGACCAAAGCGACAATAAAGCATCGTTCAGTAATTTCGGCAGCTACATAGATATATCCGCTCCAGGCGTAAACATTCTTTCAACAATGATAAATGGCACATATGCTTATGGAAGCGGCACCTCGTTCGCCGCGCCTTTTGTTGCTGGCGTCGCTGCACTCTTATTATCGAAGCATCCGAATCTTACACCACAGGAAGTTGCAGAAACTCTTTACAACTATGCAGAAGACCTCGGAGAAAGTGGATGGGACCCAATTTATGGGTGGGGATTGGTTAATGCCTATTCCACCATCACACAAACACCAATCCCGGAGTTCCCAAACCTGTTTTCATTGATGTTACTCATGGCTTTTTTGGGAACATGGTTATACATAGCTATGAAAACTAAGTTTTACGTATAAAAATGGCAAGGATATTTTAAACGTCACTTTGAACGTCACGCTCACTCTGCCTAAAAGGGCGTTTGGTTACTATCCCGAAAACGCGAGAACAACAATTTGTCGGTTGGCTATAGTAACCGTGTTGCCTGCAAGGTTTGAGAAGAATCTGCCTTTTATAATGTGGAGTCCAGCTGTCACGCGTTCACACCATAATGAAGTGACCGAGTTGGGATAGTTGCTGCTGTAGGGAGACTGCCATGAGGCGGATGAAGATTTGTCAACTGCATCGATATTTAACAATGTTCCTTTGCCCTCAAAATATTCTGTTGCGCCAGAGTTTCCAGCAGTATAAACAACTAATAGATCGGAGTCTTTTGATAAGGTGCCAGTTAGAACCGCTTCGATATCATCAACAGGTGTGTCAAGGAGCGTTGAGGTAGATATTGAGGATTCCTTAAACCAGAAGGTAACCAGACTTGCCGGGAAGCAAAACACAATCAATTGGCGCTCATCGATTGTCACAGTTTTTCCACTTGCCATTGAAAAGAACCTTCCTTTAACTGTGTGAGAACCAGGGGCTAAGGAAACAGCATAGACTATGGTAGCCGAGTTAGCCTTGTTGGCGGCGTATGGGGATTGCCATTGTCTTGTTGAAATATCTGTTCCATCAATGTTTAGAGTGACACCTTTCGCAGAAGCCTCGGTTGAGCCACGCATGTTTCCTGCGTTATAAATTATGAAAGCAACAGAATCTTCCGATAGCGTAAACGTAACGGTTGCTTGCGGGTCATCCACGGGCGTAGTGGATTTAGTGCTTACTTGCACAGTCGATCTAACATAGCCGGCTACAACGTTTGAGAACCAGAAGGCTGCAATCTGCCTTGTATCAACTGTAACACTGTAACCAGGATAATTGGCGAAAAATCTGCCCTTAATAGTGTGAGGACCAGCAGTTAAGGCGGTTGCATAGGCCACCGTCACTGAATTCGCTTTGTTGTCGCCGTATGGAGATTGCCACGAAAAGGCAACATCTACGCCGTCTATGTTAATTGCACAGCCTTTACCATCATAGTCCTCCGTTGATCCTGGCTTGTTACCAGCGTTGTAAATTATTAAAATCTGAGAATCCCTTTCGAGGTTGATGGCCAGGACAGCTTCGGGGTCATCAACGGGCGTTCCCGAAGTGGTTGAAACGCTCACCTCTGAAGATTTAAACGAGTATCCATACATGAAGTTAACAGGCGTTATAGTGACTGTTGCAGTATATGACACTAACGAAATTGCAGCTTTGTGAGGAAAGATAAAGAGAAGAATTGTGAGAAATATAGCTAACAATCTAAGACTTATTCCACTTTGCTTCCTCTTCAACAATTTTCTCCTTTTCCTCCTCTAACCCGCAAGCAATAGTTTCGTGTTCCGACGTGTTGTTCATCTCGGGAACAGCAGCAGGAACAGCAACTTTACAAGCCAAATTTCTTGCATAAATCAAAAAGTCATTTATCAACATTGCGCCGAAAATCATGGCAGCAAATCCTCCATAAGCGCACACATAACGTGCATACTCCCCGAGCAGATAGTAAAGACCGGATTTTTCAACCCAGTTGAACAAAGCCAGATTAGCCGCCCACAACCCAACAAGCAAAGTGAATAAGCCAAAAACAAATCTTGCTCTGGGTGGTGGCTTTGGTTGGATTATTTTTTGTTCCAACATCGTCTCCATTTCCTTAAGAATCTTCAACATCTCTTCATATTTAGAAAGTTGCGAATCGCTTAGCTTTGGCTTTTCTTGCACATCTGAAGTTTTTTCAGCAGTTTCAATAATTGCTTGTTTATTTTGCTCAAAGATTTCCGTAATTACCTCCTGTTTGAAGGTAGTTTCTTGAGTTTCAGCGGTCAACGTTCCTATCAGCCTCACAGTATGTTGAAGAAAAAATTGGAGCTTAGAATGAGTTTTGTGGTAGTGGCGTGTACTTGAATGTTACTGTTATTTGAGTCGTTTCGTCGACCAGATCATAGGAGTACGTTACTTTAACCAGGTAATATCTTGTTGTGGATACGTTTTGATGGATGTAGCCAGCGTCTCCTGGTGTTAATCCATTAATGTAAGTTTTTGTTGTTGAGCCTGTAGGGGCATCGTACAATGTTTCGTCAGCCCAAGCTGCACCATTCCAGTATTTTACTGTTATTTGAAACTTTGAGAATTTGCTGCTGTTGATTGCTGATGTTAGCTCGATTTTCACTGCGCAGACTTGATTTGCGTCTGTCACAACCTTAAAAGCGTATGTGTTTGGATTGTTGGCGTCAAACGTTGGTTCTGCAGCGCCTCCAGGTAAGTACCTCACTTTGTCCACATCGTTTACGTAGACAGTCCACGAATCTGATGTAGCTCCTATACTGAATTGGATCGTAGGAGTTATAGTCACCGATGCGGTATATGACACTAAAGCTAGTGCAATCATTGTCAAGGAAGCAAGGCAAAGAACGCCTTTTACTCCCAATATTGCTCCAATTTTTCTCAAACTCTTCATTTTCACTCTCCTTTGGACATGAATTTTGATTTGAATTCTGAAAACAGTATATAAATAATTTATGAACTATTGATTCATTTATGTCTAAATTGGCAGAATTGCACATTATTGAAGCCAAAAACAGACATACAACTTATTAAATCACCATTACAAGCTATAGATGGAAAAGCCCTCGGTGTGGTTTCAAATTTCTGATTCGTATTGGCATCCGAGAATCATTGAAACTTAGATTTATTAAAGCGGCTCAAGCCTGCTCAACCAAAAAATGTAAATCTAACCAGAAGAAAACTTATGATTATGCTAAGCGACTTAAGGAAGAAAGTTTTGAGTGAACTTCTGCGAAATGCTAAAATAAGCGACAGAGGCTTGGCAAAAAAGCTGGGCGTCTCGCAGTCGACCGTGACACGTGTTCGCAATGAACTTGAACGTGAAGGATACATTAGAAAATATACGATTTTACCTGATTTAGGAAAATTAGGATGCGAAATAATAGCATTCACTTTTGTCAAAATGAACCCGGAGATCCAGTCTAAAATTGAAGACGTAAAAAAGTATGCTAATCAATGGCCAAATGCGATTTATGCTTCAAGGGGAGAAGGAATGGGAATGACCGTAGTCATCATCTCTGTGCATAGAAATTATACGGATTACCTTCAGAAACTAACAATTTTTAGGAAAGACTGGGGACAGTATCTTGAAGAGCTACAAAGTTTCATAACGGCTGTTGGAGAAGGCACAATAAAAGAATTTTCCTTAGAATATATTGCAGAATGTTTCCAATAAAAGTCCCAGAAGCCTAAAACTCAAACAATGTGATATTTAGGATACAAATTCTAAATGTTTCTATTAATTGCAGTTAATGGAGCATATCGACGTTATACTGTTCATCGCAGAAAAATGTTAAGAGGTTTTGGTATTTATACGTTTAATGGATGTGATGTGTATGCAAGAAAAAGAAGTAGGCATTTATGAACTCGCAAAGGCTGTAAGAGAAGAAATAATAAAACTTAGGAAAGATGAGGCCATCAAAAAGGAGCCAATCCTTTATCTTGATTCGCTTGATTTAGAATTAAATGTTGTTATTTCAGAGGTAGCGAAAGGTGGAATTAAGTTCTATATAGTTTCTGCTGGGGCGGAATATGAAAAAGAGCGAATAAGCAAAATAAAACTTAGTTTTAAACCTATCTTGAGTCAAGAGGAGTTAGAGGCGCTCAGAAAATCTGGAGGAACTTTTCTTATGGTTAAAACACAGGGCATCAGATTAGCTCCAGAACAACCATTAAGGAGAAAGAAACGCCATATTCTCAATAAAACTAAAACTGAATAATCATTTTAATGAACCTTCGTTCCCTTTTCTAAACTTTTTTAAACAGAAACTTGAAAGGTTGTTTGTTATTGTTTTTTGATTAGGATTTTTTGTGAAGGCAGTACGGTAACGAACTGCCATCCTTGTGCCAAGTATTTCTCAAGCTCCTTTTCGTGGATTATCCTTTGTGGGTTATGTTTTCCCTCTCTAAGCTTTTTCAGCTCCTTCTCGTAAAGCTCCAATTCTTCATCCTTGTTTAGTTCTCTTCCAATCAGCCTTTCCTCTGCAACCTTAACGTCGAGCAAGTCTATTCCTAGAAGGCTTTTAGCCATGCTTTTCAAGGCTTCAATTTTTGCTTCCTTAATTATGCTCGATTGTTCAAGTGGTTGGGTTGCCGTGCTTAGGAAGGGCTCGCACTCTTTGTAGGCTTTACGCATGTCCTCAATCATGTCTGGTGGTAGTACGCCTTTGTTTGTGCTATAGCGGGCTTCAATGTCGCCCTTATGTCCCATAATAAACTGCAGGTATGGGTGGCTGATTTTACCTTTAGACTCGGCTATGATCATGTTTGTATCGCAGTAAGCCCTCAAAACATAAGGCCTCCACTTGAAGCCGGCCCTCAAAATGGCTTCGCGAATATCCCTCGTCACTAAGGTTGTCCTCAAAAACCTGTTCTTTTTAACCCCTCTAGGATCAAATCCCAACAATGGAGAATCCTTACTCAATTCTTCGCCTTGTTTAACTCGCTCCTCCAAATACTCTTGGATGTAGGTTATTGTTTGCTGCGGAACGAATGTGAAGTACTGATGCCTAGCCTTGCTGAGGCTTTTCCTTACCACGAGCATTGATGGAATTTTTGCGAATTCTACATCGTCTGGGCGGATTTCAGCCTCAACAAAGTCTCCAAGCTTGAGGCCGTCGCTTCCATCATAATTGCCTATGCTTTCAGGCCTTAAACCGCTGAAAGCCATAAGGGCTATTGAAACTCTTCCTCTTGGCGTTGCCATCCTGAGGATTCTGTCCAGCTCTTCTTTGTTTGGCACACGCTCATCGGCTATCCTTGGCGTGTCAGATTCGCCTCTAATGTTAACCTTAAGCTTGACGTTGATGCCATTGTAGGAAAGCCAGCTGTTAAGAACTTTCTTAAACCTGGACAGGTAGGAGCCAGCCTTACCTTCCCTTTCCATTTTCCGGATAAAGTCTGTGAAGCCGTCCCTGAAAGCCTTGGTTTTGGCGGCTTTAAGAATCGCCTTTGGATCAGTCTTGTTAAGCTCGCAATAAAAACCCAGAGTCCTAAGATACACCGTAGCGGTCACAATGGATTTAGCGGCCAAATTTTCAAACCAGCGCTTAACATCCGGGTCCTTAAGCAGATGCGCGTACTTAGCCCTCATATCCCATCAATTAGAAGGGAAGATGTTGCAATATTTAAGGATTCACTTAAAAATTTAAGTGGGCCGGGCCGGATTTGAACCGGCGACCTTTCGGTTATCAGCCGAACGCTCCAACCAAGCTGAGCTACCGGCCCACCCACAACACTAAACAGTAAAACAAACAACATTTTTAAGGTTTTCAGAACCCTTTTATCCCTTCAAAAGCATTATCTTCGCAAGGAAAGGGGCCCGTGGCCCAGTATGGATTAAGGCGCCGGCCTTCGGAGCCGGAGAACGTGGGTTCAAATCCCACCGGGCCCGCCACCTTTTGGGTTCGGAACCTTTATATGAGACAACGCGCCTAACATTATTTGATGGTCTATGGCGAAAGCCACCTACGCCTATCTGCTTAAGGACGCGGACGTTAAGCGTTGGTATGAGAATGTGGCGAGGGGTTCAAAGGTTACTGCAGATGTTTATCTGCGCAGACTTGGGTGGGTATGCAAGCACTTGAGCCTAAAGCCTAAAGAACTCCTCGGGAAGAGTGAGAAAGAGCTTGGGATGCTTCTCGCAGACTTAGTCTCTTATTTGGAGCGTGAAGGCAAGGCTGGAAGCTACATTAAATCGTGTTTGAAAGCTGTTAAATCTTGGCTTTCCTTCAACATGGTTGAGGTTAAGGTTAAAATTAAGATTAAGGATGCGGATGACACGCCGACTCTCCGTGATGAGCGTGTCCCAAATCAGCAGGAGCTTAGGAAAATTTTCCTCTGCGGAGACTTAAGGGCTAGAAGCGCATGTGTATTGCTTGCTCATAGCGGACTGAGAATTGAAACCTTAGGCAACTATGACGGAACAGACGGACTAAGGATTAAAGACTTACCAGAAATGAAGATAGAAAAGGGCGAAGTAGTTTTCGAAAAAGTGCCTACAATGGTTGTTGTGCGCAAGGAACTGAGTAAAGCTGGGCACCAGTACTTCACTTTTCTAGGCGAAGAGGGATGCGAATATTTGAAAGATTATTTGGAAAGCCGATTGAAAGAAGGTGAGAAGCTAACGCCAGACTCGCCAGTACTGACGCCTAAGGTTGCGCCTAAGCCCTTCATAAGATCAACAAACATTGGCGACATGATAAGGGCTGCCATAAGAAAGGCTGGTTTCAAGTGGAGGCCATACGTTTTACGGGCTTACTTTGACACGCAGCTGATGCTGGCAGAGTCTAAAGGCTTAGTGCTACGCGATTATAGGCAGTTTTGGATGGGACATAAAGGCGACATAGAAAACCGCTACACAACAAACAAGTGCAAGCTTCCAGAAAACGTCATAGAAGACATGAGAGAAGCCTACAAAAGAAGCCAAGAATACCTTCATACGACTAAGATTGGAAAAACAAGCGAAGAAGAACTGCGACAAGCCTTTAGGAAGCAACTTCTCTTAGTTGCTGGGTTTACACAAAACGAAATTGATAAAATGGACATATCAGCAATCAGCGACGAAGAACTACAAACAATAATACGGAAGAGACTTCTGGGAGAAAAGACAAACGATTGCGTACAGAAAGTAGTGTCGACCGACGAAGTTGAAAACTACTTGGAGCAAGGATGGGAGTATGTAGCAGCTTTGCCAAACGGCAAAGTAATAGTCAAACTTAAAAGCTCACAATAGTGGCATGCTGCAATGTTAGTTATTTTAAGAGTTTTAAAAACGGATTTATCTACTGCTAAAATCGCTGTTCCGCCGGGATAGTCACTGTGGCTTTTTTGTCTTCTTGGTTGTTTTGCGTTTGATTGTTGTGAAGACTATTGTTAGGATCGTTGCTAAGGTTATGTAGGGTATGATTGGTTCTGTCTTTTTGGGAATTTGTATTGGAATTGAGTAGCCTCCGACTGGTACCGTTGTGACTGCTATGCGGGCAGCGTCTGATTGGGCTGTGTTGCCCTTATCGTCTGTCACTTTTAGTTGCACATAGTATATGCCTGCTGTTGTCGGCGTGAAAGCCCATGAGGCCGATGTTGCCCCAGAAACTGGAGCCCCATTCAAGAACCATTGGTAGCTGTAGGGTGGGTAGCCTCCTGAAACTGTTGAAGTGAATGTTACGGATTGTCCGACGATTATTGATGTTGATGTTGGAGAGATTGATGCTGTGAGTTGTGGAGCAACCACTATTGTGGCTGTTTCTGATGTAGCTACGTTTCCTGCATTATCGGTCACCCTTAAATAAACTACATATGTTCCAATTGTTGATGGCGCAAAAGTCCAAGCGTTTGATGTAGCCCCAGAAACCGCACTACCATTCAAATACCACTGATAATTATATGGAGTAATTCCACCTGAAACTGTTGATGTTAATGTTACCGATTGATCTACAAGTATTAATGCTGAAAGCGGGTTTATTGAAACCAAAAGTTGTGATGGTGCGAGTATAACCTCTAACGATATGTGTATGACGTGGGTTAATGAACCGCTCTTTCCTTCTACATAAAATTCATATGTTCCAGGTGGCATGAGAGGGCCAACATAAAATGTCAAAATTGAGGAAACTGAGCCGTCAGGTGGCGGCGTAACTTGTTCTGGATCTAATGTTCCTCCAATACCAGTTCCTGGAGGACCAATAATATGCGACAAACTCAATTGAACTGGCTGGCTAAATCCGTTTATCGAGGTTATTGTAATTATCAATGACTTTGAACCACCTTGAGGAATGGTCAATGAAGTTGAAACAGGTGACAATGTGAAGTCTTGAGGTTGTCCATAAACATAAGTGCCTATGATTTGGATGGTATGGGTGCTGTGGGTGTATGTAAAGTATAGAAAGTTATGTGTCTCATTTGCTGTAATTGTTAGAGTTGCAGGCGCACCATCTATTAGCAAAGTGAAAGGACCATCCAAAAGTTGCTTTGGAATAGTCACGTTGCAAAATCCAATAGCTTTATCAGGTCCCGTTACGTTGAAACCAATCTCTTTTTCTGTCTGTACAAAATTGAAGTCAGAAACTGATGAATTGCTCTGAATTGTTACGCAAAAGACTTGTCCATCAATTAGTATCTCATAAATCATTGTTTCGGCAATCTGATAGGATCTCGTTTCAGGTTCAAGCTCATAGTCTTTAATTCCATCACCGTTTTCGTCAATCTGCAATATATATTCAGCTGTATTTGGATTAAGCTCAAATTGTGCCAGCGTATTGAGTATTACATCAAATGTAATCCCTGAAAAAGTTAACGCTTTTTCCGAAAGAGGAGTTATGTTTGTTATGGTGCAATTTCCTTCATCATATGCAGTTACATTAATAGTGTAGATCAAGTCTGCCGGAAGATAAACTGTTATTGTATGCGTTACATTACAATATTCCATACTTGCCCCTGGGATTTCGCTCACGGTATTAGATAGTATCCTGCCATATTGATCTGTTATTGTAACATTCACGGGGCTTCCAAAGACGAGAATTCTTTTAGCGCTTATCCATAATGAGTCCAGTAAATCTGAAACTATCTTAGCAATAACATCAGTTGTATAAGGAGCTGGAGTATCAATGTAAAGCTTTTGTATATTATAAGTAGGCGAATAAATAACATTGTTTTTTAGGTCAAATGTATAGACAATTGACATGCCGGGATAGTTGTTGTCGTAGACTACAATATTCTTAATGTCTTCAGAGACACTGTAGGCACCATAAACTGTTACCGCATGACGCCCTCCATCTTTAAATACCAATAACATCATACATGGTTTACTATTGCCGAGATTCTCAACCAATTTATCATACTCACGTTTCAAGTCAAAACCAAAGATTGCATCTCTTAAATCCTGTATCATAAATTTCAGGATAAAATATAACTGTTCTACTTGATATGAAGCTATATTAGGAGCTGCCTCATCTTTCAGAATATCAAAAGTTAGTTTAGAAACAGGCTTATCTATTGTTCCAGTATAGTATAGAATAGACGTTGCTGCCATTCCGTAGCAGTGTCCTGAGGAGGAAACCAATGGATATGACAGCGCAAGTAATGCTGATGCAATAGGGCCTGTCACAAGATTGTCTAATAGAATTTTGAGTTGACGCTTTATATCCAATAACTCACTGGTCGAAAGGCCCCAATTGCTAAAAGAGTACCCATCCACATATGTTTCAAAATCATATGATTTTAATACATTGACTCCAGAAATATATGCAAAATTGTTTAAAGTGTTGGAATCTGATTTAATTATAACTACTACCTGGAGCCCCTCACCCTTTACATTTAGTATTCTTGAGGCGTTCCATGTAACTTTAACGTTGGACTCTGCTCCAGGGGCAATTGGAGGAACTATCTGCAATGACTTTATTGTATATTCGCCTGCAATGGGGTTAGAAAAACTTGACGTTTGAAAGAAGAAAACGGTCCCTTCTTCCGATACAATGCTTCCAAGGTTTTTTAGTTTCAAGGTAATAGTAGTTGGTTGACCCTCTATTGGATTTGAATTTGAAATTTCAATGTTTGTGATTGCAATATCAGGAGCTGCACCTGAGAATATGGCTACCAGATAGTGAGGAGTGTTCATAGCTACAGTGTAAGATGTAGATGCTCCAACATTGATTGAATCTAATTCCCAATGATTGAAAACGTATCCTGTGTTTGGGGTTTCTGTTACCGTTACGCTTGTACCTTTATTGTACCAGTATGCGCCTGGTGCCGGATTTGTTGTTCCTGCTCCTGATGGCGATACTCCTATTGTTAATTGGTATTGAGTTGTCCATTCAACAGTGTACGTTGCACTTCCCGTAACTGTGATTGACCTGGGATCTGCGGTGCTCCCGTCGCTCCACTTATTAAATATAAGCCTTGTCCCAGCGCTTGGTTGATAACCCGAATCTGGATCTAAAATGTGAACCGAATCTTTAGACCAGGTATAGCTGGTTGACGACGTTATGGGCGAACCATCAACATAAACTCTTCCTCCATTAGGATTAACGGTCACAGTGTACTGGGGCGCAGTAAGAGAAACATACTTTGTCTGAGTGGTCGTTAAGCCATCGCTTTGATAGGCAGTTGCGGTAACAGTGTAGCCACCATAGCTGCTATAAGTGTGTGATGCTGGAAACCAAGAATCCCCAGAACTTCCATCACCCCAATTCCAGTTTATCCTTGTTATAGTAGTCCCAGGAGTCCCAGGCGTAACTACACCATTAAATGTTACAGTACGATCACTAATCGAAGGATCATACAAGGTCAAGCTTGGCGGAATATGATACATAAATACAGCCTTCAAGGTGCCTGAACCATCAACACTCGCAACGGTCGATTGGATGTCTTCGTACCAAGGGTTAACAGCTCCGGTTGATTCCCAGTGATGAAACGAATATCCTGATGGAGGATTAGCACTAATCGTGTGGATTCTCGTAGTTGTTGAGATGGTGGCTGGTAAACTATATGTTATTCCACTCCAAACAATTGTACCGACATTCGAAGCTCCAGTATTCAAAACATAACTTGACAACTGAACGAATACCGAGCTAACCATGTTAACCCATCCAATCCTGGTCTCGCTGTCATATTGAGGATTCCAATCAGTGTCCCAAATGGCAAAAATAACATTGTAACTCCCAGTAGGGACGCCGGTGGGAACGTAGAAATATCTGTTCGCCCAAGAATCGCCTGGGGATATTGAAACCGTTCTGTCATTGGAGGGGTCACTGTATATGGAACCCCCGATTTGGATACTTGCTCCCAAAATAACATTGATTGAAGTAGGATTGGGATTATACAAGCGGTACCATAATCTCATATGCCCACCAGGCGTTTGAGTAATAGGCGGCGTAATAGGAACCGAATACTCTTCATAGGAAATTCCAACATCAATGATGTAAGGATTCGAAAAAGCCATAACTTTCGGAGTATAAAATGACACAGTAGAACCAATCAACATAAACAATAGTAAAACTACAATTGTTTTCCTCAATTTTCCCTTCCCCTCCATCCGCTCGGAACTTGAGAGAATTAGGATTGTTTTTATCGAATATTACTCTTAAATTTTATGGAGAAATCTTCTATTAAGAACTGTCTGCATCGTTTTCAGTTTGTGTGTGCATTTAAATTTTATGAAAACTACGTCTACTATGCTTTTGATAGTTCCTGTCTACTGCTTTTATATGGATACATGAAACAATTTCACAATCCCATCGAGACCACTTTTCTATACTTCCAAATTTTTTAAAGAAATAACGTTCGTATCCTCAGGAAACATAGAAAGGTCAATCATCGGCAAAGATGTGATTATAGCTTGCATTTGGAGGTTTTTCATTTCTTTGCAAATTTCTGGGACCATGCGTTTGGGTATTCTGTCAAAAAAGTTGTCTCCGATAAGGCATCTATAACCTTTTGCGGCATCAAACGGATTTTCCTTATTTACCACAATGTTGATTGAATCTTTGTCTAGAACCAGTTTGAGTGTTATTTTTCCATTTACTGTTTTGGAAAAGGAGTATTTGTGGCGGATGCCAAACGCCAATAGAATGGCTCTTACAATGGTTGATTTTCCAGAACCGCACGGTCCATAAATGACGTTTATTGCGTCTTTTTTGAATTTTGCCTCAAACTCTTTAAACGGCCCAACGTTCTCAAGTCTTAACGATTCAATCTGGAATGGCAGAAGATGAACTTCGCAGTAACGTGCATCTTCTCGTCCAGCCTCTGCAAGGATTATTTGAAGATAGTCACGGGCTGTCTTAGGAATAGTTACCTTTAAGGCTTCTTTAATGGCTTCTTCGATAAGCTTTGAAATATTAAGGTTATCCTTCTTTGCCTTCTCAACTAAATCGCTGTCAAGATACAATAAAGTTTTCTTCTTGATGAGAACTAAATGCACATGACCAAATAGAAAAATCTTGCCTACAACCCGCATTTAGCCTACTTTATGCTATTTAGATAATGCCTTGATCTTTTAATTGCGAGAAGTACTAGGCTCTTAAAGCATGGCAGCAGTTTCCAAAGCCTCTTGAGCTAATCGTTATCAAGCCGCTTTTAAATCCTTTAGGCATAAAACAAGTAGCGCCAGCGTAATCGCAACCCATTCTGCTTCTGCCGAAGATAGGTAGATTCAGGGGAATTGGAGGGCATCAAATTTTAGTAAAACTATAAATTGGAATATTTAATTTAAAATTGTGAACAAATATGGAAAACATAAGACAAGGTAAGGGTGACGCTACCGATATAATCTATTTGTTGAACCTTTTAAGAATATCACTCAAACCACTCATTCCCAATGTGAGAGATCCCTTCTCAAGACAATTACATGCTGTTAGAACGTCTGGCATAGAGTCTTGTAAAGCACTGTTATCAAGTATTGATGAAGCGATGCGCAATCTTGACTTTTCATCTATCAACAGGGAATTGTTCGAAGACTTCATGGAGGGTCGAGATTTGATAAAAGAACTGATGTATAATTTGGAGAGAGCCGCGGAAGCTATCAAAAATTTAATTGAAACTTATGATAAACTTGATTATTGGACTAACAAAAGTCATGGCAGAGTCTAAGGAACTGATTGGAGTTATAGAAAGCAAATAGAGCTTCAATGTTTACCTAAATGGAAAGTTTCTCGTTATTGAGCATACTCCGAGGTCTATAGGTGAGATTCTATTTACTTCTATTTTCCCCGTTTTAAGAAGCGATTTGTCCAGATAGTCAATAACTCCAGTTCCTTTCTCAGACGTAAGCCACTTATCAGAGGAGGAAACCATCCATAATCTAGCTTTTTCAAATTTCTGCGAGTACTCTTCCGCTCGTTTCGCGATTCTTCTAGCTTTTTTACTAACCTTAGCGTCCAGCTCAACCTCTATGTATTCAACAACCCTTGTTGTAGTATTTCTAAAGACCAAGTCAGGTCCTTGCCCACCTCCGTAGTTTGGTCCATCAATTATTTGGAAAATAGGCGAAGATGTAATGTAGTCTAAAATTATCTGAATGCATCTGTCATGGTCAGTGTATGTTTTATTTTCTCCTTTTTTTAACAATTTGAGAAATGTTTCCTTATCCATTATCTATCACCTCGGCTAAACGTGCCCTTTCTAATATTAGTTGAATGTGATAATGTATGTGAATGTGAACTTAAACATAAATGTAGTAATGTATAATTTATAAAAGTCATAGCATCCCAGAACCATAGCCAATGCATCTCAAAACCCCAAACTTAAATTTTACGCCATATTTCGGCTGACTTTCAGCTCGGATAGACGTTGCAAGCGCCAGCGAGCCTTTCGGCAGAGCGCGAGCGAAAGTCAGCCTCATTTTTTGAGACCTCATTTCTGCGAAAACAATGATCATGAAGCCCTCACTTTGGGAGCCTTCATAAACCTACTTTACAGAAGAGCAAAAGAAAATGTAAAAGCCATTACCATGTCTTTTAGGAGAGAAGCATGGATAGAATAATCCGCCTTTTCTAGGCTTCCTTCTCCAGCCGCTCCAGCGTTTCCATAAACTTCTCATGGAACCCTTCATCTTAACAAAATATTCTGGCTTTCCAGTTTCATCAAAATTTGTGGCTGCAGACAAGCACTCGTCAATGAGTTGCCTAAGCTTAATTCTATATTCCTCAGTCAACCTTGCAACTACGCTTTTCGCTTTTTCCAAAATATCCATCTAACATCCACATCAAAAAGGTTGGTATAAAACAAAAACTTTTCTCATTTTTATCATGAACAATTTCGAAAAACAATAAATTTTTAATCCATACTGGAGAAATATAAAAATAAGATTCCGCAAAATGCTTCACACGCTATTAGATGTTTTAAGTCAGGAACCACCAACTCCAACAACGAATGACACCACAGACATCCTACCAAGCCCAATAATCTTCATAGCCATCGCCATAATCATTGCTGAGGTGATTGCATGGAAGTATAAGGCTTACCTCCAATTTGCCGCAATAACCTGCGCAACAGTCGGAGGCTTCATAATCGGGCTAATTTTAACCCCGCCATACGCCAACATCGGATTAGGAACAATGACATCACTAGCCGCACTGTTTCTCTCAACAGCAATAATCATCATAATAAAACTTGCAAGAAAGTAGAAAGTAAAAACGCTATAAAACGCTTCAACACTCAAGTAAAAACCACCAGAATAAAATTATCATAACGTCAGTGCAAGGCGACTTATGTAGCGATCGCTACGCTTTTTCGTTGAATGAAAAAGCTTTGCACTTTCACCAATTTTCTTTCATGTCTCAAAATCAAGTTCGTTCCATCCAATCGCTGTTCATTACGTAGTACATGTCTGTTTGTGTGAATATTAGGTTGAAGATTATGTTGGCGAGGGTTTCTGGACTTGCTGAGTTCCAGAGCCTTTGCCAAATTATTGTTCCGAGGCGTGGGTCTCTGGGAAAGTATATGAGGAAAACGTTTTTGGACCAATTAAATAGGAAGTCATCTCTCTGCTTGTCCGGCCGCTTAAAAAACTTAAACGTCTTAATAAGAAACGGCAAGTTAAGACCAAGATCTGAATACTCATTATCCAAATCCAAAATTATTTCATCCATATCCTGCCAACTCGCCTTACGAACATTCATCTTCAAATCCCACCAAGATTTACTGAACAAAAACACCCAAAGCCGCTTATACGTATTCTCAAACCAGAAAACCTCCACCTCACATGGACGACTCAAACACATCTCCCTCTGATACCTTCCAAAAATAAATACCGATTTCCCCTTCAACTCAACCTCCCGCCTATAAGCCTCAACAAACTCACGCACATACTGACCCATGCCCATCCACGTAAAATCTTCCTTAACCAAACCAACAACACCCTCCAACAA
>JAVZLK010000034.1:0-17225 GCA_038883795.1 Bathyarchaeia archaeon
CCAAAATGATTTAGAGGCCTAAAGAAATGGAAAATAAAGTCGTTAGCCTAAAAATCGAGCAGATTCTAGGATTAGAATCGCCGCTGATAGCTGTTAAAATAGTTAAAACAGAGGAGCAAAAACCAAACATAAAGTCTCCACCACAGAAATCCAGATATTGTCAACTTCTCATGCTTGCTCGAAGAGGGCAAACACTAATGTTGACTGCTGAGGATTTAGCCTGTCCAGCGGCTAAATCAGCCTTGGGCTTTGCGCCTTTGCCAGAGAAGATTGCAAGTGGAGAAATGCTTTGTTCCTTGGGACTTTACATGACCAAGGAAGCTGCTGCAAAAACGATGAGCATGATACCTCGAATAAAACTTGGGGAGGCAAAGGCAGTAGCCGCCGGCCCCTTAAAAGATTTTATTTTAACGCCGGACGTCGTCGTGGTTGAAGGGCTTCCTGAACAGATAATGTGGCTTTGCCTAGCCAGAAACTTCAAAGAAGGGGGGCGCCTCCATTTCAGCTCATCAATCTTCCAATGCTGCTGCGTAGACGTGACAGTGGTTCCCTATATTACAGGCGAGGTTAACATAAGCCCTGGATGTTACGGATGCCGCGAAGCCACAGACACACCGCCCGAACACATGTTCATGGGAATTCCAGCAAAAATCATTCCAGAAATTGTTGAATCCCTCGAATATTTGTCAAAAAAGGCTATGCCAGCTGTCAGAGAAAAGCGCGTATACAAAGTCTACATGGCATCTCGAGAAGGAAAGGTTCGATGAGCAAAGATTTCACCAAAATCAGCATCAGTGAAAGGGTTCCGTGCCTCCTTGAGCCTAGAAAGCTTCAGATAACAGCCCAAGCAGACAAGCCTCTGAACGAGATTGTTCCCATACTTTTTTTGGCTATACCCCATTCGCAATATGCCAAAGCCTTCGGCTCTGTCACATTTTTATTAGAAGGGAAGCTTGTAACAGTTTACTCTGATGGAAAGATTAAGTTAGGCTGCGTCTTTAGGGAGGAAATCGCCTTAAGGCTTCTAGAAAAGTTAAAGGCTATACTGGACAAGGCTTATGAGTACTATGAGAAGCATGGTTCTCCAGACCCCAAGCTTTTAGAAGCCAAACAGAAGCTCAATCCCATTGAAATATACAAGCACCTACCAAAAACGAACTGTAAAGAATGCGGAGAGCAGGGATGCTTCCCCTTCGCCGTAAAACTTGCAAACGGAGAGAAAACCCTACAAGAGTGCACCCAAATCCAACAACCACAATACAGTGCTGACGAGGAAAAACTAGAGAAAATGATACAGCCAATAAAGCTGGAAATCTGAGAATGGTAATGTGTGGGGTTCATCAGCTTGGATTTGAAAGTTAAGCTTCCGAAAGAAAAGGCGTTCTATTTTTTCTCTTCCATTGGAAACTATACTGGTGAAAGTGCAGCATCGATAGAGGATTTCCTGAATAAAATTGAGCGTATAGATGTTAAATCCATAGAGTTTCATTTTTATAGAGGCGATTTCGAGAAATGGTTGGCTGAAACTATAGGCGACAAAGAGTTAGCAGAAAAGATTGGAAAATTGAAAAGCCAAAACCTTACAGGGGAGAGTTTAAGATATCAGCTTCATAAAATCGTTTCAAAAAAGTTGGAAGCGTTGCGGCTTGAACGATGACAACTATGAAGGTTTTATTAACTGCTGATAGAACTTTGATGAGTAATTATCGGAACGACGAGTTCTTGGGCTTTGGAACAACAGCGCCTCCAAACGTTGTTCCAGAATGGTTTTTTCAAATGCTCTTCTTTCCACCTATAAAAAAAGTTAACGGCATTCCCGTTCAGGCGCCCTATGGACTTAGAAAAATTGAGGCTCAACTGTTAAATGAAGGATTCAAAGTTTTAACAGTTGATCCAGACCACCTTAGTAAACATTTGGACGACGCTAAGGCGTTGGGAATCCACGTTATGGATCCCTTCGGTTTAGGTCCTGCATCATCCACATTCTCCCGCATTTTAAAAACTGGCGAGCCATATGTTGCAAAACACTTCCGTCTTTTGCTTGAAAAACCAGAATTGGCCGAAGCGAAGAAAAGCGGCCTAAAAGTAATCGTGGGCGGACCTGGAGCATGGCAGCTTAGGCTTAGACCAAAATTTGTTGACGACCATGGAATCGACTGTGTGATAGACGGAGAAGCCGAAAAGGTTGTAGGCAAAATATTTAGGACGGCAGTTGAAGGCGATGAACTTCCAAAATTCTATGAGGTTAGCGCTAAAGAATCGCCAAGCTTGGATGAAATACCTGAGATTAAAAACCCGTCAATAAATGGTTTAATTGAGATAGGGCGTGGGTGTTGTCGTGGATGCCAATTCTGCAGCGTCACGTTAAGGCCTCTAAGATGGTACCCATATAAAAAGATAGAAAGAGAACTCTTAGTAAACGTGGATTCTGGAGTAAGATATGCTATACTACACGCTGAAGATGTGTTGCTCTACGGCTCAAAAACCGTGTTGCCGGACAGAGAAAAAGTGCTGAAACTGCATAAGCTATGCAAAGATTATGTTGAAGAGTTAAGCTGGAGCCACACATCAATGGCTGCGGTTGCAGCTGCCCCAGAACTTGTGGAGGAAGTTGCAGAACTAATAATAAGTGATAAGCAGGAATGGTGGGGAACTGAAATAGGAATAGAAACAGGCTCACCGGAGCTTGTAAAGAAAGTTATGCCTGCCAAGGTTCGCCCGTTCCAGCCTGAGCAGTGGCCCGAGGTTATCAAAACAGCTGCTGGCATAATGACGGATAACAACCTTGTTCCTGCATGTACTCTAATAACGGGTTTGCCTCAAGAAACAGAAGACGACGTAGTAAAAACAATAGAGTTAATGGACGACTTAAAAGATTTCAAAAGTCTAATTGTGCCCCTGTTTTTCGTTCCATTAGGCAAATTGAAAGACAAAAACTGGTTTACAATGGAGCAGATGAGCGACCTGCAAACGGAGTTGCTGATAAAATGTTTAAGGCATGACATTTACTGGACAAAAGTGATAATGAAGTCATACTTTAAAGGGAAATGGTACAGTAGAATTCTATCCTTTCTATACTGGCTCTTTGTGAAAATAATTGAAAGGAAGGCGAAAAGCATCTACAACATTCCATTTAAAACGAAACCCACAAGGATAGAGGCGAAAACATGAAAGTATGCCTAATTTCGCCTCCATACAATTCAGAGGCCAAATCAGTTGTTGGAGTATCATCGCCCCCATTAGGCTTAGCATATATTGCTTCAATGCTTAGGCAAAACCACGAAGTGAAAATTATAGATTCAAACATCCTCAACTATTCATTGGAAGATGTTGAAAGGGAAATGCGAAGTTTTAATCCAGACGTTGTTGGAATCACTTCGGTAACGCCCTCCATCTATGGGGCATACAAGGTCGCGGAAACAGCTAAAAAGGTTAAAGAGAATTGCACCGTAGTTTTAGGTGGACCGCATGCAACTTTCATGCCGAGGCGAACTATGGAAGAATGCAAATACGTTGACATAATCGTTAGAGGCGAAGGCGAGGAGACAACAAGAGAATTAATCGAAACTATTGAAAAAGGAGCCTCACTAAACGAGGTGAAGGGAATTACTTTCAGAAAGGAAAATGAAATAATTGACGCTGAACCTAGACCGTTCATAAAGAATGTTGATGATATACCGTTTCCAAGCATAGACTTGCTGCCCATGCACCTTTACAAATTTAACGGAGTAAAATACACAGCGATGCTGACAAGCAGAGGATGCCCATTCAAATGCTCATTCTGCTCATCCTCAAGGCTTTTCGGAGGATACTGGAGGGGAAGAAGCCCTGAAAACGTCCTGGAAGAAATTAGAATAGTATATGATGATTACAACATCAGAAACATCGAGTTTGTGGATGACACTTTTACGCTTAACCGAGAAAGAGCGGAAAAGATATGCGATGGAATAATCAAGGAAGGCATAGATATAAGCTGGGGAGCATCGTCAAGAGTAGACACACTATCCAAAAAACTTGTTGAAAAAATGAGGAAAGCAGGATGCTGGATTCTGTTTCTTGGAATAGAATCAGGCTCCCAGAAAATACTAGACGCCATCGGGAAAAGAATCACAATTGAGCAAGCAAAGAAAGCAGTAAAAATTGTGAAAGATGCTGGAATTAAAGTTTTAGGCTCCTTTATAATAGGTTTCCTACAAGACACCACAGAAACAATTAAGGAGACAATAAAATTCGCTAAAAGCCTAAATCTAGACTACGCAGAATTCTCAATACTTACGCCATATCCAGGGACTCCAATATTTGATTACTCCAAAAAGAACAACATGCTTCTCACAGAAAACTGGTCCAGATACACAGCTGCCGAGCCAATCGTCAAAATCGAAGGGGTATCTGAAAAAGAAGTCAAGGCCCTGTTCCAAAAAGCATACATCACATTTTATCTTAGACCAAAAATTGTTATAGGATGGCTCAAAAACAAACAGTTCAGCTTCATGAAAAGCGGAATTAAAGCCGTGATAAACTATTTAGAAGGAAGATAAAATGCATGAGGCAGATTTGGTTGCAAACACCGTTAAGACATGGCTAGGCAACCCCATATCGAGAAGTCTATTAAGGTGGGTTTCAAAAAGAACGGAGAAAGGCAGCAAACTGGAGTCCGCCCTAAAGAAATACGTGGGTGAACAGGAAAAATTAAGCTTACAAGAAAAACTAGCCTACGCGATAGTTAAGCTAGCCCTCAATAAAGGTTCAGAATCCTTCGGCGTTTCAAAGGAGCAACTGGTAGAATCTTTAAGAAACCCCATGGTAAGGCGAGGCATCGCAAACGTCCTTGAGGGCATAGGCCACTACGGCGTGCAAAGACCCCAAACAACAGCCGCACCATTTCTCATAGTGTGGAACTTCACAAAACAATGCAATTTAAGATGTAAACACTGCTATGAAAACGCTGGACCGAAACCCGCTCCTGACGAACTAACAACAGAAGAAGCAAAAAAAGCCATAGACGATTTTGCAAGCGCTGGAGTAGTCGCCCTCTCATTCTCAGGTGGAGAACCATTGGCAAGAAAAGACTTCCTTGAAGTAGCCAAGTATGCCGCTGATAGGGAATTTTATGTTTCCGTAGCATCCAATGGAACATTAATCACAAAAGCGACTGCACAGAAAATGAAGAAGGCTGGCGTCCAATATGTTGAAATTTCTTTAGACGGATTTGAAGAAACTCATGACGAATTTAGGGGGATACCTGGCGCTTGGAAACGAGCTGTAGAAGGTATAAAAAACTGTGTTGAAGCTGGTTTAGACACGGGCATTGCAACAACAGCAACACATTACAATCTGAAAGAAATACCGAAACTTGTAGAATTCATCGAGAATGACCTTCACGCAAAAAGGTTCATAGTCTTCAACTTCATACCCGTAAATAGAGGAAAAGAAATAGTGAATCAGGATATAACTCCAAAAGAGAGAGAAGAACTCTTGGATTTTCTTTACTCAAAACTCATAGACAACAACAGAAAATTAGACACATTTTCCACAGCTCCCCAATATGCTGTTACCTCATACAAGTTTGCCTTTGGTCCAGTAGTGGCAACACACTTCACAAATAGAGCTGCCTCAGAAATGCTTAAGGGAAGAACTAAATCACTAACCGAGTTCATCGGCGGATGCGGCGCTGGCCGCCTCTACTGCGGCATGGAACCAAATGGAGACATTGAACCATGCGTCTTCATACCCATAAAAGTTGGAAACATTCGAGAGCAAAGCCTAGTCAAAATCTGGAGAGAATCAACGGTCCTAAAACAGATAAGGAACAGAGACGTTTTCAAGGGCTGCGGAGAATGCGAATACAAGTTCATATGCGGAGGGTGCAGAGCGAGAGCCTATGCCTACTTCAACGACTTACAAGGTCCAGACCCAGGCTGCAGCATCAACCAAAAATACTGGGAAAAAGTGGCGCAGTCAAAACATCAATATAGGCTTCTAAAAGAATTGGAAAGGGAAAATTTATGAAAATTTTCGTTACGATGGGACGCGGGGGGACGGGAAAAACAAGTTTCGTTGCCTTGATGGCTAAATACTTCATCGAAAATGGAGAAACCCCGCTTCTTTTGGTGGATTCCGACCCTGACCAAAATCTTGGGGAAATGGTCGGTGTAGACTTGCATGAGTATAGGAAAAAGACAATTTCAGAGCTGCTCGTCGAAACTTTCTTAGAACAGGGCGGAACCTTGGTCGGTGTTCCGCCAAGCGAACGCATAGAAAGTCGCATATGGGCTCATGGAATGTACGAGGGTGAACACTTCGATTTTATTGCTGTTGGAACAAAATGGATTGAGGGATGCTATTGTCTACCAGACGCAGCTTTAAAGGGCGCTCTAGAATCATTAACGAAAAATTACAGATATGTCCTAGTTGACTCACCAGCTGGCTTGGAGCATCTTAACCGGCGAATAACATCAAAAGTTGACGACATCTTCGACGTAATAGATCCATCAAAAAAGTCCTTCGATCACATTGAACGCGCTTATCGCGTGGCCAAAGAGGTTAAGATAGACTTTAGAAACCTCTATGTTATTGGAGGCTTCAGGTTTCCAGAAAGCCTAGAAAGCCAGGCTGAAAAGGTTTTACCATTCAAATTTTTGGGAAGGATCGCCTATGACGAAAACGTCGAAGAATACGTCCTAGCTGGGAAATCCCTTTTAACTTTGCCATCAAATACTCCAGCATACCTTTCTGTCGAGGGAATATTGGAAAAGGCAGGATATGGCAAGGCAGTTAATTTATAACGTGTACCTATATTCAATAGAGAAAACGGAGGTAAGATGATGAGCATACCCAAAATAGGGCTTGTTGCATGCAACAGTGGCGCTTCAAATACTGGATATTTAACAGGGTTAGCCGCACTGGAAGTAGTTAAAAAATTTGGAAGCGAAGTCGGAATATGCTCATTACCCGCATTAGCTAACAACATTTCAAGACAAATCGTGCTCGTTAAGAAAATTAAACATCTAATCGTTATTGACGGCTGCCGTAATGAATGTTCAAGAAAAATACTGAACACTTTAGGAATCAAATATGAAAAATACTTAAATCTGGAATATGATCTCCAAATCACCAAACTGGGACCATTCACCACTTTGAACTGTTCCGGAGAGGACGTCGAAAAAGTTTCATCAGCTATAATAGAAAAGATAAAAGAGATTGATAGCATTTCATTATCCAACTTTGTTAGGCCTAGCTGCACTCACGAAAGTGCAAGAACATAAAATCCATAACTACATTAATCACAATACTGAACCCAAAAGTATACGTCGTAACTAACTTAGGCGTTCTCAACTTAATTTCTATTAGTGTCTCTTAACAGAATAAATAACTATTCAATTTTGGATTTGAGTTAAATCTAAGTTAATTATAGAGGATTTTTCCGTAATTTTTTAGTTTAAGAGTTTTGTATTTATATTTGAATAAAGGAGGGGTAGGTTGTGAGGAGGATTGTTTTTGGAACAGCGTTAACGCTGATGGTTTTAGTTGGTATGGTAATGACTATTGATATTAACTTAGTCATGGGTGAGTGGACAGGAACGGTCTATATTAGGTATGACGGAAGCGTTTATCCAGAAGACGCGCCGATTAGCACATCTGATAACATTACATATAGTTTAACCGATGACATATATGGTGGGATCGTGATTGAAAGGAACAACATAATTGTTGATGGGTCCAGGTTTACAGTTTATGCCGAAGTTGTGGGCCTGGAAATCTATCAAAGGTCTAATGTGACGATTAAAAATTTCAACATTGTGAACGGTTATGACCCTGAGGCTGGACAGTTTCCAGAATGGCAGTTTGGTATACGCGTCTATGGATCATCACACATCAAGATTGTTGGAAATAATGCGACGAAAAACCTGTTTTTCATATGGCTTGAAGATTCGCACCACAATGAGATAGTGGGAAATAGCGTATTCAAAAATTATGAAGCTATACGCCTCAACTATAGCTCATATAACGTTATTAGTCATAACAACATCTCCTATAACGAATGGGGCCTTATTCTTGACTGGCACAACACAAACAATAACATCACAGAAAACATAATCGGTAATAATTCCCGAACCGGGATAGAGCTTTACACCTCCTCAAATAACTTGATTTTGGAAAACCAAATAGTCTGGAACAATGATGGTGTCTGGATTGACTCATCTAACAACAACAGAATACTTGAAAATAACATTGTAAATAATTCAGTGGGCATAACATTTAGTGATTCTTCTAGCAACACAATTTACCACAACAACTTCATAAATAATTCACAACAAGTATTTGACTTCCACTGGACTTCACCATGGATCCCACCTTCAATAAACATGTGGAATAATACGTATCCGTCGGGCGGAAACTATTGGAGCAACTACACAGGCGTTGATAATCTTAGCGGCCCAAACCAAGATCAACCAGGAAGCGATGGGATAGGGGATACCCCGCATACTATAGATGACAATAATATAGACTATTACCCACTTATGAATCCTTGGGGCTTCCCGCCGCCTCCGCCTATTGTTGATGATGTCCCACCTGTGACCTCTCTGGTAATTGGAGAGCCCAAATTCGTTGTCGACGGAATGATATACTTGACTTCAGCTACTCCTATCCAGTTGATTGCTGAGGACAACCCAGGCGGTTCAGGCGTAGCCCTAACAGCCTACAGAATTTATAACAATACATATGATAGTGGATGGCTAATTTACAAGAGGCCTTTTTACTTGACAGAACTATCAGATGGTGCTTATAACATAGACTTTAACAGCACTGACAACGTCGGAAATGCGGAGCAAGCAAAAACCGCTACAATTATCCTTGACGATACTCCACCATCAACAGACATCATTGTCGGCGAGCCTAAATTCGTGGCCAACGTGATATATGTCACTCCGGAAACCCCGTTCGCGCTCTATGCAGATGACGACGCTGGATCAGGAGTCTATTCAACAGCCTACAGAATCTACAACAGCACATACAATACTGGATGGACATTGTATTCCAGTCCTTTCTGCCTGACCGCATTATCCGACGGAGCCTACATCATTGAATACTACAGCACAGACAAACTTGGAAACACCGAACCCACCAATTCAATTCAAATAACGTGGTTCTCATGGAATTACATATTCACCGACACCCAAGGCAGAGGGACGACCCTTAAAATTAACCTCGCTCACAAACTCTTCCAATTCATAACACCAGACAAGGATTACAGCATAAGACAAGCCTTCGCGATGCTCAAACTCGGAAGAGTATATATGGTAGCACACTATGATGGCCAACTAGCGCTATCCGCCGTATTCATGAACACCAACATAGACTTCTGCATAACCACAGCATGGGATCTGCAGACAGGTAAACATTACATATTACTAGACAAAATGGGAAAAGAGTAAAAATACTTCGCTTTCACTCCCCACATTTTTCTACAAAATGAAAATCGTAAAAATTTAATCATCTCTATGTTAAGGAAACGTTGTGTTCTGTTAATCATCGCTAACAGAAAGTTTAAATATAAAGAGATGTTACCTGATCGTTACTCGTTGCTTTCACTTTTTAATCTCACTTATCCATATAAAACCAAATTTTGTTTCCAGTTAAGAAATCTTCCCTCTCTTTTTTAGTTGTTTTCTTAATCGTAAATTCGCAGTAATCGTCGCCGCTGGGAATAGCTTTGGTGTGTACAAGCTTATAGTTCGGATTGTACGCTATGTATTTTGCTACATCCACATAACAGTATAATCGGCCTAACTTTTCTTCCCCATATTCTTTCCATAGTTTTGCAAGTACACAATCATAAGCTCTGATTCGCGATTCGCCATCAACATTGACTATTTCAATTTTAGAGTGCATGCCAAATTTTGGTACTCTAAGCGATTCCCCTGCGTCAAAGTTTTCAGGCGTTAAGCTTAAACCCTTTGCTTTCACCTCCTCACGAGTTCTTTCCCCTATTCGAATACCATAATCCTTTATAGCCTTAGCTATAATTTCAAGCCCTTTTTCTTCTCCAAGTTTTTCTATAATGGTTTTGGCATATGAAAGATGTAGAAGAGCTATTCTTCTGCTTGTTATTTCTATTTCCTTTTTTGCTTCGCTTAGGGGGATTGTTTCGTCCCTTTTAGGCACTGTGTATACAAGATCCCTAATTACCTGAAATTTGGATGGAGGTTCAATGGTTACGTCTCCCTGCACAATGGTCTGACAAGCAAGAGAAGCTTTGCCGTTAATCATTAGAGTGCATCGTCCGCATACTCCGCGCCTACACGCCGTGTGGCTATAATAGGCTAAAGTGCTGTCCACATTCTTATAAATGTAGTCTAAGACATCCATTAAACTCATTCCATCTTCCAATGGAACCTTGTAAATTGTGTAATATGGTTTATCATCAACATCTGGATTAAACCTCAATATTTTAACCTCAAAATTTTTTTCTTTCATTTTAATTCGCCTACTTGCATTTTTCTATGGCATTTAAAATCGCATCCTCAAAGCTCATTATTCCTTTAGGGGGCTCAATTTTTGTTGTTGTAATTGGATAAAATTTTGTCTGTATATTTTCGCCTCTTTTTTCAATCACAATCTCTTTTAACCAGTTGTTATTGTTGACGTTAGGATGGTCTATACGGTAATGAACCCCGCGGCTTTCCTTACGCATGAGCGCGGATTTGGCTGAAATTTCCAACACTTGCAGAATATTTTCTAGCTCCAAAGCTTCAATCCACTCTTTGTTATATTTTTGAACTTTTGCAGTGACGCGTATTTTTGGCAGTTCATTTTGCCTTATTTTTTGAAGTTGCTCAAGGGCCTCTTTCAGACTTTTTCTGTCTCTAACGACTCCAATGCTCTGTTGTGCAATATGCTGAATCTTCCTTTTAACCTCTATGGGTTTGACTCCAATTTTTCTATTTAAAGGAGCGAAATTTTTCTCTTTAAATTTCTTAACCTGCCTTAAATTAACATCGATGCTTTGCACCTTCTTTACGTATTCTGCGGCGTATTTGCCCGCTATTGCACCTTGTACAAGTATTTCGGTAGTAGCGGCAACAACTCGATTGGCGCCAAATAAGCCACCGCCGCATTCTCCGGCTGCGTAAAGCCCACTCAAATTTGTTTCGCACTTTTCATTTATTTTTATGCCGCCTTCAAAGTAGTGTGCTGCCGGCCCCACCTCTACGAGTTCTCCATTGAGCATTTTTTCAATTAGATTAACGTAGTGTGTTCCTTGAAATTTCCAATTAGGCATGAGTTCAAAGGCTTCGCTTTTTTCCAGTTCGTTCTTTGTTAAATCTTTGAGAGAAAAGTATACACCACCATGAGGAGATCCTTTTCTCTGCCTTATTTCAAAAGTTGAAAATAAAGAAAGTAACAATTTATTCCATTCAGTTTTCGTTGCCAATTCGACTATACTTGGATTGTATTTCTCTAAAAACTTCTCTCCTATACCATTAAGAAGAGTCCCACAAAACATTCCAAGCACATAAAGAAAGATGCTCCCTCGATAAATCTGTGGCCATATAATTACATTAGGGCAAAAGGTGACCATCTCCATATTTACAAGCTCTGCTCCAGCTCTGTATGCCATTGCCTGTCCGTCGCCTGAAAGTCCTTCAGATCCTGTATTAAATAAGTAAGCTGTGTGCCAGCCACCAGTAGCTAAAACAACCGCTTTGGACTTTAATACAATAAAATCGCCAGTGGTTATATCTACTCCAACAGCACCAATAACTCTGTCCTTTTTTGTTAAAAGGTCCGTAATCATAACATCTTCAATTATTTCAACATCATGTTTTCGTACTTCTCTCGATAAAACTCTCATTATTTCAATTCCAGTAGTATTAATCTCTCTTTTTCCGCTAGAATAAACTTTAAGACCCCAGTCAAGAAGCTCTTTTACTCTATTCGGTGCATCGGAAACGTAAACTTCTACTAGCCTTTGGTTATTTAGATAGAAGCCTTGTACAATTATATCTCTAAAGAATTTATCCTTGCTGTCTTCGGGGTCGCCATCAAATCCCAACTCATGTAAACTTTTTCCGTCAAGTGTTATATCGGCACCTGCCATTATTGTAACCCCTGATTTAGCAATTTTTCCCTTGCTGACAATTGTAACATCCACACAATGTTCTGCTGCTTCTATTGCCGCCCTAGAACCTGCCCCTTCGCTTCCAATAACTAAAACATCGGTGTCAATAACTCTGTCAGCCACATTATTAATATTTGACATAATCATGACCTTACTCGATTTTAGTAAATTTGTAGACTTTTAAAATTTTTGTTTTTCATTTATTTCTGGAAGTTGATACCATTGTCTTTTTTCACCGATGATTGCTCTAGTTTTCCACGCAAGAGATTTAGGTTCTTTTTCGATGATTTCAAGCAGGAAACTACATTTATCCTTCAGATTTACCTTAATTTGGGCATTTTTTTGATCGAGGCATTTCTCAAGATAACGCAACACTCTATTAACATTCATTGTAAAGGTTTTGTAGATTCCCCAATTGTCAGAGCAAAGCTTGGCTATATATTTAGCGTTGATTTTTTCCCGGTCATTATCAGTATCCGAAAGCTCATGGTCGTTTAGCAGAAATATAATATCCTTTAAGTCTTTTTCATCTAACTGGACTATTTGCAGCTTTGTTATTAATAAGTCTGATACTGAAAGTGTTGGAAAGTCAAGTTTTAACCTTTTTCTAAAGTCAAACTGGTGGCACATCGAAAATTTGTCTAGAAAGATATCAACTCTTATTTCACCTTTGTTATATATAAGTCTCTCTGATCCATGAAATGCGTTAAAATTTTCGTCAGGCGTATATTCAAGGTTCTCAAAAATTTTCTCAATCTTGTTTTTTTCTTTTGAATATCCAACGAAATCGATATCGGTGAGAGCTCGCGGTATCACCTGTCTTTTAGCAGTTTCAGAATGTAACCTGATTGCTATTGAACCAAGTAATCTTAAAGTTACGTTGCTTTCTTCAGCCGAATTCAAGATTTTATATACTTCAGATAAGAAACTTTCGTCGCCCACCATGAATTATCCCTCAACCCGGTAGTATCTAATTATTTTTTCTTTATCAACGTCTATTATGTATCCTCGAAGTATGCCTTCACTGTATTCGCTTCCAGGATTAAGGCAAAGGGTTCTTCCAATGTAGATGTCTCCTGGAGACTCATGTATGTGACCAAAAAGTCCGAGTTTGGGCTGGTGCTTTTCTATAGCCTGACGTACAGCCGTGCTTCCTACTGGAACCTTAAGTATTTCTCCTCCTATGATAACTGGTTGGAGTTCCTCGTTTAATTTTGGCGCCAAGTCTAATCCAGAGTTAAAAGGTGGGCAATGAAAATTGAAAATACAGTTGTTAATATTTTTCACTTTTGACACCATATTCTCGATTTTTTGACTCAGTTCGTCTTCTGGGAACTCGCCATGTGTCCGCCAAGGGGTTATGTTTGTTGCACCCATACTGATCATTTCATGGAAATCGTCTAACATTACAACATCGTATTCAGGATAAATTATGATGCTTGAACGTTTTAGGACATCGATGATTTTTGGGTCATCATCATTCCCCGGAATCATAAAAAATTTGACCTTTCTGTCTTTTAAGCGCTCTTCAGCTAATCGGACCCACTCTTCCATTCTTTTGGTTATGAGACTGGAAAATATGTTTAAAAATTTTTCCTTGTCCTTTTTAAGCTCTTCAAATTCATTGGTGTCAGTTATATATGGGTAATATCCGCAATCAGAAATCTGCTTAACTACTTCTTGAAGCCTGTTTTCTGAACTGATTGAAATATCTGAACCCAAAAATCTTGTTTTAAAGACGCTGTCAGTTTTTTTAATGATTGGGACAATTACTTTCCCTGTAAGATCACCGCTTACGATAACAACCGACGCGTGATAAATATCATACTTAACTACATTTAGAATTTTTCTAAAGCAGATTTCTGATCCGTGTATATCGCAACAGTAATAGATTCTGGTATGCACCAATGTTGGAATTCCCTTCCAATAGAGAAAAAAGGTAAGGTATAAAAGGCTTATTCTGGAGGAATCAATTTGAACATTTTATCAAATTCTATGCCTTTCTTTATGTTCCATGCGCGAACGGAGTAGTATATGATTATCCCAGCTATTACTACGACCAGTGTGGCAATTAGTCCTGTTGTTACTGCCCATGACCAAAGAGACATTTCAGGGGTTATGGGAGCAGATCCATATACGCCAGCTATAAGATACACTGGGAGTATCCATGCCAGCTGAAGTACTCCTAATGGAATGAAGACCTTTTTCCATGGCACTGATCTATAAAGATCTGGGCGTCTCTTTTTCATGACTATCGGAATTATCCCCGGGAATATTAATGAAGTTGACATTAAAAGTGTTGTCCATAGGGCGTATGAAACAGGGTTTACCCCTGCAATAGTTGTCGCAAAGAATATTATCCCAATTAAGCCTTCTAATATGAAGATTTTCATTGGTTGGTGTAGTCTAGGATGAACATCCGCGAGGGTTTTTGGAATCATTCTATCTATTCCCCAAGCGAAGATTTGCCTGTTAATGTAAACCATGCTTGCCGGTATGCAAAGCCAAGTACCAAAAACTCCAGCTATACCCGCGATAAACCATAATGGCCATAGATTGGGGGTTCCAATGGTACATATTAGTGCGTTGATAGGAGGTAAACCGAATGGAGCAGCGTCAGTATTCCAGAACAAGTAGCTCCAAGCTATGATGTTTTTGTACCCAAAGCCAGTTAATATAAGCCAAACAAAAGGTATTTGGTACAGCATAAAGAAAGTTAAAGACCCAATTATTGAAATTGTTAAGCCTTTTTTCACATCACCTTTTATTTCACCACTTATCGTCGCTGAATATTGATAACCGCCTATTACAAAAAGTACGTATCCCAATAGCCCTATCAGAGAATTAAATGTTAGAGTTTCATTTGGATTCCAGCCATTCTCAATGGCCTTGCTTACCAACGCAGTTGTTGAATAGCCTACGTATTGCTGAAAATTTGTTTCAAACGCAGATGCCCCTGCGATCACTCCTATAATTGTCAAAATCAAGCCTATAATGCTAAACACTGCAAGTACTGACAAAATTGTATAATATTTTCTTGGAGGCAACATGCATAGAATCATTGCAAAGACAATTGTAAAGATGCCTAAAACCCACACAAGTGGCGACTGAGTAATATAGCCAAATGGGCCTTGCAAAATGCCCACAATTGCCAACACGTCGAACAATTGCTTCAGATTTCTAACAGTTACCCACGCCATCCATCCCCAAACTGGAATCCATGACCAGACTATCATCCATGAGTTTATAAAACCCCAAAATGGGCCTAGTATCCTCGCAGGTATAACATAATCGGCACCACTCCGCGGCATAGGTGTCGTAAATTGAATATAAAGTATCGCTGTTATATAGCTCAATAGTCCGATCAATAGACAAACAAGCAAAAACGGCGGCCACCCAAGAATAAGACCGGCAGGAAAAAGTCCAAGATAGGCAACAGACCACGCAAATTTACTGCCCATTATATTCGCGATATTGAAAAATGCTGCTTTAGTAGCACTTGCTTCCTTGATCAATCCAGAAGCTTTTCTTGCAAACAATTTTTCCTCTTTTTCTTGAGCCATATATTTTATTCACCGGATTTTGAGTTACTATCATAACTTTAAAAAACTTTCTATCTAAGACGATCTCCTATATCTACGTGTCAAGAAAACAAGCTTTACATATGGAATAAATGTAAATGCCAATTCATATTAAAATTGCACATTGAACCTAACAACGCTGGTTATGTTTCTATTAATCGACGCTAACGGAAATTATTATAGGCAATTACTGTTAATGTTTTTATAGTTATTTTTGGGCAAAATTTTTAAGGTTTAAAATGCATTTTTTGAAGCATGAGCACGCCTGAGCCTTTTGTTTTATATGTTGGTGAGAGGTTTGTTGATAAGGCTTCTAAAACTTTTGGTTTAGGCCTTATTGTTAGGAAACCCCTTGTGGATATTTTAAAGAAGATGGATGTAAAGTTTAAAGAGCTTGACAGGGATGAGGCCAAAGCGGCCCTTGAAAGACTCGGCGAGTCAAAAGGCATAACTGTGTCTACTGCCCAGCTTATTAAAGGCTTGGCGCTTGCATTTTTTCTTCCAACAGGCATTTTCCTAGCCACATTGAAGAAAGTTTTCTATAGGTCGGGAGCTGAAACCGAAGACAGCATAATACTCGAGTTCCTTGCAGAAATACCGAGGGCCTTCAGGCCAACCATATTCTACGACATCTGGCTCGTCGTGCCAAAAACAGAAAAAGGAGAAGCAAACACAAAACAAATAATCAAAACAATAGTGGAAAAGACTGGGGTTCCACCACTAACAGAAGAAGAATGGGAAAACGCAAAACCCATAATTGAAAAACTGAAAGGAAAACTGGAAGTAAAGGGCGTAGCAGAAAACCTATGGACGTTAATACTAACTACTTAAGTGGGTGGCAAAGGATGCGCTGTAAGTTTGTTAGATTTACGGCGATTTTGACCTTTCTGAGCTTCATTTTTCTTCCGCTGTGTAAGGCTTCTTTATCTCCGAGGGGTCCAATCCGCATAAGTAGTAATATGGACTTTACCGCTGTTAACGGGGTGACTGGTGGTTCTGGAACGGCTATCGACCCGTATGTCATTGAGGTTGGGCTATAACCGAAGACTATGGCGTTGATTATGGAATTTGGCTTGAAAATACAGATGCCTATGTCGTTATTAGGAACTGCTTGATAGTTTCACCATACACCGATATTAGGCTTGAACATGTGGCAAACGTTTTAATTGAAAATGTTACAAGTGAATGGAGGTCATCAAGGCTTATACGTGTACGACTCAGCAGATATTGTCATTTCCAACAGCCATATTGACCATATAGTCGGCGACGTTGTTCTGCTCTATTCATCAACCAACATTAAAGTGGAGAATTGCATAATCGGAGAAGGCCAATACTATAGCCTCTACATGCAACACGTAAACAACACCACCATCAAAGATTGCGAGATCTACGGTAGCCTTTACGGCGTCTACGCTGAATCGTCATCGAGCATTTCCATAAACAACTGCAACATCCACGACAACTCTGGGGACGGCGTGCACTTTTACGTTACCATTGACAGCGCAATCCTAAACTGCCTA
>JAVZLK010000035.1:0-16616 GCA_038883795.1 Bathyarchaeia archaeon
GTATAAAAACACTGATTCTTCTATCCTTAGAATTGGACGGGTTGCTGCCTTGCAAATCGTCCATCCTGCAAAGTCTCCAAACCTATGTTAATAATTCAGCTTTTTTGTTTTACGCATAACTACGTCTTCCAGAATATTCCCAGAAAGAAATATCGCCAAACTAAGCCATCAACAACCTTTTTAGCTCTGCCGAAAACACCAAATTTATGGCTAATTTCAACGCAAATTGGCTAGCCCTCTAAATTCTGTTCAACCGCATTACAAGACACGAAACAAAACTCACCAGCGCCCTTGATCACAGTAGTGGTGGGGTAGCTGGGATTTGAACCCAAAATAGCGACGGATGGAGATATCTCCCGCAAAATCCCCTCTTTTTCTATTCACAACATTTTTGAAAGTTTAATTTTTGTTTTTTATTTTATAGCACAAACAGAAACAGAGAATGGAATAACGCATCCCTTAAGATTAAGTTTAGTTTTCTCGAGTTTAGATAATGTTAGTGATCTATGAGTTAGAATGTAATGACTGTTCACGTAGACATATAGATGCCTAACGTTACATTTGCATTTAACTGGACAGCGATAAAATCTGGTAATCGCACGAAGCTAAAGAATCCTATCCATAACTTTAGAGCTACAACCTGATATGTTTTTACTGTGAGTTATAAGTGTTATAAACAATGTAGCGGTCTTGCCACTAAAAGCCACCATTAGGTACACTCCATCCAATACCTATTGATGCGTTGCCGCCAACATCTAGTGCAATTGTTATTCGTTCATAGCCTTCTACATTGAAGCAACGCCAAACTGAAGGTACTCCTCCGGGAAGGGCGACGTGAAATCTTTCGCCGTACATATATGTTGTGTGAATTATTTTTACGTTTTTTGTTGAGTTTCCTCTTGTACCGAATGCCGAAACCGCCATAACTGTGTCTGTCATGCTTATTTCTCCATTATCGTCGTAGTCAAGCCATGGATCATTCCTGACAATTTGCTGCATAGACACCGAAGAGAAAGCCAAAGTTAACAGGATGGAGCTGATCAAAATTGTAACTGCAAGCTGTTTCCTATTCATAAGGCTTTATCACTTTTTCCTTCTAATCTATCATTTTCAATCATCTTTAAAAAAGAAAAAGGAAGTGTTGAAAAATGTTTAAGGTGAAGATGGAGGCGGCGGCGGTGGTGGCTGCCATGGCGGGCTTGTTTTTCCGAAGTATTTGCAGACGAAGCCTAGGTCTTTGGCGTCTACTTTGCGGTCGTTGTTGACGTCTGCTCTGAAGCACCATCTTGGGTGCATGTTTGGGCATGGAGTGGAGCCGAAGGCTTTGCCTACTACACCAATATCTTTGGCATCTACTTTGCCGTCATAGTTGGTGTCGCATGGTAAATAGTGGCATATCGGCTGTGGCGGCGTAATGTCGTATAATGCGTGGGGGACATAATACCATTTCCATAGGTTGTAGGCGTATATTCCGCGAAATACCGGATTATAATACCAATCTACTACCCAGTCTCGTTCCCAATGACGTCTCAGCGGTTGGCTTATTGGC
Organism: Bathyarchaeia archaeon; assembly: GCA_038883795.1. Taxonomy (GTDB): domain Archaea; phylum Thermoproteota; class Bathyarchaeia; order Bathyarchaeales; family Bathycorpusculaceae; genus JASEJA01. The sequence continues at coordinate 1,550 of JAVZLK010000035.1, forward strand.
ACGCTTGGACAATCCTCGACAGCAAGCAACTGAATATTAAGGTATATTAGGGCCCTCTCCAATCCATCTTTTACTTTAACACCTTTCTCTATAAGTTCATCCATTGTTGGGTTACAATATCCCTGATAAGCAGCCATCCCCATTTTACTATGATAGAAATTGCTAGCAAAGTCGTGTGGATCTGCATAGCAAAATGTATATCCGAAAATAAAGAGCGGAGCCCATTTATTTTTTATCGCCCTGAAATATTCTGGAATAGGTAAGGCTACAATATTAACATGGAACTTTGGATTAAGCGCTTCAATGTTTTCTTTAATGATCTCTGCAGCTATTCTTCTCGGCTCATTTCCCGTATTATACAGTATTGTTATTGTGAAGCCTGTCCGCCACACGCTTGCCGCTTGAAATTCCTCTATAGCCTTTGTTAGGTTGTAGGTGTAGCCTTGCACTGGAGCGTAGTAAGGCAAGCATGGGACGATAGCTGTTGGAGGTGCTATAGCCTCACCTGCATAGGCTTGCTGTAGAAATCTTTGATAGTCGAATGCGTAGGCAAAGCCTTTCCTAATATGCGAGTAGTTAAAGAAGTCTCTTGGAATACCATCCTCGCTCCACCATCCTGGAGGATATATTATACCATAAGGGGTTTCTGGATTAACATCAAAAACATAAAATATGGCTTCCACGGCAAGTTCAGGCAGTGGATACATAAATCTCACTCCTGGTTTCTGATAAAATTCAGTTGCGCTAATACCTGGTATATCGATTGATCCGTTAAGGAACCCTTGAATAATTTCTTCCTTTGTCAAGCCCCATTTTACAGTGAAGGATGTAACCCAACCAGCCGGTTTGGTGCCAAAACATGCAGGGAAGTCCGCTGGCCATCCTCTCCAGTAATCATAGTTTATAACAACCCTCCAGTATCTCTCCGGTTCGGATATCGTATCTAACATGAATGGCCCTGTCCCACACATAACTGGGTATGGTTCGTCTAGAGGAGATGTTGGCAAGTGATGGTAATTTATCCAATCAGTATAGTCGCCCCATTCGCCACCCCATTCCTTCCGGTTAAGCCATCCGATCACGTATTCGTTTATCCAAGCTTTGCTCAATATGCTTGAGTATGGCTGGCATAAAATCTGTAGGAATGGCGGATATATTGCTGGGAAAACAAAGTTGAACCAGACATGAGTAGCATTTGACTCAACAGCGTGATCTATGGCCTTTCCAACGTTAATAATGCCCTCAGGTGTGCTGAGGTTAAATTGTGGACCATATTTTATGAGGTCTTCAGCTCCGGAAGCGTTTAGGAGAGGGGTGTAAATAGTCCACGCTAGCCCTTCATCGTAAACCATGACACGCTCAAAAGTGTACTCAACATCCTCAGGTTTAAGCGGATAGTAATGCAATTCAATGTCACGGAAGTACACTCCAGTCCTTATTTCAAAGATGTACCTATAGAACCACGGCAACCCTTCAGGACTAACGCTTCCTGTAATGTTCTCAACAACCCATTTTGTCGCAAGCTGAGGCATAATATGATCGGATGTAACCCTTTCGCCGTCATAGAACAACAAAGTCTCATAGATATTAAAAATTAGCTCAGCACTTGCATCATCAAAACACCGCGCTGGATCAACCGTTTCAGGCCCATCAATGGTTCCCTTAATGAGATGGTAGACCTCATTAATTGGAGGAAATGCATACGCCGGAATAATGCTAAAAACGTTTAGGCTTACTGTTATGACAGTTATCCAAAAAATACCCACCAACAATTTTCTCCTCATTTCTCCTCCCAATAATAATGAGAACTTAAAAGAGAATATAAATTTTTCATGAAAATTTTCGTGTAAAAGGAAGGCGAGAATAGTTACCTTTAAGTTGCCAACTAGAAGAGGGGAGGGCTGAAGTTTAAGCCTTATCTTAAGGGTTTTCATGATCTTCAGTACGGAAAATTTAGCAACAATTGAAAGTGGTGTTTGACTGCCCCCAGTTATCATCGTGGAAATGAAAATAGCTGAATCAAAAATATTAAAGAATGGCTTAAAAACGGCAAATATAAGCGAAAGACCACCACTTCAATTTTCATGAAGCTTTAGCACTCGAGCCGATTATTTCAAACATAATTTGCATGTGGTTTATAGTGAAATATCTTGGCGATTATCGTGGAAAAACCCTCATCCACGTTTTGGCTCAATTATAGTAAAACAGGTAAGTTGAAGTTATATGTAGTTATATTGAGTAAAATGATAAAATTCTGCGCCTTATTCTTCTACGATTAAGCCTGTAACTCGCAAATATTTTGGAAGGCTGACTATCTGGGATTCTTAAATGTCCTGAAGGCAGCTTTATACACGCTATTAAGCCCTTCTTAATCCACCTGTATATGGTTTGGTCTGTCACGCCCAGCATATGCGCAACTTGCCTAACCTTATAGTAGGAAGGGTAACGTCTATCCATTCGATCTTCTAGGTAATATGGGTTTAACCTTCATTTAAGCTTTAAACGCATCTAAAACGCCTTTAAGCTTCAAATTTAAGCCTTTTCCGCGCGAAGCTTATATTTTCATGCTTCTTTAACGTTAAATTGGATAAATATGCCCTCTAGGAGGATACATGAGCATTTGGATATGCTGCTTTTCGGCAAACGTTACAGTTGGCTCCATAGGTGGATGGATGAGCCATGGAGAAGCCGAGGCAAAAAACATAGGCAATTGCGCCATGATCCGCAAAAAACACCAATGCAAGCCTTTGTCCTCTCTAGTGGAGACTGGAAAGCCTACATATCAGCATTATGCCACATCATGTTAGATAAACTTTCAATAAATCCTGCTGCTGTCGAATTGTTGTACTTCATAATAAAGCATTAAAAACCTTGATCCCTTATGCCATTAGAATAATTAGAATACATTCACGAAGCTCTTCAAAAGCGGAGGTAGGATATAAGGCTGAGGTTCCTGAAGCGTTACATTTTACCATAAAATTTTTAACCCCAAACCCAAACCCAACCCCGCTCGTTCTCTTTTTCTTTCTCCCCGCTCGCACGCTCGCTCGCAAGCTCGCCACAGTCACAAGCAAACAAACCTAAGCTTCCATTCAGGCTTTTCGTTTCTCAGGTATTTGGCTAAAAGATAGGCTTCCTCGTTAATGAGGGTTTCAACTGTTTGGCTTTTCCCATGCTTAATTCTTGGAATATTAATGCATATCCACATACCATAACGTTTAATTTTTTGCTGCAACTTATAAAGAATTTTCGTAAAAAATAAATCTGGAAACCATGGATTAAATCGTGAGGAGAAGGGAAATGAAAGAAATGGCTTATGGAATAATGCTAACAGTATTGTTGCTCGTTGCTTTCGTATTTCCGATGAATCCAGCATATGCGTCTACTCAAGTAACTTCCTTTAACCCAGCTCTATACAATATTCAGAATATCTCGAGAACTTGGATTGTTAACACACCGAATTATAAAGAGGCTATTATAAATATTATTACAACTGAACAGACTTTTGAATTTCATTTTAACATAACTATCATTGAAGATGACTTTGAAACAATTTTTAACGTGTCAACGTCATTACCGGATATTGGTCCTGTCTACTTTATTTCAAGATTTCCAGATACTTTGGGAGGTGCACCTTACACTGGTAGGTGTACGACTGTTGAAGCGTTTCGGTTGGACATCCCCTCATGGCTTGTCCCAATACTCGAAAGCATTTTAGCAGCTTTAACTTGTGCGTTATTAGTTGCAATAATAATTGTAATTGTGGACATGATTCTAGAAATTTTATGTAGTGAAGGTTTAGTTTCAGGTCCACTATGGGACTTTATTGGAAGATTTGGCACAGTTTTACTTTCTATTCCATGGATTTTCTTGACAGTTTTTCAAGAAAAAAATCCAGATGGTTCGGTGACGTTGTACTTTCCTTACATGTATACGGAAGGAAGCAATTTTGATTATGCTATTGATTTACTATTTAATTATAACGAATATGCTATTGCAAGCAACATGAGTTGGTGGAGAATTGTGAAACATGTATATCGAGTATTTTGGCTTGAGTTCATTTGGTTTTCAGCTGAATGGTATGGATTTGTTTACCCTCCTGAAGAGTGGTGTAAACCAACTCCGCCAATTATAATACTTCCACAACCATGGATTTATAAACCAATGCCATTATTTGTTTATGGTCCGCAACCGCCATTTGTGGGAGACGCTGTAACATTCATTTCAGCGAGCTATTCACCAAATGGAACTATAACATACGTGCATTGGTCTTTTGGAGATGGTTATGACGCTGAGGGATTCAATGTTACTCATGTATATGGAAAACCTGGAAAATATGTTGTTACAATGGACGTAATTGATAATTGGAATTCAATAGCCACAATTTCATATGTTATAGATGTTCTGTTACCAGCAACAGTTGACATAGAACCTGCATGCCTTATTTTAAAAACTGGAGGTAACTGGACCGCTGCCTATATCGAGCTTCCAGAAGGCTATAATGTAAGTGATATTAACGTAAACTCGATAATGCTGAACGGCACAGAACCGGTGGTCCCTACAGCTCCCACCTTATTGGGAGACCATGACCGCGACGGCTTTCCAGACTTGATGGTTTTATTTAATAGAACAGCCGCTGTACAGCTCATAATTTCACAGGGCATTATGGTTGGAAATGTGGCAATAACTATAACAGGTCAGCTTGCTGATGGTGCGGGGTTTATGGGAAGCGGCGTTATAAGTGTTAGGATGCCAGGAGACCTAAACATGGACGGCATGGTAGACATGAAAGACATTTCCTTAGCAGCCAGAGCTTTCGGTTCATACCCCGGCCATCCAAGATGGAACTATGTGGCTGACGAAAACGAAGACGGCATAATAGATATGCGAGATATAGCCTTAACATGCAGAAACTTCGGAAAAACCTACACATGAAATACTTTTCCAACACCCATCTTTTTCTAAAAGCCAGAACGTCAAGAAATGGGCCTTAAACTTAGACCCCTTTTTTATTGTGTATGGTGCAAAATACTTTACCTCTTCTTCTTTAATTCTGACAATAATAATTTACTTTATTGCTTCAGGATTTTCGCTTGAAAAAAGGTAAAACTAAATGGTTATCGAAGGAAGAGGCTGATGAATTCAGGAACTGCGCCAAGAGCAAGCAATTGAGGTAGGCTTAGTATATAACACCTCGCCCGAAAAATTTAAGGTTCATTAAATATATTATCTTTGGTTTGGTTTATGGGCTAATTGTCCGGAACCGGACAGCCAAACACCTTAATAATTAGAGGTCGAATTTCACTTTCTGTTAAGGAATCAACATGTTGTGCTAAAAGTTCAGGTTTAAAGCCTTTAAAGTTGCTCCATAGGTCATCGACATCTGGTAGGTCTGGAATTTTTAGACCGTTTCTTTCAATTATTTTCATTGAACGTTTGATTATCTCGCAAATTTCTTCGAGAAACTTTGGCTTTTCTTTTAACATTAAAATACTAGAAAACAGAATGCTCGATCTTTTCAAGTATGCCTTCATAATGTCAATTGAAGGTGTACTTAAAAGGTAGTCGATAAGTCTTTGCTTCTCATTCTCATTTAAAATGTTATATAATTCAGCGGGGGAATTTTTAGGCAGCACCACAACACATTTACTTGGTCTACCACCCCTATCAAGAATTAATCCCGTGAATTTTTTTGGTCTGCCTATCTTTTTTGGTATAAAAACTGGTTTGCCAGAAACATATCCGCGCTTCAAGCCAAATTCCTTATCATCAAAAAGTTGGATATTAACATTTTCGTAGAAAGATTTCAGAGAAGAATACTCATGTTTAAAAATTCTTATAACTTTATGGAGTTTAACGCCTGAGGCTTCCGCTATCTCGCTATATGCCCCTCCCCTGCCCAAAAATGCTTCTAAAATCTCGCTAGCAATTAAAACCTTTACTTCATCAGGCAATTCAAACCGAGCAAACCCTTCTAAATTCTTATTTTCAATTTTTCGATTCAATTCATCGGTTAAAAGCAAAATACAGTTTAAGAATCCAGCAAATATCCTGGAAGGTAGGTTTTCCACGTTTTTTAAAGATTCGCTGCCTCTAAAGTTCAAAGTTTTACCCTCTCTAACCATCATTAGGTGGCACCTATGGAGGTTAAAAATTTGACGCCTGTAAAAGTGACTAGGGTCACATCAAATGATCGTTGGCCTTTGATATACATTCCAAAAGAGGCTGTTCAGGAGCTGGGGCTTAAAAAGGGTCAGCGTGTTCTAATGCTTGTTGACCATTCAATCGGAGCTCTAATCATAAAACCTGTTTTCAAGGAGTGAACATTACATGAATTGTCCATCTGAATCCAGGATAACCGTAATAAAAAATTGCGACATTGAGCTGCGTTTCCAGATGAGAACTGATGTTTCAGAGGCCCTTTCTAGAAGCATAGGTGAACACGGCGTTTTGGTTCCTCCCGTAATATTGCAGCTTACAGATGACTTAAAAAGAAAATTTCATACCTCAAAATCGTATGTTTGCATTGACGGACATTCAAGACTCAGCCAGCTGCCTGAAGATTATGAGGTCGAGTGCCAGATCTTAACGTGGGAACAGCTATTCTGCGATTTTGAGAAATTCTGCCGTAGGGCGGGTGTTGACCCGTTAAAACTTAAAGAAGACGAGATTATAAAAACCTATATTCTTCGACTTCATGCATGCCGGGAGCCCTTGCCCAAAGATGTGTATGTGAAACAAGCGGAAAAACTGAAGGAACTAGGCTTTAGTCTGAGGCAGATTGCTGCTTTCCTCGGCATAGCTAAATCCACATTGCATGACTGGATGCAAAAGAAGCCCCTTGGCAATGAAGACTTAGAGGGCGAAAGTCGCTTGATAAGGAGGCAGTGCGGTTTTTGTGGCAAGTGGATTCGTCAGGGGGCTAAGCCCATATGGTTTCATCCTGAATGTCACGATAAGGTCACAATTTTAATTGAAAAGGCTAAAGGAGGTGAAAACAGGAATGGGTGAAGAGAAATTACCATTAACTGATGAAGACTTCTTCGGGCTGGTTGATGTTTTGCTTAAGCGTCCGCCAATACAAAGCCAAAGCATGCCAAACATCAAAATCCTCATCGTGGACCACAATGGACAAGAGTATAGAATAGGCGTGATAGGCAAAGAAGCCTTTGAATCAGTTAAAAAGCATGGCTACAAGGACAGCGACGGCAAAATACACCTTCAAATTCCCAAGACATGCCTGAGGGAGCAAGGATGCGGATGGATAAACACTCCGTATTAGAGGTGCGGTTGAGTGGCAGGCAAAGCCCCAGTCTACCTACAACTTGCAAATCTTGAATCATTCATTGAGGAGCTTAAGCACAGAAGCCTGTCTGAAGCTAGGCTATCGGAATGGATCCAGCGCCGTGACATGTTTGAACGGCGAAAGTTTAGAGTTACAGCCTTAGACCCATATTATGGTCTAATACTACGCTACGAAAGCGTATATTATCAGGGCTTAGCTGTTGACGGCGAAACTGCAGAGCTTAAAAAATCTAGGGAAGAAGCCAAAAAGCGCATTACTGAAAGGCTTGAGGCTGAGGGAATACGCCTATTTGAAGGCGAATACCACGCTGGAAAGGCTGAATGGTAAAACAAGCAGCCTAGACCCGTCAATGCTGAAATTTTCATTGTCTACGGGTTGCATTTGGCATCTTTGGGTTGCCATTACAATGGGACTGTCGCTCAATCCTCGCTGATTCGGGGCTGCCATGAGTGAGAAGCTTTAAAGCCTTAAAAGAGCCTAATTTCTCAAACTGCGACGTTTTCAGGCTTCTCTTTAGAAACCATAAGACCATTCACGCTTCAAGGCTCCTTTTCGGTTGGATGCTGAATAATGGCGGTTACGCAACACCATCCCAGCTAAGCCAATTCGCATGGAAACTACAAAAAGGTAAGGTTGAGGAAGGCTACAATTATCGGCGTTCAAGCCTTTACAGAACAGTTTTGAGGCGCCTCTTGGATTTCGGCTTCATAAACCAACAGCAGATCTACGACAAGGAAACTGGCAAAATTGTCCAAGCCTACGTTCTAATAAAGCAGTCCATACCAAAACGCGCTCCCCTTGGCGGAGCCAGCTTCTGGAAGCTGGCATGGCACATATGCAAAGCGTAGAATGAACAACTCGAAAAGGCGAAAGGCTAAGGCGAACATGACAACGCCAATCCATTGTCCACAGTGCGGTTCAACGCTTTTTTGGAAGGATGGAATGCGTTATCTATTCGATGGCTCAGCTGTTCAGCGTTATGTTTGCAGAAATTGTGGACACCGCTTCTCTGAGCCGAGCAATAAAATTGAAAAGCAAAACCGCAAGCCCATACTTTTGGAGAGGGCTCCCTTGACCCTTAAAGCCCAAACAGAAAAGCGGGCTGCGGGAGCCACAGAAAAGCCAAGCATTGCGGAGCTTCAGGGAAAAATCGTTGAGTTTCTATGGTGGATGAAGAAGCAAGGATATAAAGAGACAACGATAGCTGGTAAGGAAAAAGGCTTCAGAGGCTTGTTAGGCTTGGAGCCAACCTTTTAGATCCTGAAAGCGTAAAAGAAACAATAGCGAGGCAAAACTGGTGCGATTCAGGAAAGGAAACAACGGCATACGCTTATGACCTCTTTGCAAAATACGCTGGGATTAAATGGGAGAGACCAACCTACAAGCCTCCGAGAAAGCTTCCATTCATACCACATGAAAGGGAGATTGACGACCTAATAGCTGGCTGTAATAATAAACATGTGGCAGCGTTCCTTCAAATTGCAAAGGAAACTGGAGCAAGGGCTGGAGAAATCTTCGATCTAAAATGGACGGACATAGACTTTGAAAGGAAAACGTTGTCGATAACCCCTGAGAAGGGAAGCGATCCTAGAATCTTGAGGATTTCAGACAAGCTAATAGCCATGCTTCAAAACATGCCAAAAAAGAGTGAAAGGGTATTCAGCAATTACAAAAGCTTAAAAACCTTAAGCTTAGCCTTCCAGCGCTATCGCAAAAGAATAGCCTTCAGGCTTGGAAATCCGAGACTTCTAAGGATAAGCTTCCACACGCTTCGCCATTGGAAAGCCACAATGGAGTATCATAGAACAAAAGACATACTTCACGTAATGCAGATGCTCGGACAAGAAACATCAAAAACACGCTGATATATACCCAGCTTGTCAAATTTGAAGGTGAAGACGAGTACATTTGCAGGGCGGCTAAAACAGTTGAACAAGCTTAGCCCTAATCGAGGCTGGATTTGAATACGTCTGCGACATTGACGGAATCAAGCTGTTTAGAAAACGAAGTAGCTTACACCTGCTGGGGTTTTATCCAAAGGATGGTGGGGTAGCTGGGATTTGAACCCAGGATCGCCAGCGCCCCAGGCTGGTATCCTAGACCAAGCTAGACGACTACCCCATTTTCGTGGACGGGTACCCTGCTATTTTCGTTTTCTAAAAAGTTTGATGTTGTTTATTTCTGTTACGTACTCAAAGCCTGCCTCTATAAGTTGGGTTGCTTCTTCTATGGTTTTTGCTGCTTTGCAGATGTATTCGTCTGTTTTGAAATTGACTAGTTGGGTGTATTTTAGGGTGTTTTCGATTCTTTTGTGGCCTAGGCATTGCATTACGTGTAGGATGTCTTTTGTTTTGGCGTATTCCATGGTGGCTTTCCAATGTCTTAAAGTGTGGAAATGTATTTGCAGTAGTCTCGGGTTTCCTAGTTTGTAGGCTATTCTTTTGCGTTGGGTTGTGAATGTTTTTCTTAGATAGAAGGTGTTTTTGTATGTGAAAACTTTGAGGTCTTTCTTTGGTAGGTTGTTAAGCATGCTTGCAAGTTTTCCCGATATTTTGAATATTCTTGGGTTGCTTCCTTTTTCTGGCGTTATTCTAATAGTGTTTGTTGCAAAGTCTATGTCTGTCCATTTTAGGTTAAAGGCTTCTCCGCATCTGGCGCCTGTTTCTTTCAGGAGTTGTAGGAATGTTGCTATTTGGTGGCTGCAGCCTGCTATTAGCTGGTCTATTTCTTCCTCTGTTGGTATGAAGGGCAGTTTTTGGGGAACTTTGTATTTTGGCATTGTTAGGTTTATTCCATATGTTAGCTTTAGGAAGAGTTTGTAGGCTTTGAAGGCTTGATTTTTTCTGGCTGGGCTCCATTTTTCTTGTTTGGCTATTATTTCTTTGACATTTTCGGGGTCGGATAGGTTGGCGCCACGTTTATGCAAAGTTTCTAGAATGTAGGTGTAGCCGGCTACTGTTGCTTCTGAATAGGCTTCTTTTTTGAGTTTCCACATGAATTCTATGACTTTTCCTTTAACGTCGGCGGCTGTATGCTCTGTGGCCCCCGCAGCCCATTTTTCGCTTTCTTTTGTGGCTGCGGCCAAATTTTTCGCCCCCAAAGGCTGGGAGGCGCATATTTGGCGGTGATAGGCTATGGCTTCCATGCTTTTTAAAATCTGCGTATGAATTTTCTGAACTTGTTTAGAGCCCTTTGAGGTGTTGAGGCTGGCTGGCTTTTGTCTGTTGGGTTCTGAAAAGCGGTAGCCACAGTTCCTACAAATATAACGTTGTACTTGGCCTGTCGCAGTGTAGCGGATTCCATCCTTCCAAAGTTTTTGGGAGCCGCATTCTGGACAGGCCAGTGGCTTGTTTTTGGCTTGCCGTGAAGCCAATAGCGGGCCTACCCTCTAGGTTTTTGGTGCTGTTGCCAGTCGCCTAGCACGCCTTTTTGCACTGCGGCCATAAGTTGGTCTGCTTTTACGTAGATGGCTTTCCAGTGGTAGGCGTCGCAGTCCATCATGAAGGCTATTAGCACATAGCCTATGACTTCGTATTGTCTGTTTGCCCATTCAAAGTCGTCTATGTGCAATCCGCCTACAATGAGAATGTCAATTTTAGGCTTGTCATCAACTGTCAAAATTGATAGCCCCCTCTAGATTTTTCGCCTGGAAAATAGACACTGCCAGAAAACCATTTTCGCCTCCCCCTCTAGTCTTTCGGGGCGATGTCATGGTTGTGGCTGTTTCGGCTTAACAAATACACTACCCCTTCTCTAGTTTTGGCTGAAAGCGGAAAGGCTGTGCATTCTGGTTTTTCGGGTCTGTTACTTCCATTTTTGAAAAGGAGAGTGAAAGAGAGAAAGAGAAGAAGAGAAAATGCATAGGCATAAGCACACACGCACACATACACACGTTAGAAAGCTATTGCTGGTTATCCTCGGAGCTCGGCAGCGTCTCAAGGAGTTCCTGGTAAAGTTTTAGGGCTTTCTCTCTAACAGCCGGGTCTTTAATGTTATCTATGCGCTTGAGCAACGGTATAACAGACCTTTCTTTTTCCTCTTGGGCTATTATATGTTTCATGGCTGACCGCTGCTTTTCTGTGAGGTGATAACGCGCATAGGCATCAGCCTTAATAATACCTGCGAGTGTTAACTCCTTTACCATTTCGCTGGTGGTTTTGAACTTTAACCCAAACACTGTCAGCATATACGCTTGAATCTGTGTTATTGAAACGCCATGCGGCTCATTCAAATTAATGAAGGTTAAAAGCTCCATCATACGACTATGCCGCTGAGTGGCACCGTCAGGAACGTCTGCACTCAACGCGCTTACCTCCTATAAATGCTTCAGTTTCAACCTTGACCTTGACTATCAATACCCAGAGAAGGCTTAAACCCTAAACGTTCAAGCTCTCGGCGGACAGCTTCCCGGATAAACTCTGTTTTGGTTCTATGCCAAACCCGACCAACAGCCGCCTCCAAAGCGTCGTCCAAACTCTTTGGAACAGCAACATTCCAAAACCGCACACCCCGACCGCTTTGTTCCTCACCCAACACCAACACCTCCACGCCAGCGCTTAAACAAACAACAGAAAACACAAAACAAAAACCAAATTGGACCATACATTGGCCTACACAAGGCACAACAAAATGGCCAAAACAGTGGCCCACAACACAAAAAATGAGCATATAACATGCAAAAGCAACACTTAATTAGCAATTCTTATAATAGGACACTGGAGAAAGTGATGGAAGCAGTCCAGAACAAGAGAAAAATTATTAACAAACTTAACGAGTTAAGCGGCAGAGAATGGATTAAATTCACCAAAACATGGTTTATCCATCGCCCAGCCCCTAGAGAAAACGCCAAACTTTTACACCCAGCAGCTTTCCCTGAATCACTTGCAAAGGAGTTTATCGAATTTTTCACAAAAAGAGGACAGCTAGTTCTAGACCCCTTCCTGGGTACAGGTAGCACACTAATTGCTTGCATTGAAAGCGAAAGATCCGGTATAGGTGTGGAAGTTGTAAAAAAATGGGCTGATATTGCTGAAATGAGAGTAAAAAATCTATTAAGCCAAAGAAAAGGCTCAGAATATTTGCTAAATTCAATGGGATTAACCCCCGAAAAACTGCTAATAAAGGTTATCCACGGAGACTCTAGAAGATTATGTGAGATATGGAAAGAAAACAATTTTCCACCAGTAGACTACTGCATTACAAGTCCGCCCTACTGGAATCAGCTCAAAAGAGATTATCTCAGGCAAAAGGAGAGAAAGGAAAAAGGTTTCGAAACAAAATACAGCGAAGACCCCAACGACATAGGCAACATCGATGATTATAATGAATTCCTGAAGGCGCTGAAGCAAATATTTAATGAAGTTTATAAGATAACCAAAAACGGCGGCTATTTAACAGTCATAACAAATAACGTATTCTACAATGAAAGATTATACCCCTTAGCCTTTGATACTCTAAAAATTTTAAGCGAAGAACCCTATGCATGGGTTCCAAAAGACGAGAAAATTTGGCTGCAAGACGACAAACCTCTACTTCCCTTAGGTATATACAACGTATGGATAGGAAATAGAGCACATCAATATTGTCTAATTTTCAGAAAAGAAAAGGGATGAAACTTGGGGGTCCAATACACTCTAACTGGTGAAGAGCTGGTAAGTGCTCTTTCGCATGATGAAATGGCATTTGAAGTTGCTCGCACAATCAGAGATTTGGTTTTAAAAGGTATAGACCCTTGGAAAACATTATATAAACCAACAATAGTCATTACATCATCCTCAGAATGGCCAGAGCCAGATTTTGTATTTGATGACAGAAAAGGAATAACTTACAGCTTTGAATTTAAGCCTCCTGAACAAGTCAGGCGAGAATACCTACTAGGAATAGGACAAGCCGTAGCTTATCTGACACATTTCTCTCATTCAACCATAATTCTTCCCAAAACGGCTGAAAATTTCAACATAGCTGATTATATCAGTAGCATTGTACGTAGCCTACCGCTAAAAATAGGCGTAATAGCCTATGAACCTACCGACATCAAACAATTAGAAGTTCTCGTTCCATATCCCCCTCAACCCGTAGGCCCCCTAGAAAGAAAGGCGGCCATAGGAAAAGTTTTCTGGGCATTCTGGATGGATGAATCAATACACGAATTTTACCTCATGCTAAAACGCTCATATGAGCTAAGAAACGAGCCAGGAGATATAAAAGAAAAAGTGTTCAAAGATATCTTTGCTTTAATGCAGCAAGGACAGACATATGCGAATGATGGTACTCCTAGAAGGTTGGGAGGCCGCTTAAAGTTTTCCTCATGGTTTCTAAATTACCGCTTACCCTTCCTTCACTGCGGATTATGGAGCCTAGACGGAAAACCAACCTTAACCGGAACAAGAATCCTCTCCATCGGAGACACATACGGATGGGACTCAGAAGAATTCAGAAACGCCCTAGCAAAAGCATACCTAACCAACGGAAAACACTTACTCCTACTAAAATACATATGGGACATCCAAATAAGCATGATAAACAACAACATCAAACACCAAACCCAAAACGAATACCTAAACAAAATGGCAGACGAACTCATGAAAAGAGGATTCGGAAGAGCCCACAGAGGCGTAAGAAGAAACCTCCAAGCCATGATATCACTATGGGGAGGCGGATTCAAAATCCTAAAAACCAGAAAAAACAGTTACTACTTCAGAGGCTTTGGCCTAGTCCCAGACTGGGGCAAAATAACCACAATCCTCCAAACACAATACTGGTAAAAAGAAAAGGGGAATAATCGCACTTTCAAATCTTTATTAGGCTTTAAGAATACATCTTGTCATTCTTTATAGATGTAAACTAACAACCATCCGAACTGCAAAAGAACACCTATTGCAACAAGACCCCACCCTGCGTTTACCATACCGTTGTTGCCTAGTAAACTGCCAAAGAAAAGCAAAACGAATCCAAGCGCTAAACAGATCGCTGGCGGGCTTCTAGCAATAACGTCCACCAACACGTCGAGCATTACACTACCCTCCTAGGGTAACGAGTACCCGCATTGATTGGGACGGAAAAAGCTTAAATTTAAATGCCTCTTTATCTAACAAGCGCTGACTCGCAGATGACGATGAGATTGGTTGGCCCAACCAATCGAGTATTCTCATTTTACCCCGAGTTTTCCGAGACGATAATACACAAACTTATTAGATTTTTCAACAAGAATTATTAAAAAAGAAGATAAATCAGAGCATACGTATGTTGTTTCTCATAACTGAACATTATAGAAGAAGGCTAAATTGCGCTTTTTATGCACAAAAGGCTCTTAAAAGGCCGATTTTATAAAAAATCAAATAAAAAAGATAGAATAAAAAAAATGGGATTTGCGGGGGATTTCTCCATTTCAGTTTTAGACCAAGCTAGACGACTACCCCAATATTACAGACCAGCGCCCTCATACTTATTTTCTTTTTCTAAGCCAAGATTTTGGGGTTATGGTTGTGCTGTTATGCTTTTACAAAACACTAGCCATCTTAGTTTTTCGGAGCGACTTGAAGCATCTTCGTGTTGCGGGTTTTAACGTTGACATTCGTCCTGCCAGCACATAGTCAAATTTAGGCCGCTGTGGCATTTAAATTGAGTACCCTCTCTAGGTTTGTCTCATTATGTGGCCAGAAAATATGCTTTTGGCTTCTGTGGAAAATGGGCTTTCAAGGGCTTTATTTTCCCTACCCCCTCCTCTCTATGTTTAGTTGAAAAAGCAACAACTTCAAAACC
>JAVZLK010000036.1:0-16261 GCA_038883795.1 Bathyarchaeia archaeon
GCAAAGACACGCCGAGCGCTACAGACGGGACAATTATTGGAATGTCAACTAAAACGTTTAAGACTAATGAAAAGCGTCCAAGACGTTTCCTTGCCACAATTATGGCCATGGGCAAACCCATGAAAACGTTTAAAACGGTTACGGTTGCCCCAAGAGAATATGACAAAACGAGACTTTGCCAATAATCGTCCCACGGATTAACACGGGACAAAGCCTCATGAAAGATATTGGTTGAAAGCGCTTCAAAAGCTGGAAGAGCCGCGAAAAGTGAAGGAGCCAAAACAACCGCAAAAAAGACAAAAAGTGTTATACTGTTTCTAGTCAAGGTTGCAGTTGAATAGCTTAACTTCCTTTCCACAGTTGGCCAAGCACTTTTAATTGGCAACTTTAACCGACCGCCAAGAACACGTATCACCGCAAAAATTATACATGAGAAAACTATGAGGATTAGGCTTACGAACACCGTGGCTCCTACATAAGTGTTCTTTGTTTTTTGGATAAATATTGGACCGTTTTCAAAAGCTCCGGCAACCATCATGGTGGCTCCAGTTTCGGAAATAGACCTTGCAAAGGCTAGGATAAAGGCTGCAATTAGTGAAGGCTTTATGATCCCAAGCGTAACGGTTCTCGCCGTTGTGAGTGGTGGTGCGCCTAAGGTTCTTGCGGCTTGCTCATACTCAATCTTATAGTCCAGCAGTGCACCCACAATCACTCTTACAACAACTGGATAGGAGAACGTGAAATGAAGCAAAGCTACAAGAAAAACGCCCGGTGAGATCAACGGCCCCCAAAAGATCTCCGAGACCATCTTAGGATTATGCCAAAAAAGAAGAAGTGAATAGCCCAGCACTGCAGTCGGTACTATGAATGGAACATCGGCAAGCGTGTCTAGAACGTTTATCCATTTAGATTTGCTGCGAGCTATAAGCCAAGCCATCGGGATTCCGGCAGCAACATCTAAAGCCGATACGAGCACAGCTACAACAAAAGAATTCTTCACGGCATTTAACGCACCAGCCAAAAGTTCTGCATTGCCAAAAATTTCTTCCATAGCCCCCCACTTAATTATTATGCCCAAAATAGGCGGAACCAAAATCAAAGCAAAAAACAACACAACAGCCGTTAAATACACTCCATATTTAGCCATCGTTTTTGCGGAAAGCCTATCCAACTTATCCAAGATCTTTCTCGGCAAACTCACCAGCCTTAAACCAAATTAAACAGTCAACCGTATTTCTTTTCCAATTCGCCAGAATCCGTTGATAAACCTTCCGTATAAAAACAATTAATTACCTTGGTCTTTAGGGTAAGTTAAAAATGTCAAGGTCGTTGCTATAATCTTAATGAAACATGTAACACCAGAATTGTTGGGCTAAACCATCCGTTGTAAAAACTACGTTTGATTAGTTAAGAAATTAACTACGTACAAAACAGTCTATGAAGAATGCCCTTGACCTACGTCACCTGATCTTCAGAAAAACTTAAAATAAAACACCAATAGTGAGTAAAGAAAAAACAATGAATGTTTCAAGTCAAGAGTTTTTGAGTGCTGGTGAATCATATGTTTTTCTTAAGTAGTTCGATCGAATTTCTTAAGTATCTCTTCGAATATTTTTGAGTGAGTTTCCTTTCCTTCGTATGATGGAAGGAACCATGTCATTTCCTGCAAGTTTCTGGCGATAACCGGTATCCAATCGTGGGGAATAGATATTATAATGTAACCTTCTGGAGGTTCTTTCAACACCTTGGAACCGAAAGTCATTCCACTTACTATATAGTTGACTTTTCCGCTAATGTATGGATAGGCAAAAAGCCAAGCACATCCCAAAACAAACGAGTGTTTAGAAACCCACGGCTCCCCTGTTGAGTAGCTCATAGCTCTCAAGATTAATTCTGCTTGACTAATGTTAGCGGTAACCATCAATAGGTCAGGGTTAAATGTTAACTTATCAATTGGGGAAAATACTACGTAATTAACAGTACCAGGCTTTAAAAATGGAACGTAGAAATAAAGTCTTGCATTAGCCCGCGGGTCTTGAAAAATCTTTAATTCAGGTCCTATTAGACCGCTTTCAGCGAAGGGTGGAAAACTCTCCATTCCTAGAACTTTTTTACCATAGCAATCCTCATTTTCCTTCCCTATGTAAAACGGCTGACCTGTTTTTTGCGCTTCACCTAGACACTCGCAGAGTTTTAATTCTTTGCTTAGCTGTTTGAAACCTTCCGGCTTCAAATACGAAAATTTTACACCAACCGGCTTTCTCTCTAAGTTAAGTTTATCAAACATCTCTAAGTAAGACATGTTATATTTTTGTTTATTTTTCATATTTTTCCCTCAAGGTAGCTGAGATGTATCAAATTCTGTTTATTTAAGTCTTGCGTTTTTTGAGGTAAGAGATATTAAAAAATACAATAAAAAACAGAAAGAAAATTTCAACATTTCTCAACGATTTGAGTTTTACTGGGCCGTGAACCCCCCGTCAACAACGATGTTTATTCCAGTTATGTGTGAAGCGTCGTCGGACAATAAAAACGCGATAACCGACGCTATTTCATCAGCCGTAGCTAACCTATTCAATGGTACTGATTGTCGCAATTTTTCTGCATGCTCAGGAGTTTCCTTCCAAATTGATTGTAGGAGTGGTGTATTAACGAAGCCGGGAGAAATAGAGTTTACCCTTATGTTGTACTTGGCGTAATCCACTGCAAATAACCTCGTAACGGAAAGCAAGGCTCCTTTGCTGGCAGTATATCCTACACCAGGGAGAGCTACACACGCTGCAACCGACGATAGATTAACAATTGAGCCTTTACCGGACTCAATCATGTATGGCAGAGCATATTTAGTGCACAAAAGGACACCCATAAGATTCACACGTAAAATTTTTTCCCACACTTCCGGCTTACCTTCATGAACTAACCTCGTGTCATTTGCGGGGTCAATGATTCCTGCGTTATTAACTAAACCCTGTATTAAACCTAAATCCGATACTATCCGCTTAAAGACTTCTTTGACGTCCTTTTCTTTACTAACATCCATGTGGTAATATTTAGCTACAAGATTTTTTCCGCGCAGGTCTTTAACAACTTCTCCCCCAAGTCCATCTTGCACATCGCAAACAGCTACTTTTGCCCCTTCGCTGGCACATCTAATAGCGGTTGCCTTTCCAATACCACTGGCACCTCCGGTGACAACAACAACCATTCCCTCCAATCTTTTCATTTTGTCTTCCTCCTAAAAGTTCTAACATTCTGTATTTCAACTTATTAATTTAATGTTCGTATATAGCTTTTGCTATTAGCTTCTTAAGTCGTTTGAGTTACTTAGCAGAGATGTTAACTTAGCCATAATCAAGTCTTCGTTTCATACACAATTTTTAAAAGTGTTATAAGATTTTATAATCATGGTGTTATGATGTTATATTAAAAAATAAAATGAAATGAGAAGAGTTGATTTAAGATGGATCCAAAAGAAGAGTACAAGAAAAAATTGAGATCACCTGAAGACGTTGCAAAGCTAATAACGCCCGGCATGTGGCTAGGAATGGGTAACCTTTCTGCTATCGGATGGCTTTTCGAAAAAGCTTTAGCTGAAAGGTTGTCAGAGCTGGAGGATATTAAATTATGGCTTGAGATACCGCTTAAACCACTAAAATGTCTCGAAAAAGACAAAGAGGGGAGGGTCTTTTCAGTATATACAGGATTTTTAAGCGAATTTTTACGTGGAAGACCAAAAGTCTATTATTGGCCAGGACAGTTGGGACAGTACCCGCATTTGTTTAGAGAGGGCTATCTAAAGGTTGATGTAGCCATTAAAACCGTAACACCGATGGATAAGAGAGGTTTCTTCAACTTTTCCACAGACATTACTTACAGCAGGGCAATGTTCGAGTCGGCAAAGATAAAAATTGTTGAGGTGAATGAAAGCTTTCCTTGGGTTCCAGGAGGTTACGATGAATGCATACATGTCTCTGAAGTCGATTATATTATAGAAAACCATGAGGACAAAATTTTTGAATTACCGATACGGCCTCCATCAGATATAGAGAATAAGATAGCCGAAAATATTCTTAATATTTTGCCAAAACCGCTTGACGGTCTGACATTGCAAATTGGCATAGGGGGGCTTCCTGATGCGGTCTGTAGGATGCTGGAGGAAATGGGTGCTAAAGACTTAGGGGTACACTCGGAAATGTTAAGCGAAGGTATATTCAGGCTCGCAGAAGCAGGTATAATAACTGGTAGGAAGAAAAGTTTCTTGCCTGGGAAGATTGTACATACATTCGCCTTGGGAAGTAGGAAAATGTATGATTGGTTAGATCATAATCCAATGGTAGCTGGATATCCGTCTGACTTCGTTAATGACATAGTGGTAATAGCCCTAAATCATAAGGTAGTTTCCATAAATTCAGCTCTAGAAGTTGATTTGACAGGACAAGTCAACGCTGAATCTATTGGGCCTATGGAGTTTTCAGGGGTTGGGGGGCAATCTGCTTGGACTTATGCCCCCTCTTATCGTTCTCCGAAAGCTATGCCACCAATAGGCTGGCCTTCAAGTATTTCAATTATTGCATTACCATCAACATATTTTGATAAAAAAACTAATCAATTGGCCTCTAGAATAGTTCCTATGTTAAGACTCGGAAGCGCGGTGACAACGCAAAGGACAAACACGATGTATGTGGTCACGGAATACGGTGCAGCCAAACTAAAAGGCAAAAGCGTTAAAGAAAGAGCCCAAGAACTCATCAAAATAGCGCATCCAGATTTCAGAGAGCAGCTAACTAAGGAAGCAGAAAAGCTTGGTTTTATCTGAAAGCGGAGGATTTAAAGTTGCGCAATGTAGCCGTGGTAGGAGTTGGCCATAGCCAGTTTGGCAGCAGGTTTGATGTGAGAATTGAAGAATTAGCCTTCGAAGCTGTGAAAGAGGCTATGGAAGACGCTAACATTGAGGCTAAGGATATAGAGTTCTTAGTACTTGGGTGTGCTGGTGTTTGGAGTGCCGAAGATTCTCCAGCTTTTATTTGCTCAGATTATTGCGGGATTCTCCCCAAAGGCAGTATGCGGGTTGAAGCTATGTGTGCTACTGGAAGTGCCGCAACGTTTGTTGGATATAATGCTGTTGCCAGCGGATTTGCAGATTTAGTGCTAGTTCTTGGAGTTGAAAAGATGCATGAACTGCCCAGTTTACTTCAAGTAGAGCGAATGGGTAGAGGAGGAAGCTTCCTTTGGGAATTTGAAAACTTTGGATTAACTTTTCCAGGGTACTATGCGTTGCATGCAACTCGTTACATGTCACAATACGGTTTGAAAGAAGAGGACCTGGCTGAAGTCGCAGTAAAAAATCATTACTATGGCGCAATGAATCCCAAGGCGCAGTTTAGGAAAACCATAACGGTTGAGATGGTTATGCAGTCAAGATATGTTGCCTGGCCGTTAAAACTTTTTGACTGTTGTCCATTAACAGACGGTTCATGCGCATTGTTGCTGGCAAGTGAAGACATCGCCAAGAAACTGACTGATACTCCAATATGGATAAGCTCTATTGGCGTTTCGACGGGAGAAAGTACATTGAGCGCACGACCAGATTACTGTGGTTTTGGCAGTGCTGTAGAAGCTGCAAAGCAAGTTTACAAAATGGCTGGCATAGATTCTGATAAGCCTTTCAAGCACTTGGACGTTGTGAATGTGCATGATTGTTTCACGATAGCCGAAATCATGGCTTACGAGGATTTGGGATTCTGCAAAAGAGGGGAGGGTGTAAAACTCGTGAGGGAAAAACAGACATATAATGGCGGTATTATCCCAGTTAACATGGATGGAGGTTTAAAGGCCAAAGGTCATCCTATAGGCGCCACTGGTTGCTCAATGATTTACACGTTAACAAAACAACTTAGACAAGAATATGGTAAATATGCAAATCCCTCTGCACAAGTTACTATCAGAAATGGTAGGGCGCTAGCCCATAATATCGGGGGAGCTGGCCATTATGCGTATGTAACGTTGCTTTCACTCGAAAAACCAAGTAGATGAGGAAGGTGGTAAATTGTCCGAGTTGTTTGAAAAAGCTAAAGAGAATATAAAAACGAAAGGTTTACCAATAGTCGAAGATGAAAGAACCTTAATGCCGCTATACATAAGTCTGCGTGTGTTTCCGCTTAGATATCAAATAGGAATAGCAAAAATCCAAAAGTTTTTTGAAGGACTTAAAAAAGGCAAGGTTTATGCAACTCAATGTAACAAATGTGCTAAAAAATTCTTTCCGCCACGTGCAGTTTGTCCTACATGCCTAAACTCCAATGTAAGCTGGGTTGAAGTGAATTGTGAAGGAGAACTTTTAACGTATACCATAATAACTGTCAAGCCTCCATCATTTGCCCATTACAAAGATTACGTGGTAGGCATAGCCCAACTTAAAGATGGACTAAAGGTCCTAGCATGGGTTAACGTGGATGATCCAAAGAAGTTAAAGCCTGGGACACAAGTACGTCTAACTACAACAAAAAGGGATCCTGAAGGATATGTAACATATGAATTAGTTCCGATATCCCTCTAACTTTTAAGTATGTGAAAACTTAAATTTTATTTGTTCATAAAATAATTGTATGGCCAGATCTGAAGAATTTAAAATTTTAAACAAGGCTTACGAACTTGGCTTTAAATATGAGAAGTTCAACAAGAATTGTGCTCAATGTACTTTTGCCGCTGTTTTAGACGCCTTAAACGTTGATTATGACGAAAAAACGTTTAAAGCTACCACTGGACTCGGTGGAGGCGGCGGGTTGACTGGAAGCGGGTCTTGTGGGGGTTTTTCGGGCGGTGCTATGGCGATAGGTTATATGCTTGGAAGGGGGCTGGAAGGCTTTAGGAACCTTAAGGCAAAACCCGATGAATGCTTACGTGCTTTGGTCTTAGTAAAAAAGCTGCATGACAAATTTATTGAGAGCTATGGAAGCATACTGTGTTGTGACGTGCAGAAAAAAATGTTTGGAAGAACCTTTCAAATGATTAAGCGGGAAGGAGATAAGATAATAATGACGATGGATGAATTTGAAAATGCTGGTGCACATGCAGATAAGGGGTGTCCCGTGGTAGTTGGGATGGCTGCAAGGTGGACTGTGGAGATTTTATTACGTGAGATAACTAAAAATGAACTTTAGATGTTTTCCCAAGAAAGGTTTAGACAAAATTATCATTTGTAATGAAAGTGTAGGCAAAGCTTAAAAGTTGAAGGAAATATTTTTCTTAAATATATTCTGTATTTACGAGGTTGAAGGCATGGTCTCGGTTGACAAAATACGGGATGTAATCATTATTTCTATTGATGCTGGGGGAACAATGACTGATTGTATCGCGGTGAGAGAGGACGGCTCATTTTTACTCGGAAAGGCGTTGACAAACTACGCGGACGAATCATACAGTTTTGGTGAAAGTATAAAAGATGCTTTAAATGACAAATCCCCAGATTTATCGCGCTTAAGGATCTGCGCATACGCTGGAACTTTGCTGCTTAACGCTGTGTTAACACGCAGAGGCCTAAAAACTGGTTTATTGACGACAAGAGGATTTGAGCATCTCATCTACTTCATGCGGGGGCACTCATGGCTAGGGTACTCATACGTGGACAAACTTCATTCTGTCACCCACATCTATCCAGACGTGTTCCCAGGGCCTCTAGTTCCAGTGGACCTAATAAAAGGTGTTAATGAACGTATAGATACAAATGGTCGCATAGTTATACCGCTGAATGAAGAAGACGTAAAAAGAGGGGTTAACGAGCTTTTGGATAAAGGTTGCCAATCCATTGCGGTGAGTTATCTCAACTCCACAATGAATCCAGTTCATGAGATTAAGACAAGAGAAATAGCTAAGGAAGTTATTAATGAACGAGGGTTAAATGTTCATGTTGTTTTGTCTTCAGAAGTTTCTCCTAGAGGTAAAGAGACCGAGCGCACTGTCAGTACTGTTATTCAAGCTTTTGCTGCTGAACCAGCGGCTAATCAACTTTTGAGAGTTGAGACCAAAGCCAGAGAGATGGGTTTTAAAGGAAACTTATACACGGTCCTTTCCTATGGAGGTTTAGTTGACATTAGATATCCTAGGCTATATGAAACTCTCATAAGCGGACCAATAGGCGGGGTTCTGGGATCTAAGTTCGTTGGCGATATTCTCGGCGAAAAAAACATTGTAGCCACTGATTTAGGTGGAACGAGCTTTGACGTTGGAATAATTAAAGATGGCATAATACACATAGAAAGAGAACCAGAAGTGGCCCGTTACATGCTTAGTCTTCCAATGGTGCGTACCGACTCCATAGCCGCGGGTGCGGGCATGGTCGTACGTGTGGATCCAGTTTCCAAACTTATAACTTTAGGTCCTGAAAGCGCTGGTTACCGTGTAGGCATATGCTTGGATTATCATGAAGTTACAATAAGCGATTGTAACGTGGTTTTGGGCTATTTAAACCCCAACTACTTCCTGGGAGGTAAAGTAAAATTGAATAGAGATAAGGCATTAAAAGCTATCGAAGAAAAGATTGCGCAACCCTTAGGTCTTGATGTTTACAATGCTGCCTACCTAGCTATTGCATCATTGCATGCTAAAATGAGTGACTGGCTTAATGCCACATTAATGGCGAGAGGTTACACACCCTTAGACTATATACTTCTATGCTATGGTGGCGCCGGGCCTCTTCACATGTGGGGATTTGACGTAATACCCTTCAAAGATTATATAACCTTCAAGTTTGCAGCCGGTTTCTCAGCTTTTGGAAATTCTACGGTGGACTATATGATTAGGGAGCATAAGAGCGTGAACATCAGTATTCCCCCAAATCCAGATGCTGAAACAATTATGAAGGTTGGAGAGCATTTAAATAGCGCATGGGAAGACCTCGAAAACAGGCAAATGAAAATACTAACTTCCCAAGGATTTTCAACGGAACAAATAATCATCAAACAGATTGCCTATATGAGGTTTGCGGGACAATTGGAGGATCATGAAGTATTTTCACCCAGAAGCAGAATTTTGAAACCCGAAGATTTCGATGACTTAATGAAGGCTTTTGAAAGCGTCTACACATCTATATATCCAAAGGCAGCCTTATTCCCTGAAGCTGGAATTGTCATAAAAGAAGTGGCTACCTTAGCTTTAGTAACCGGAATGCCCAAACCGAAAATAATTAAGAAGCCACTAAGTGGTGAAAAGCCTCCAGAGAGCGCATTCAAAGGTCAACGTGAAGTTTTCTACGAGAAAAACTGGGTGACCTTTGATGTTTGGGAAATGGATCCACTTCAACCTGGCAACAAAGTGTATGGTCCTGCAATAATTGAACATCCCATGACAACTCTTGTTGTACCTCCACAAAGAAGGATCTACATTGACGAATATGAGTTTATTCACTATTCTAGGAGGTGAAAAATGATGGGAATAGGATATGGCGGGAAAACTCTCAAAGAGCTTTTAGAAGAAAATGTAAGACTTTTCAAGGAGACCGGATGTTATTACGGAATAAAGGAGCTAACGCTTAGAAAAGAAGATCCAGTTAAACTGGAACGTTTTTCCTCGCGGTTGCTGTCCTTGGTGGTCGGGGCGCGAGAGTCTGTGAGATACATTGCTTCTTCGCCGGGCACAAAAGAAGTGGGAGAACTTGTCTTTGCAATATTCACTCCTGAAGGAGACGGTGTAGTCTTCTCAACGGGTATCATGGCTCATGTTAACACTCTCTCACGGTTTATAAAGTGGATGATAGAGCGTGACTACGAAAGTGACCCAGGTATAGTTGAAGGAAGGTACTTTGAGGCTAATGATTGGTGGGTTGGGGGGCTACATCCAGTTGATGTGTTGCAGGTCACTCCAATCTTCTACAATGGACAGCTTATTGGATGGTGTGGGGGTGTTATTCACGAACTTGAAGCAGGAGCTTATGAACCAGCTGGCTGTCCGCTATCTCCTACGCGCTTCTTGGAGGGGGTTCATCTAATGGGTGATATTGTCGGCGAGAACGACAAACTCAAGAAAGAGTATGTCGAAAAAATGAAGGTAAACGTGAGGATGCCAGAAATTTTCATAATGGATGCTAAAGTAAGGCTTTCCGGTAATTACATGATCAGAGAGGGTGTTAAAAAAGTAATCGAAGAATTTGGCATCGACTATTACATGAGAGCAGTACGTGAACTCATAGAAGAAGGGCGAAGGGCGTTTCTAGAAAAAGTGAAACTAACCTTGATACCCGGAAAGTACAGGACCGCAGCTTTTATACCCCTAAACTATGGCCAAATAGAGGGATTGAGACGTTTACATCCCCTCGCCCAACAAGACACCTTACTACAATTTGCCTATGAAATAAAAGTCAACGAAGATGGCACGCTGGATTATGATTTTTACGCCGCAAATCCCCAAGGCCCTCACCCATTGCATGCAACTCCAACCCTTTTGAGAGGTGGCTTATGGATTACTTTAACCCAAATATTAGCTTACGATCTCAGAGTTTCTGAGGGAACCAACCTTTGCGTCTCCTTCTCAGCGCCGCCGGGTTCAACGTTAAACCCAACGGATCCCCATGTGTCTACATCTAACGTATGGAACGTTTTATGCACAATTTTTGGGTCTGGGGTCCGACTACTTTCACAAGGATTCTTTGCAAGGGGCTTTTTGGAAGAAATATTTCAAATGAACGCTAATGACATGCACGCAATCCAATTGCTAGATGTTAGAGGAGGGTTGGCAGGTGGGGATAACATGGAGCATGCAGGCGCTGGAAGCGGTGCAAGAGCTGTTGAGGACGGGTTGGATGCAGGGCACTGTTTATGGCTGCCAGACACAACCGCTGGAAATGCTGAAAGATGGGAAGAGCTATATAACGAACTATACCTTTACCGCAGCTTTCTGAAGGATGTTTACGCACCGGGTAGATTCCGGGGAGGCGTAGCCCGAAACTCCAGCTTCATTGTATGGACAGACTTTATGCAGGTAGTTTTCAGGTGTGGATGGACACCAGGTGTTTTCCCTTTCGACAAGGGAATGTTCGGTGGCTACCCGCCACCCACACCATTTGGCTACGCCTTAAGGAATACTAATGTCAAGGAGCTAATCGAAAAGGGACTTCCACTGCCGAGGAACGTGTTTGAAATTCTTGACGCCCTCAACAAAGGAATTCTAAAAGCTGATGAAGTGTATTTCTACAAGACTCATGATGTAACTCCACGCTTGAAACATTACGACATATTCGGAATAGTGCATAAAGGCGGTGCGGGTTACGGCGATCCAATAAAGAGAGACCCTAAGTTGGTGCTAAGAGATATAGGAATGGGTCTCGTTAGCCCAGAATATGCCGAGAGAATCCATGGAGTAGTTCTTAAACGGGAGGGAGACAAATGGACGGTGGATATAGAAGCAACGTTGAAAAAACGTGAGGCTATCAAGAGTGAAAGACTAGCTAAAGCAATTCCAGTGAAAGATTTCATAGAGCAGGAACGCAAGAGAATTTTGGATAGAAACATTCCAGAGCACGTTCTAAGGTGTTATAGAGATTGTATGAGAATTTCACAGAGGTTTAAGGAAGAATTTTACAGATTCTGGAATCTAAATGAGAACTTTGAACTGTAGGAGGTGAAAAAATGGCTGTTTCTTACCCTGAAGAAGTGATAAAGAAACTTGTTAATCGAGAACTTCCGTGGGAAGATTTGAGAAGAATTATGTCTTCATTTAAGGATGCCGACCGCTTTGAAAAATATATCAAAGTTCTACAGGAACAGACTGGATGGCGGGAGCCTATAGTACTACCGTTAACAGAACATCTAATGATCGTTAACAAGGATGAAAAGCTGATAATAAAAGCCCTGTGTGGATATGAGCTTGGAGATTACAGAGATAACTGGAAACTTAAAGTTTTGATCCACGTCAGGAATTCGGTTGAAAAGTTCAAGGAGATCTATCCAGATCCACTAATACCTGACCCTAACTGGTGCGAAATACGAGAATTCATATGCCCTGGCTGCGGAACATTATTGGATGTGGATGCGGTTCCTCCCGGATATCCTATAATTAAAGAATTCGAACCAGACATTGAAACTTTCTATACAAAATGGTTGAAAAAGCCATTACCAAAATAATCTAAAACTTCTTTTATTATTCTTTTTATTATGCCATTGTCAATTCGTGAATCTATCTTTGTGTTAGTTCGGTGTATGTTTCAGGGCGTCTATCCTCAAATATGGTTCTAACCCCCATGCATAGATTTTTTAATGAAGACAGATCTAATGTAGCGATGGCAACTCCTTCTTTGTCGTCTAACGGTCCAGCGTATATGTGATAGCTCATTTTGCCAGGCTTTGGTCCAATTATCATACTATGTCCAAAGTAGCTGAATTCTCCTTGTCTTCCGACCATATTAGCGCTTGCAATAAACATGTTATTTTCGATGGAGCGTGCTCCAAGAGTTGTGGTATAAAAGTCTAAATAATCATCTGCATCTGGAAATCGTGGGAACGCTGTAATATTTAGATGTATCCTGGCCCCTCTTGTTGCGTAGACTCTAGGGACTTCTGGAAAGCAATAGTTATCGTAACATATGCCTATTCCGATTAAACCCCAGGGAGTTTGGATCACTGGGTATGAATTACCCGGTGTAGCCCATTTTTCTGCAAATTTAGCTGGATGGACTTTACGGTAAACGCCTAGGATTCCTGTAGGACCTATGAATGGCACGGCATTATAAAGCTTTGAACCGTTCCTTTCTATCATTCCAAACGCGACATAGACCTTATGTTCAGCTACAATTTTTTGAACGGCATTTGTCGAAGGCCCTGGGATGGGTTCTGAAAGCTCGTTGGCCATTTCTGGAGGAAAACCACTATAACTTGTTAAGGCCAACTCGGGAAAGACGATAATGTTGGCCCCCCTCTCCGCTCCCTCAACAATGAAGTGCTCAATTTTTTTCAACGTGGCAGCTTTATCCGGCTTTAGCCCGTCAATCACGGGTTCGAAGTTTACAACAGCAATCTTAACAATATCTCGGTGAGATAACATATCTTCTTTTATCTCCTTGCATGCTAATAACTATAAAAAACTATTTAAATTAAAATGTTGCTAATCTACGGAAAAGTTTATATCTTACTTTTCTTTTGCAATAAAACTTTTATAGTTCTTGTTTTCCAACGTAATAGACTGGGGATTATCGTGAAAAGCAGAGCCGTAACTAAAATGCAAGCAATTATAATTGCCGTGATAATTGTTGTTGTTATAATCGCTGGTGGGGTCTATTACTTCTACCAAACTCAAAAGGGTGCAAAGGAAAAAGTGGTAATAGGGTATGTCGACGCGTTTACTGGAGTATTCGCTCCGGGGCCGGAGACATGGGGTACAATATGGATGGAGATCCTTATTGACGAATATAATAAGGCCGGCGGTCTTTATGTCCCCGAATATGGCAAAAAATTACCTATCGAGTTTATAAAGTATGACTCAAAAAGTGATACGGAGACACTTATTAGGCTTACAGAAAAGTGTATGAGCGAAGACATGGTTGACCTAATGTTTGCGCCATGGGGAACTTCTCAAAACTTTGCCGTTCTGCCGTTATATGAAAAATATGGATATCCGTTGATAGCCCATGCCATGGGAAGTGGTCAAGTAGTAGACCTTATACTCTCCGGTGGAACAAAATGGGTTTTTCCTGTACTGTGCCAACCACCATTTGTAGCTAAGTATGTGGCAGATTTCCTTGTATGGGCAAATGCATCTCGCATAGGCATCATTGGCATAAGTGATTTACACGGCATAGAATTTACAGGGCGGCTGGCGTCGGAGTTGGCACAGAGAGGCATTACTCCAGTAGTTGGACCGGAGCTTTATCCATTGACGGTTACTGATCTATCGCCATTAATCAGGAAGCTTAAAGAGGCCAATGTGGACGCTTTGTGGGCGTCCACTTACCCGGCGGATGGGACTCTATTAATAAGGCAGTGTATGGAGCTTAGTTATGTTCCTAGAATAATGTTCATGGGTCCTGGCTCCCAATATCCGGCGATAATGGTGCCCGCCTTTGGTGTTAAAGCAATGACAGGAATTATGGAGTACCACGGATTTGAAGTGGATTATAAAAGTTCTACAAAGCTGCTTGAACTTGCCGAAAAATATAAAGCGAAAGTTGGTTATTATCCTGGGGCCAACACTATAGCAGCTTACGTTTGCCATCAAGTGCTTTTCAAAGCCGTAGAAAAGTATGGCCTAGACAGAGTTAAAATTAGAGACGCCTTTTTGGCTGGTGAAACTTTCGACACTGTAGTTGGGCCAGCAAAGTTTGATACGTCAAATGTTTACTTAGACGCTCCAGGGGCTGGCTACATTTGTCAATGGCAAGGCGAAGAGATACTGAAGGTTGTGTGGCCTTTGAACAGAGCCACCGCGCAATGGATTCCTAAAACTTCGTGGTAAAGACTTTCGGAGTGTTTTTAATTGGTAACCCCTTCTCTTTTTTTGGACATAATTGTCGGTGGTGTCATTTTAGGAGCATTCTACTCGTTGATAGCGGTAGGACTTAATTTGCAATATGGGGTTACGCGTATACTTAACGTTGCACATGGAGAATTTTTGATGCTAGGCGCTTACCTAACTTATTTCTGTTTCACACTATTTGGAATGAATCCTTTTGTATCCATAGTCATCGTTGGACCTTTGATGTTTTTTGTCGGACTATTTGTATATGTGCTAATACTTCGTAGGGTGGTGAAACTATCAAAGTCATCTGAAGAGCTTGAGTTTAGATCTTTACTAATATGTTTCGGCCTTTCTTTTGTCATCCAAAACTTAGCTATGGTTTTATGGACAGCAAATTACAGAGGTTATGAAGTGCCTTCGCTTGGAATAATAACTATTTGGGGCGTGAGTTTTGAAGTTAATAGGATAATTATCGCTTTAATATCAATCGCTATCAATGTTTTCCTTTACGTGTTTTTGCGATTCACAAAGACAGGCTTAGCCATGCGAGCCATGGTAAGCCAGCCTGAAGGAGCTCAGCTTGTTGGCGTTAATCTTAATCATATCTACGCCGTATCATTTGGCCTTGGCATTTTATTCAGCGCTTGGGCAGGCACTCTGACAAGTGTTCTGTATTCTACAATAAATCCATTTATGGGGGTTCCATATACATTAATCAGCTTAGTATTAGTAATTCTGGCTGGTGTCGGCAGTTTTAGAGGTAATGTTGCGGGAGGATTTTTGCTTGGATATCTGGCGTATGTCACTATGAGGGTGATACATTCAGCGTTAACTCTTGTTGTTATATACGCCGTTCTGATACTGATACTTCTAGTCAAACCTAAGGGACTGTTTACGAGGTGAATTCTAGTTGGTTAGAGTAACGAACAATGTTTACTTGAAAATTTCTCCCTTGGTAATTTTTGCACTGTTAATGGTTGCTCCGTTCTTCATGGTGAGATATCACTTAGCATTGTTAACCAGCGTCCTATGCTGGATTGGGTTGACTGTTAGCTGGCACTTTTTTAGTGGCGTTACAAAATATGTCTCATTGGGTTCCGCTGCGTTTTTTGGAGTTGGGGTATATATAACGGCCATATTCTGTAGGACGCTAGCTTTCCCGCTCATCTTATTGTTAGCTGGTGTAATTAGCTTTTTATTTGCATGCGGCGTCGGTTTCGTCACTTTGAGAATGAAAGGTGTATTCTTTGCTATATTCACTTTTGGACTGGCCGAGCTTTTAAATAATGCAATATTATTCTGGGAGATGTCTGTAACTGGGACACGAGGTAGGTTCATTACGCCTTTTGACGTTTATTATCCAATACTCATAATTACTTTTGCCATCATCTTGTTTACAACTATTTTAAGAAAGTCAAAGTTGGGCCTTGCGCTAAGGATGATCGGTGAATGTGAGGACGCTGCTATTCATTTCGGCGTAAATGCTACGTTATATAAGGTTATTGGGTTTGCCGTGAGTAGCATGTTCATCGGCCTATTGGGCGCGTCGTTTGCACCCCGGTGGGGGTACGTGGATTCTGGTATAGCTTTTAACAGTTTATACTCATTTATGCCTGCGATAATGACGTTATTCGGTGGAACGGAACTGTACTTTGGACCTATCGTAGGTGCTTTAGTTCTCTCATTACTGGAAGAGTATCTGCTTACCACTTTTAAGGACTATTTCATGATAATCTTAGGATCAATAATGATTCTTATCATCCTCGTTTTACCTGAAGGAATAACTGGGAAACTTTTAAAGAAAGCTGGTTAAATTCCCAAG
>JAVZLK010000037.1:0-15680 GCA_038883795.1 Bathyarchaeia archaeon
TTGGACATCTTTGGGTTAAGCCTCCCAAACGTGGTGGAACAAGCACGGTGGCTCCGCAATAAGTGCATTTTACTTGAACAACGCCTGCCGGAATTAACTCTTTATAGGGTGCTCCGCAAAAGGGGCACAAGAAAGCCTCTGTCGTTTCTGACTTCTTAGTTTTTGATTGATTATTGTTTTGCATAAAGTTAAACTTCGCCTTCTTCTGGAATTGTATTATCCACAACTTTAATCCATCTTGTGGCTAAAATTTGGTTGAAATCTTCGCTTTTTGGATCAAGGTCGCTGGCAACCAGATGCCAATGGTCGTTTATTGTGGCGAAGGTTGAATCCATAATGACAAATTTTGGAGTGTAACTGAAAACTTTTCTCCCTATCTTTGAAAGAATGTCCAAAGCCCGTTCAACAGCCTTATACGGTATCGTGTGCTCATGCTTTCTATAAACTATCATAATCCTTTCTTTATGCCCCTTCAGGGTTTTTGTTCTCAAAACAATGAAGGACTGGTCTGCATAGAATATTTTCTCCTTATCTAAGTCTAATTCGCATAGTGGACAGTTTAAGGCTTTCACGAAACTTTGCCCTCACAATTTATCTGTAACTTTCAAGATATAAACAAAACTCTTAATATAATGTTAGAGGAGCGAATAAAATTTGAAAATACTGCTTGATGAAATGTATGCTGGTTTGAAAGAGTATTTTGAAACTTTTGGCTGGAAAGTAGTTACGGTTCAAGAGGTGGGGCTTCAGGGAGCAAGGGATAAGGATGTAGTGGAGTATGCAAAGAAAAACAATTTACTATTAGTCACGCAGGACCAGAAACTAGCAGACCTCGCAGAGCTTATGGGCGTCAAATACGTGTTAATTTCTAATGCTATGATTGCAAAAATAGCAAATGAGAGGATAAGAGAAAAATATCCGGACATAAAACCTTAATGCAGTGACCTATATGTCCACAATAGAGGTTAAAGTTATAAGTCAAAAGGGAAAGTGCGCCTTCGGACATAAAGTGGGCGACAAAATAGTTTTTGATGGAAAGTCCGTGAAGGGTGACATATGCTATAGTGCGCTCATGGTTTTGTTGCCAAAGGTCTTTGCTATGCGTTATGGCGTTGAATTTCCATGGAGCAAAGACAAAGATGTCATATTCAATGCTTGTCCAGATGCCGAAAACCCTGTGGTCTTTGAAATTCGAAGAATAAGAAAATAGTCAATTAGCTAAACGAGTGTTCTTTGTTTTTTTGCTGATGTAAAATTTGAAACTCTAACGCCTATTAACCTTATTTTTCTGTCATGCCTCAAATAGGTCTGTAGTAATTCCTTTGCTGTTTTCTTTAACTCCTCTAACTGGCTTGTTATTAAGGGCAGGGTTTTGCTGTGAGTGTGGGTTTCAAAGTTTTCATAGCGCACTTTGACCGTTACCGTTTTAAAGTAAAGATTCTGCCTTAAAACATCCTTATGCACTTCCTCAGAAAGCCCATCCAAAGCCTTTAGGACAAAATCAAAATCTGAAGTGTCTTCTTCAAAGGTTGTTTCACGGCTTATGGATTTTATTTCGCCTCTCTCTTCAACCTTGCTCCTATCAATGCCATGAGCCATCAAATACATTTGGGTTCCGATGGTACCAAAAATTTCCGCTAGCGCTGTGGGGTCATAGTGAGCCAAGTCGCCTATGGTTTTTATTCCCAGAGCCTTCAGTTTTTGTTCGGTTTTTCTTCCAACCCAAAGAAGCTTACGCACTGGTAATGGAGCGAGAAATTTTTCAGCTTCCTCTTCCCTAACTATGGTTAAGCCGTCTGGTTTTTTGTAGTCGCTGGCGATTTTTGCAACAAGCTTGTTTGGACCAACACCTATGGAGCAGGTAAGCCCTTCGCTTTCAAACATTTCTTTTTTAATTTCCCTTGCCAGAGTTTCTGCTTCTGCGTAGTCTTTCACTTTTGATGTTACATCCAAGAAGGCTTCGTCTATGCCCCACTGTTCAAACTTGTCTGCATACTTCCGCAGCAAACCCATTATTCTTTCTGAAACTTTCATGTAAAGCTCATAATTGACTGGAAGATAAACGGCTTGGGGACAAAGTTTCCAAGCCCTTGAGATAGGCATGCCCGACCGTACGCCATATTTTCTCGCCTCATAATTGCACGTGCTTACAACTCCCCTGCCCTTTCCAGCTTTTGGGTCAGCGCCAACAATTACTGGTTTCCCCTTGTATTCTGGATGTTCCCTTTCTTCAATTGCTGTGAAGAAGTGGTCCATGTCTACATGGAATATTATTCGTCTTTTTTCGCTCATAATTTCTTTTCCGAAAAAGTTATTCTAATTGGGTGATTTGAACCTATCGCAAAAAGAATGTGTACGAAATTAGGACTATGTTTAACTACACTAACGATTTTCCATTCATAACCCTTAATGCCACCCAAACCAAAAATAAAGAAAAGTTGGAGGAATGCATCATGAAGGAAATATCCCATGAGGCTGCCCGCCAAATAGCTGTAGAATTCCTAAAACAAAGGAAAAAGACGGAAAAAATAGAAATCTCCACTGTGGAGCAGAAGGGTGACGGCTGGATTATTAGGGGCACATGCCCGATAGATTTGGAAGGCCACCCGTGGGCTGAAAGATTCGAGGTTGTCGTTGACCAGAAGGGAAAAATTAAATCAACAGACTTTGCGCTTCTATAAACAGTCTTTTTCAGCTTTGAAGCGTTATTTTTCCATCATGAATTGTGTAAATTGCGTCGGCAACATCAACTATTCTTTCGTCATGTGTCGCCACTATAACTGTTTTCTTTTCGTTTCTATTTATGTCAAAAAGTAAAGTAATAATTTCTTTAGCAGTTTTCGAATCCAACTCGCCCGTGGGCTCATCTGCAATGATTACTTCTGGGTTGTTGGCCAATGCTCTCGCTATGGCTACACGTTGCATCTCACCCGTGCTCAACTCTTTGGGTCGATGATAAAGCCGATTACCTAAACCAACAATCTCCAGAAGCTTTTTTGCCCTTTCTCTCTGCTTTTTCTGAGGCTTACCAGCCAAAGCCATAGGCAACTCCACATTTTCTAAGGCGTTAAGCGTTGGCAGCAGATTGAAAGTTTGGAAAATAAAACCAAGGCAGGAAAGGCGAATCTTTCTTCGTTCGCTCCGCGACAACGCCAAAACGTCTTTATCGTCAAAGAAGATTTTTCCAGAAGTTGGATAATCGTTTAACCCTATAAGGTTTAAAAGCGTTGTTTTTCCAGAGCCTGAAGGTCCGAGGAGGGATATGAAGTTTGCTTCGTTGATTTCCATGTTAACGTTGTTGACTGCTGTTATTGTTGATGAACCTAAACTGTATATTTTTGTCAAATTCACGGTTTTGATTTTCATTAGTATTCAGCTCTCAAAACTTCGGCTATACGCATTCTAATAGCATTTATTGCTGGCAGTATCCCTCCAAAACAGCATACGAGAACAATGGCGGAGAAAATTTCAATCATGTAAATGGGTGGAACAACTTCAAAAAGGCTGGGGAAAAACTGTTGAAGTGGTATGTTAGTGTAGAGGCTTGCGAGGACTATGGCGGAAAAAGAACCGGAGGCTATGCCTAATATGCCGCCTAAAACTCCAATCAGCATTGCTTCAAAAACCACAGCGCGAAACATGTAGCTTATTGGTGCGCCTATGGCGTCTAAGGTTGCGAAGTCTCTTCGCCTTTCTGAGACGCTCATGAGGGTTACGGTCATTACAAGTATTAGGCTCATGAGGAAAACTACGGTTTGTATGCCTACATTCCACATTTCAACTTGGGCAAGAATGGGCTGAATCATATCATTCCTTTCATCTTCTGTTAAGGCATTTACAGATTCGACTTGTCTTTCTATTTCCTCTGCCAAATCCTTCTGTGAGCAGCCTTGAACTGGTTTTGCAGTGATTATGTTAATTCTTCCTGGATAATAGATTGTTTGTGCAAGTTGGAGCGGCATTATTATGCTTCGGGTTAGTATGGCTAATCTTGTGTCTAAAATTCCCGTGACATTCAACGCATAACCGTTTATCTCTATTATTGAACCAACTGCTAAATTGTTTTGTTCTGCTAAGGATGGACCAACAACAACTTCGTTACTTGACTCGTTTGTGGGAAAATGTCCTCCCTCTTTTAATGGGGTTGGTCCGAGGAGCATTTGCCAACATTCTAAGGGTATTCCGAAAGTGAAGTTTGGTGGAACTGGAGTGATTATTCCTTCCAAAGTTATAGATGTTATAAACAATATGGGAACAGTCTTCTCCACCTTATCCATTCCATTTATTGTTTCGAACAAATTTGGTGGGAGGAAGCCTCTTGTTATTGGAATTGCCTGAATAACTATTGTGTCTTTGCTGACAACCATAACTTGTCCGCTAAATAATATGTTCATTTCTTTGATTACGGTTGTATAACGCATTGTTGTGGCGCCCACGGCGATTACAAATGTTGTTGCCAGTGTCACGCCTAAAATGCATAATACTGTTCGCATTTTCCTTCTGAAGAGATTGCGAAAGCAGAAGGTTAGCAGCCTCGTTTTCGAACGCTCCCAAATCATTCGATAATCTTATAAAAATTATATATAAAACATTCACAATTAAGCAATGGATTGATTCGGTGTAAAAGGGTGAAAATGAATGAGAATGAAAAAGTTTTTAGCGCTACCGATAATAGGGTTGATTCTTGCCGCAACCTTCGCCTCAATACTAATTAGTCCACCAGTTTTGGCACAATATGTATCATTAACTGGAGTCTTTGACCATGGAGAGGACACTGATACGGACTTGCTTTACAATTTTTTGGTTGTTGACGTAGAACTTCAAGTGAATGCTGCTGGGACATATAAGGTAAGCATAACTTCACTAAGAGACCAATACTATAATTCATTTTATTATCAAGTCGAAAATGAAACGTATTTGGATGTTGGGAAACATAATGTGAGTTTGTCATTCAATGGAATAGCGATTTACGGAAGCAAAATTAACGTGACCGTGATTTGTGCTATATCTCTCATTTACCACGTTGGCAACACCTACATTGCAGAACTTTTCCCCGAGAGACCTCTATCCCAAACTTACAATTACACGTTATTTGATACTGGAGCAGTTTTGACTGGAACCTTTTACGATGAGGGCATAGACACGGATGGTGATGGTTTATTCAATTTTCTAGGGATTAGTGCAGAAGTGGATGTTGATGACGGAGCACAGTATCAGCTTACAATTTCGGGACTGCAAAATGTGTCTGACTATACCTATGAAACAATATACATCTCCAACTTCACACAAACTTCTCTGCCGCCAGGCTTATACAATTTGACGGTTTGGCTTTATGGACCGACAATTTACGCTTCCCACGCCACTAACATATCCATTATCAACTGGATAGAACTATACTTTATTGAAGACTACAAACAATTCGAACTTAACTATACATCTTATCGTCCACTAAGCAGACCATACCATTATGACGAGTTTGAAACACCAGCCTCCTTTACTGGAGTAATCTTCGATGAAGGAGTTGACGAGGAACCAGATGGAAAATTTGACTATTTGAAAATAAGCGCTCAAGTCAACATCACAGAAGCAAACTTTTATTATTTAGAGGTCTCAGGTCTTCTGGATAGTGCGTTTCAGAAAATCTTTGTATCTGGTGAGTTGGATGGCTATTTTGATGTTGGCGTTCGCCTTGTAAACTTGACCCTTTACGGACCAAAAATCTATTTGTCAAAGCTTAACCCGAGATACATAACATCATTAAGCATAAGCACTTATATAGAAGGTTGGGGAGACCTGCCCACTGACCGCCTTTCCAATATCCCCTTGTCAAGGGAGTATAATTACACGGATTTTGAATCCCACGCCTTTTTAACTGGCAACATTTCTGCCATGGGCGTTGATACTGATGAGGATGGATTGTTTAATTATTTAGCTGTTGGTGTTGAAATTAACGTTACAGAAGCTGGAATTTACGAGGTTGGCATAGAAGGCTTAATGGAAAAGACCGATGGTTCATATAACTATCTATACATTCCTCAATGGATGATAGGCCATTTTGACGTAGGCGTCCAAACGGTTTATTTGAACTATTCTGGGCCGAGGCTTGCGCATGACCATTTTAGCCCAACAAACGTTAGCTCTGTCCAGTTAAACGAAGGGACGTATCCATATGCACAATTAGGCTATATTCCCTCAGCCTCGCTTCCACAAAAATATGATTATACCCTTTTTGATGCTCCCCTGAATGATATACAATTAAACTTTGTTGTCTATCCAAATGGCACAATAGGCGTGGAGGGAACAGTCAACTTTACGCACATGTATTCAGAAAACATGGGACCCCAAGTAAACGCTTCAATAAACATCTCAACAGCAGATGATATAACAACGGGTTCAGCTAACGGCAGAGTAGTCTTACCCACAAACGGCATGTTTGGTTGGCCCTTTAACTCTCTTATGGCGAATTACTCCTCAAAATATGAAGAAGGCTTAGTGAATTCAACCCTTCAAGGCGTTTTGTTTGTTCCGCCAGAAGCAAGAAACACCTATCCGGCCAACGCTACAGACTTCGAACTTGTTAGCTTATATAAGAATGGAATGCTTGATGTAGAGTTGTGGGGAGAAACCCAAATACCCTCCTATGAAACCATGTTCCCCTTCAACGCCACAGACCTAACAATACTCGCAGACTACTTGAATGGCGAACTTTATGGAAACATCACATTCCACTTAATAGCTGGATTTCCAGAACTTGATGTGGTAGTTCATTTCAGAGGCAACAAAACAGACCTATACTTAACAGACCATGTCAATGTAACATATGGGAACTATTTTGGAATGGAAATAAATGCCACAACCCTTGAAGGAATGCTTGCGGAATTAAACAGTACAATTCCAGGCCCAATGGGTTTAGTGGCTAACAACACTTGGGGCTTGCTAGAATGCACCAGTCTAAACACTACAAAAAACGAATGGCCAGACGGAAATGGAGCAGACGTCCAATATAATGCCACTATTCATGGAAACTTCACGCTCTTCATCGCAAGACTCTTAACGCTGACATTTTTCGGAGGACCACACGAAGCGGAACAAGCAATTTACGCTGCCTTAGAATCGATGTTTTCCTCGGTTGAGAATGCTTCTTTAAGGCTTTGCTACCTTAAAGATTCGGGGCTTGCAGCCATTGACAAGCTAAAGTTTACTTGTGACGTTAAGAAATTATGGAATAAAGCGTTAGAACTTATTCCACCAACACTTCCGCCAGAGTATAGAACGCAAGTGGAAGCAATGCTTAAAGTAGCAAACGCCACAACATACGCCATACAAGACGCAAGTTTCAACGCAACCTACTCAAGCACAGAGAAAAAGCTATACTTTGACGCTTATCTCTTGTCAAACGCAACTCAAATGGATGAAGAGCTAAAGATAATATTGCCAGAAACCGTTCCACCAGAACTACGCCCCATCTTTGAATCCTATCTCAGCGTCACCTACTGCAATTTAACCTATTATGAAACAACAGTTAGATACGTGAACGGAACAGCCGACTTCCAAATGAACTGGACTCTTGAAGGAGACTTCAAAGCACAACTAAACCATGTAAAACGCTTTTACATAGACTATTACAACGCAACAGCCCCATGGATGATAGGTTGGCAGCTTCGCATGCTCAACATGACAGAAATAGACGTGAGCAACTTTAACGCAGAGGTCAAAATGGGCAGAGACCACTTTTACCTTACTTTTAGTGGAGTTTTCGTGGAACCGCCAACTGATGAGATAGACCTCATAAGATTTAAACTTTACAATTGGCTCAACATGACAACAGCTCCAGACGCACCGCCCCGCGAATTTGAAAAGCTAAAAATCACATTTAGCGGTGGTTTCAATGGTACCCATACAATTCTACTATATGCGCCAGACACTGTGCCCGCTCCAGACATAACTTCATTAGATTATAAGAGTATGACTTGGCAAAATGTCTCACTAAGCGATTTGAAGGACTTGAGGTTCCACATAGCCTATCAAGGAGTTATAAACTATCTTGCCAAAACCTATTACGTTCCAATCTTCACAAACTCAACAGTAAACAACTTCGCCTTTAATCCAGACGCCAAAGGCATAAGCTTCAATGTAACTGGAACAACCGGCACTGGTTTCTGTAACATAACAATTCCAAAAGCGCTTCTAAAAGGCGAACCATGGACCATCAAAATTGACGGATTAACATTGCCTTCAGAGAATTACACAGTAACAGAAAACGATGAATATGCCTTCATATACTTGAATTACACGCATTCAGAACACAGAATAGAAATAGTTGGCACATGGGTTGTTGCAGAATTCCCGCCGAACACGCTTACAATATTATTGATGGCGATAAGTCTAATAACAATAATAATCACAGTTAAACAAAGAAAGAAACTAAACGCATTAAAAACAAAATATCAAAGCACAATCACCACATTGACAAATAGGTTTCACCAATTAAGAATCTAATTCCCCTTTTTCTTCAAAAGTTATATCTTTAATCTACAAATAAACTCTTATAGAGGATGTCAAGAGCCTTGTTCAAGAAAATTCTTGTTCCATTAGACGGTTCTGAGCATTCACTAAAAGCCTTAGAAGTCGCCATACAAATTGCAAAAAAATTTGGTGGAAAAATAACCCTAATTCACGTTTACTCTGTCGCCGTTAGAACAATCATAGTTCCTGAACCAGCCACCCTTACGCCTTCGGGCTTTCCAGTGATGACTTCAACAGAAGTTTCTCGAGTAGCGGAAGCAGCCCGCAAAAGCGGAAGCAGCATTTTGGCGGATGGTGAGCAGAGGGTTAAGGCAGAAGGCGTTGAGGTTGAAACTTTGCTTAAGGAAGGACACACCGTTCAAGAAATTGTTAAAACGGCGCGGGAAGGCAATTTTGATTTAATAGTTATTGGAGCTAGGGGCATAAGCAAGATAAGAGAATTGCTTTTGGGAAGCGTAAGCGACGGAGTAATTCACCACGCAACCTGCCCAGTTTTGGTTGTTAAATTGGCTCAGCAATCAGAAGATTGTGCTTGTTCGCCACAATCCTAGCCTTCAATTTTGCGCCCACGGGAATTTCTTCAGCATTAATTAGGGTTAAACTTCTATCTCCGCTCTCCGTAACTGCCAACTTCTCCCTTTTAAGCCATCCAGGTCCAACAACTCTAACCCTTACTATTTCATATTTTCTGTATGGAACTGGAAGCATAGCCCTCTTATAGATTCCAAAATCCCTTGGACTCAAAACAAGCTTAACCTTAAACTCCTTCTCCCAAACCCTCAGTTGGTCATAA
The DNA here is from genome assembly GCA_038883795.1 of Bathyarchaeia archaeon. GTDB lineage: Archaea > Thermoproteota > Bathyarchaeia > Bathyarchaeales > Bathycorpusculaceae > JASEJA01. Next base: position 9,320 of record JAVZLK010000037.1, read on the forward strand.
AACTTTTTCCATGAAAGAGGTTTGACTCCCTTAACTTTTCTTCCATGCTTATGGATTTCGTATTTCTGAATTCCAAATAAAGGAGAAGATCTTGTTCCACATATATTCTTTGTTAAACTTATTATTTTTGGAATTTCCATGTCATTTAATCCTGGAATCCAAACCGGCGCAAGCAGCAAGTCGATTTTAGTGTTTGAAACTATATGCTTAATTAGCTCAACAATTTTTTCCACATTATACCATTCTGTGTCAGCCAATTTTTTGGCTAAAGTTGAATTTAAAGCGTCTAAGGATAGGTTTATGCGTTTTAGGCCGGCCTCTGAAAGCGCATCCACAAGTTTGGTGTTTAATGTGGAGCCATGCGTTTGCATAGAAACGGTTTCCACCCCATTTATTTGATTTAAGGATGAAACAAGCTCCACAATCTTCGGATATGTAATGGGGTCGCCAACGGTGTCTATGTGTGCTTCGATGTGGCGTCTTCCTTTAAAAACAACAATTTTCTCGAACTCCCTAACTAGATAGTCAAGGGGCACAATGTATTCTGTTTGGCGTATTTTTGATTTTGGACCAGCATTTGTGGAGCAGAAAATGCATGAGAGAGGACAAGTTGAAATGGGGCGCACTTGAATTATGTTTGTTCCCCTATCAATTAGCCCAAAGGCTATACAACCAATCAACGGAATAGAATCTGAAACCTCAAACAACTTTGTTTCCATTATGGACTATATTCCGAAAGGTTTATCTTAAACTTTTAAGGCAAAATTTTGCTGCAAAATGGAGGCAAGCCGACTAAATAATGTTCGCATATGATTTGGATGGCGTATACGCTTTACCCATGGGAGGGAGCGTGTATGCTAAAATCTTCAGTGCTACTACTCATCGCCTTAAGTACTCTAAACTCTTTAGGAGTCGGCTTGCTAGGTCCAATATACCCAATATTTGTTGTTAACCGTTTTTCAGCTTCTTTTGTCGACATAGGCTTGTTATATGCTGTTTTTTGTTTGGTTGCAGCAGTTTTTAAGACGCCGGCCGGGAAGCTTGTAGATATGCATGGAGAAGAAAAGGTTTTCTTTATTGGCGTTATGATTGGCGCTGCTTGTTCCTTATCATACATTATTGCATCCAATTTGATGCAACTTTATATTATCGAATTTTTCTTCGCAATATCCTACGCCCTTCAACGCCCATCCCTCCTCACCTTAGTTAGCAACCTCGGCGGCAAAGAAAAGAAAGGCCTGTTTTTAGGCATGTTTGAATCCTTTTATGATATTGCAGAAGCTATTGCTGCAATATCATCCACACTGATAGCGAGCAAAATTGGATTTGAACCACTATTCTTAATATGCTCCGGATTCCAAGCAACGACAGGATTTTTTGTTTTGAAAATTTGGAAATAAAGTGCTAAAATACAAAATTTGGGTGTCAACTAACCGAAAAGAAATTTTGAATTTGTTAGCGAATGGAAAAACTTTTCTCTAATTAAAAGTAATTATGGGTGGTGTGAAAATTTAAAATGGAGAGGGAGGATTTTCTTCAGGAACCAGTAAAGCACATTAAAATCAATGGAAAAATGACTGTGGACGAATTAATTCAACAGTTTAAAAATTCTGGTTCATTCGGGGCTGGAAGACTTGCAACGGCATGCGACATATATGAGCGGATGCTGCGAGACAACTATTGCACAATATTCTTAGCTTTGGCTGGAGCTCTTGTTCCAGCTGGAATGCGCTTTTTAATTGCGGATCTCATAAGAAAAAGACTTGTTGACGTAGTTGTAAGCACGGGGGCAAATATGGTTCACGACACCATAGAAGCCTTAGGGGGGCATCATTATAAGGGACACTGGAACGTGAATGATGAGCTGCTTTACAAATATCACATATACCGCATATACGACGTCTTTGTGCCAGAGGAGGATTTCACAAGAATGGATTATAGACTTGCAGAGACGTATGAAGAAATAGCAGCTGAAAATTTTGGAAAGACTCTTTCTTCAAAGGATTTTGCATGGGAATTGGGAAAAAGGCTTAGCGATCCAAACTCTATTTTGAGGGCTGCCTATGAGGCGAAGGTGCCAATTTTTCTCCCGGCTGTTCGAGATTCAGAGTTCGGTTATATCCATTGGCTTCATGCGTCAAAGGAGAAACACCGAAACACGCTCCTAGTAGACGCCTTCAAAGACGTGCCGCAAATAACTGAAATCTGCAAGCGCTCGCCCAGAAATGGCATGATAGTCCTCGGCGGAGGAGTACCCAGAAACACCGTTCAATCCGCTGCTCTTGCATCAAAAAGGGGCATGGATTACGCCATAATAATAACCATGGACCGTCCTGAAACTGGTGGGTTGTCAGGCTCAACTTTAGAAGAAACCGTAAGCTGGGGAAAAGTGAAAAGCAAAGCCAACAAGGTTATGCTCATAGGTGACGCCATGACCCTCTTTCCAATAATCGTCGCTTCCGTAATGGAAAGGCTCGGCGAAGATTTTAAACGAGCACCATCCCAAAGCACAGAAGCCCTTATGACCTTGGAGGTGCATTAAATGAAAGTAAAGCAGAAGTTTTGTGGAAACTGCGGAAACCATAATGTCTATGAATATCCAGAAAAAATCTTCTGCTCAAAACGCTACTCAAAAAACGAAAACCCAATAGTGGAAACTTTATGGTGTTGCCCAGAATGGAACCTCAGCAGCCAAGAATGCTACTGCGTAGAAGAAGCCCTAAACAAAAGAAACAAAAAATAACCCCACCTTTCTTTATTTAACATTAAAGTTAATACGTAGATTTCAAGTTTATAACATAGCCCGGTGGTGTAGCGGTCAAGCATGGAGGCCTCTGGAGCCTCTGACGAGAGTTCGAATCTCTCCCGGGCTACCATAAGATTTTCTTAATTTCTTGTCTTGTTAAAGTTGAGTAATTGTTATTTGGTTTGTAAAAACTAGAGGGGGATGCGCATGTTGGTTTGATTTTAAACCAAAAATTGGATGAATATCATGAAATTGTGGCTAAAGGTAACCTCCAAAACCTCATTTCAAATGTTTTTAAGATAGACTATTTTGAGTGTAACGTAAAAATGGAGCAAGATAACGCAAACTCAAGTCTCATACAAAGGATGCTTCAAGAATTCCCCTACTCACCAAGTTCCCTTTCTGTAATTGACGCGGCTTTGGATTTGGCTGAATTTAAACCCAACGATGTTTTTACGGATTTGGGATGCGGCGACGGAACTGTTTTGATAAGGGCCTCTGAAAGGTTTGGCGTTTTTAGCGTAGGTTTCGAGATTAACAGCAAACTTGTTAAAATGGCGAAAACGAAAGCGAAAGCGTCTGGATTCAAAAATTTGATTGAAATAGTGCATGCGGACCTCTTTAAAATTGACATTTCAAGATTTAACGTAATTTATGTTTATCCATATCCTCCTGTTGTTAGGAGCCTTTCAGACAAAATTGCTGAAGAATGCAAAAAGGGAAGCAGAATTCTAGTGCATGATTACGCCTTAAAAAATCTTCAACCAACCAAAACAGTACAAATAGCTGGAAGCTCCTTTCACACGCACACAATATATCTTTACAAATTGTGATCATTTTTCCACGTTAAATGCTGTTTGATGGCTTCTTACCTGGAGGCAAACCCTTGCTTGCGCGCTCTTCTGATAACATTATAGTTCAATATTAACGTGAATATAGAAGCCATGAACCATCACATAAAGCGGTATTTAAGTGGCTTAAGCCTTCGCGGCATGTTCCAAATTTTATGCCATATTTTTCAGCCGTTAAGCGTATTTTTTCCATAATTTCAAGCCGTAAACTTTTTGGCAAATAGGTGTATCTGCCAATTTTTTCTCCTTTTTCAAAATATAGGGGTTTCAGTTTTTCTGCTGCCTCCGGTAACGCCATACTAAGCCTTTGCCAATTGTCTGGTTTAACCTTGTAAGTTGAAACTGTTATGTGCTTTATTTCTATCGAAGCAAGTGTTTTGATAAGATTTTCTTGGTCATCGTTTACGAATGGGATTATTGGGTCTATTCGAATAGAGGTTGGTATGCCCTTATTAACCAGTGATTCAGCAGCCTTCAATCGCTCTGACGATGGCGGAGCGTGTGGTTCCATGATTTTTGCGAGTTCATCGTCTATTGTGGTTATTGTTAAGGAAACCATAGAAGGCTTCCTCATCAAAAGGTCAACATCTCTTATAACCATATCAGATTTCGTGACGATCTGAAGTTTGCAGTTATGCTGCATTAAGATTTCCAAACATTTCCGTGTCAAACCCAATTCAGCTTCCAAATTTGGATAGGGGTCTGAAGAATTGGCTATGGAAATCAATTCCCCTTTAAGCTTCAAAGCCTCTCTTTTCAATTTTTGAATCAAATCTTTTTTAGGTCTGCAAAAGAAAAATTTTGGAATATAACTTGAGGCGTAACAATAAACACATGCATGGTCACAACCAGTGTAAGGATTAATAGTCAATTTAGGCGGACAACTACAGAGTTTTGAACGCCAAGGGTCGAACCGTGAAATTAGACTCACAAACTTCACTCAAATGTTATAAAATACAAGACAAACAAAAATCATTCGCTTTTAAAAATAAGCAAAAGTGCGGGGAATTAGGTTTATACTGTCGTTTAAAACTGTTAACTTTACTTGGAAGCTGCGATGTTGTTTATGAATGAATGTGAGGATAGTTGCTGCTATTTTTCACAGAAAATTACATGTTCTATTGGAAACTCGATACCATATTTTTTAAGCTGCTTTTGGTGGGTTTTAAGGAAGTTTTGGCTAACCCATCCTTTAAGGTATTTAAGTGCCTCCTTGTAGTTCATTTTCACGTTTGTTTCAAAATATTTCACAGTCATATTCTTGAAGCCTATTTTATGCATAAGTGCAACCACTTCATCGGAGAATGGTGAAAACCACTTCGGTTTAGGCTGTAAAGTTTCAATAGAAAAAGCATCCGCCTTAATGAAAAGTCTTTGAGCCTCATTTTCTGGAGTGGGGCTGAGCTCTCCATGAGCCATTTTGCCATTCTTTTTCAAAATTCTATAGAACTCCTGAAGTGTTCTTTCAAGCCCTTTTTTGTCTAAATCGCAAAAGAGCTCATTGGAGATTATTAGGTCAACGCTTTCATCTGCTATTTCTTCCATGTTTCTGGCATCACCTTTAACGGCAAAAACAAAACTTTCAAGCCCTTCTTTTTGAATTCTCTCCTTTAGAACATTCAAGTCGCCTTCATAAGGACCGGTAGAAATGTCAAAAGCAATAACCTTAAAATCCTTCTTAATTTTGCTAACCCTTTTTACAAAAGGTATTGTCAATTGACCACTACCACAACCAGCCTCAAGAATAACCGAAACATTATCAAAAGCAATATTCTCCAATAAAAAGGCAGCCAATCGCTCATACATTATCTCCAAATAAGTATTCATAAGACAAATCCCTTATTTTTAAAAGTCCAACAACATGATTTGAGTTTTTCTCTAATTTGACAGTTTAAACCTAGAAGTAAGATTAAGTGCGGGGGGTGGGGTTTGAACCCACGCAGCCCTACGGCAGCAGGTCCTAAGCCTGCCTCCTTTGACCACTCGGACACCCCCGCAACGGCTTAAATCTTCAAATTTTGAATTGGCAATCTCTTTTATATTATTTTAACCTTTAAAAGAAGTTTATTCGTGGGAGAATGGTTAAGTGAAGGGAGAAAGGAAAACAGAACTTGCCCATTCTCTCCACACATCTAATCAAAGATATAGTCTAATCAAGGATTTAAGCTCTAACTTTATAAGATGGAAGTAATCGAAAGCTCTAAATCCTCTTTTGAAATTTTTCTAAAGAGGAAACGGGTGCCTCGGTGGCCTAGCCTGGTGGGGCATCGCCTTGGTAAGCTTTAAGCTCTAAAAAGGCGGTGGTCGCGGGTTCGAATCCCGCCCGAGGCTTTAAACCAAAAGTATAAAAGCGCTTAATTCCTAATTATTACTGATGGCTATGAAGCAACGTTTAGACATACATAACTTTGATGAAAGGCTGCATGATGCTGAGCGTAAGATAGACGCTCAAAACCCAATTTCAGCAAGAAATGCTGAGCTCATTAAGCAGTTTGAGCAACACTGTTTCTCTGAGGGCTTGGGCAACGCCAGGATTGTCAAGTACCTACAGTCGCTTAAGAAGCTCGCCGAATGGTTTAAGAAGGACTTTGACGAAGCGGAAAAGGCCGATGTGGAACGGGTCGTAAACCTTTTAGAGCGAAGTGAATACTCAGCATGGACAAAACACGATTACAAGGTAGCCCTAAAGCGCTTTTACCTTTGGCTCGGAGGAGGCGAAGACTACCCACCACAAGTGAAATGGATCAAAACTACATTTAAGGAG
>JAVZLK010000038.1:0-15153 GCA_038883795.1 Bathyarchaeia archaeon
CTTCGTCAAAGAAAAAGCAAAGAGATATGTGGAAAAACTTGAAAAGAGCGGATGCCGAGTGATAACAGACACATGTGCAGTCGTAACATGGACAGACAAGCTTGGAATAAAAACAATAATGACAAACTCCGCCAAAACAGCTCACTACGCTCCAACCCTAAACAAAGCAGAAACCATACTCGCCCCGCTTGAAAAATGCCTAAACACAGCCCTAAAAGGATAAGGTTTATTCGAACGAAAATCATTTTCCATGATGCATCCGCAAAAGCGCTCCGGTAGTATAGCCCGGTCAAGTATTCCGGCCTTTCGAGCCGGAGACGCGGGTCCGAATCCCGCCCGGAGCACTCCAAATCTGCTTGCTTCAGCAGAAAGAAGCCAGAAATGGGCTTTTTTGCCCACTGGCTTTTGGGACCGTCCTGGGACCGTCCCAGCTATGTTGGGAGGACCGTCCTATGCACAAGGATACGATAGACGAGTTGAAAAGGCGTGTGGATGAGCAGTGTAGGGCTTTGGGTTCTTTAGCTTCAAGCTTTGAGGGCGAAGATAGGCTTGGAGAGTTGGTGAGGCGTGTGGAGAAGCCTTGTGAAGCCTTAAGCTCTTTAGCTGCTGGTTTTTCCTTTGAAGGCTTTGTTTTAAGTTGGCCTGAAACCAGGGAGCTGTTTCTGCAGTATGTCGAGTTTAAGCGTTATGAGCCTGCTAATGCAAGGAATATGATTGGCTATTTGGATAGGTTTGTTAAGCAACCTATTAAAGAGCCTTTGGATGTTATGCGAATTTTTTCGCCTTTAAGTGTGGGGCAGAGGCATCACTTGAATCGTGCTATGAGGGCTTGGTTTAAATGCTTAGAGATTAACAAGCCTGATGGGCGGTTTAAAGAGTTTCTTGACAGTTTGAGGAAGGCTATTCCGAAGGCTGAAGTGGGCATAGACATTAAGGTTCCAGAGGAAGAGCAGATAATTTCTGATTTGAAGCGATTAGTTTCGGAGCCTTTGCCTTTGCAGGCGGAGTATAACTTGCTTTTGGATTCTGGTTTGAGGCTTGTGGAAGTTGTTAGGCTTCTGAACGATTTTCCAGAGGCTGAACGACTTCAAGGTTTTTATCGTTGCTCAGTTGGGCTTTTCAGAGGGTCAAAACAAGCGTATTACTGCTACATGACAGAATACACCTACCAGTTGATAAAGAAGTTAAATGAAAAGGTTTCAGAAATTAGGCTGAAAAGAAGGCATCAACTCCACAAATATACGAGGGCAAAGTATCTGAGGAAGTTTGCCAACGACATGATGACAAGCGAGAAGCTGAACATTCCGGAAAGCGTTGCAGACTTCATTCAGGGCAGGGTTCCAAAAAGCATAGGGGCTAAGCATTACATGAAGCTTAAACGCAAAGCAGACCAATACTACCCAAGATATGCACAGTATGTGACGGAATTAAGGCAAAAAGCAAACGTGTTCTTCAACACTCTTTAATTTTTATTATTGTATTGCATAGATTGAACTGGAGAGAACTAAAAGATAAAGTGAGCAGTCTTGGTTTACGATGCTGTGAAACGACATTTAGCTATCGAGAAGCTTGTCACTCGTGTTTCAGATGAAGGCTTACAACGCAAGTATTATCGGTTTAGGCGTGCCCGATGGTATGGTGGGATAGTTACAGCGGATTGCGTGGGTTGCGGGCTTATTTGTAAGTTTTGCTGGGTTTCTGATAAGGCTCTGTATCATCCTGCTACAGCTGGAACATTTTACAGTGCGGAAAAAGTTGCAGAGAACATGCAGCAAATAGCCCAAAAATCTGGTTTGAAGCAGTTGCGTCTAAGCGGCGGCGAACCAACACTTGGGAAGGGGCACTTGTTAAGTCTTCTTGAACAATTGAAAGGCAAAGACTACACGTTCATTTTGGAAACAAATGGTATCCCTCTAGCCTATGACGAAGACTATGTTTCAGAACTGTCAAGATACCCTTTTGTCCATGTGCGAGTTTCTTTAAAAGGTTGCAATGAACGCGAATTTGCCATGCTCACTGACGCCATGCCTGAAAACTTTAACTTGCAATTAATGGCGCTGGAGAACCTTATTGAACATGACGTTAGTTGCCACCCATCTGTTATGGCTTCGTTCTCTACGAGGAAAAATCTGCAAGCACTTATGAAAAGGCTTGCGGAGATAAGTGGTAAGCTATCAGAAGATTTAGAAGTTGAAGAACTCATCTTGTATTCACACGTGAAGGAAAAAATACAAAAGTGCGGACTGCAATACTACACTGGATACCAGCCTAACCAAGTTCCAAAAGAACAAATCTGAGTTACATTCAAGTTACATTTGAGGTTAAAAAACATGCCTTTAGCAAATCACCATACAGGGAGCAAAGACTCCGCGTTATAACAAAATTATCACTTTTGAATTTTAACAATTATTGATATTATTGAGGCTGCAAAGTTAGTCAAAAGTTTTATAAACTTTTTTACCTAAAATTAGCATAAGTGACTAATATGGCTGAAATAACTGTTCTAACCAGAGCCTCGACCAAAAGCAACAGATCGTTAAGAACTACAGTTCCAATCGGAATAGTTAGACAATTTAACCTTGTGGACGGAGATAGGTTGATCTGGGAACTTCGAGCTGAGGAAGGCAAACTTGTAATAGTGTTGAGACCCGAAAAACAAAACGCGAAAGGTTCTGTAGTTACTTGATTGAAATAGAGGCGAAGGTCAATATGCTAAGCGAAAAACATGACATTACACATTCTATTCTACTAATAGATAACAGCATATCCCCAGAAAGTCTCCTCAAACCTTTTAGAGGGACGGTTAAGGTTACTAGTTTTCCTAATTTGAGCAACTATAACACGATTGCTATTTACGACGCTCCAGCATTTTTGCCATTTTGGTTTAATAAATTCAAGCTGTGGAAATTTGATTTTAAGTATCATATCGTTGTATACTTTGATCCCTTAAATGAATTTAAGGCTAACAATTTGCTTGTATCGCATGTTGGCCTTTTGCTGATGTCTAAAAAATTTGCACCAAATAAAGTAAGAACACCTCATCAATACTGTTCATTTTGTAAAAAACCCCTTAAAGATTGGGGAGGTAAAACCCATCTTATGCATCCTGAGGGATCTCTTATCTCTGATGTTTGGAAGGATATGCCTTTAACTTACAAGGATATAGTTGGAAGAAGTTGCCCGCCTATCGTGGTTAAAAGATTAGAGAGAATGTTTGGTAAAGTTGATGTAATTAAAGGTGAAAAAGAAATATTACACAATGAAACTCAGAATATTTGTGAGGTAAACAATTTTCCTGCACATGTGAAGAATATAGTTTTGAAAGGCGATGCAACAGAGATTTTGAAAGGAATTCCTTCAAACTCAGTCGACATGATCTTTGTAGACCCTCCTTATAATCTGGGGAAAAAATATCTAAATTATGAAGATGAAAGAAAAGATTATGTCGAGTGGTCTCTTAAATGGTTGAATGAATGTTTTAAAATTTTGAAACCAAATGGTAGCTTGTTTCTTTTAAACATCCCGAAATGGGCACACGAAATCTTAGTTGAATTGCTCCCTGATTATCATTTAATTAGATGGATTGTTTGGGATGAAACTGCTGAACCTATGGGAAAACTGATTCCTGCTCATTATGCACTGTTATGGCTTTCCAAAACTAGTGATGTTAAAACTTATCCATTGAAAGAGGACCAAGATTCCATGAGTTATTGCTTAAGAATAAAATGCGCTAAAGTGAGAAGGAGTTTAGGGATAAGAGATAAGATAAGCGTGAGGGATGTAAGGTGGGACATTCACAGAATTAAACATCGCCATAAAAGGTTCAAGTTTCACCCAGTTCAGTTGCCGGAGAAGCTTTTACGTTTTTTGATTGAGTTAACCACGAGCGAGGATGATATAGTTTTAGATCCGATGGTGGGAACTGGAACAACAGTGGTTGTTGCAAAAAAATTAAAAAGAGCATTTGTAGGCATCGACATCGACCCCACTTATGTAGAAATTACAAACAAAAGGCTGGCGGGTGAGCTCGAAGAAATTTTAGAAACATCAAGCAAAAATAATCTGAGAGATAGAAAATTTGGAATTACCAAAAAATGGGTGCAAGTTGAAATGGAGAAATTTGCAAAAAATTTTGGAAAACTTCCAACAATAGATGAAGCAAGTTTATATCTAGGAGTGAGTAAAGACAAGCTAAGTGAGATTTTTCCAAACTGGAGTAAAGCACTGAAACTTGCAAAATTGACGCTACAAACAGATCTGAACCGATATGCTAATTAGGTTTTCATTTAGATACTGAAATAAGGGATTGTAACGTTGTGGCATAAAGAAAATTCTGAAAAAATTAGGGAAGATTACATTAGCAAAAACACGTTTCTTCTGACACCTTCTTTATTGAGGGAATATTTGGCCCAAGTAGGGCTTATTAAAAAGAAGGTATTCAAAGAAGAAAGCTCCTCAATAAGAAATGATTTAGAGCAGTTCCTGGATTTTTTGGGTCAAAACCCGCCGGAAAATGATTTTTTAAAAACATTTGCTGAGAATCAAATTTTTGTTGACTTATTTGTAACGATCGCGTTAGAATCTTATGAAGTTCTTTGTAGAATTCTCATGCTGCTGGATAGGCATCACGAAGAAAACAAAATAAAAGATAACGAATTAAAAGAACTCATAACCAAAGTAAAGCAGGATAGATGTAAATTCCTTCCCAAAACAAGTATAGATCTAAAAAAGAAACTCAATGAGAAAAAATCGGTTAAGAATTTGCTGGTTTTTCTTCTCTATAAAATGTTCTCAGAAGATTTTGGGAAATACTATAATGCGAACATATCTAATGGAGAACTTTATGAATTAATTGGAAAATCCATAACTCGTTTTTGTGAGAATATAATTACCCTAAAAATGCTTCCCGAATTAATTAGAAATCATCCTGGAGTAAAATCGCAGGTATTAGACTTGTTACAGTTAATATATTCATCAAAAAGTAAAGGTATGCTAAAAGCTAAAGAAGGAATAAAATACGAAGAAGTTTTGAAGGAAGTCTTAGATTTTCACGGAATTCCTCATGAGCTTGAAGAAAAAAATGAAGAAGATGAAAATGAAGAGACGAGTAAACAAACCAGAAAATGGGACATATATATCCCTAACAAATCTAATCCCAAAATCGTCATTGAAGTGATGTATGTGATTACAACTTCAAGCGGTATGACCAACAAAAGAAAGGTGATAGTCGCTGAATCAGAAAAGGGACTCATGAAAATATTTGCACTGATGGACGGCGCAGGATGGATAGCAAGGTGGAGTGATGCTAAGAAAATTTTGGAAGCTGATGTGTATACGTTCACTTTTCACAAAGAGAGTTTAGAAAAAGCCATCAACACTGTAAAAAATCAATTGAACAATTCGGCGACGTAAAGTTATGGCTTTTTTAATGGTAAGGCAGTTCAGATCGATTTGCTTAACGAAGATTTGTGATGCCGATCTTACTTTAACTTTGCCTTGCTTTCTTCAAGGTATTTTTCGTATTGGTCTAGGATTTTGTCTATTTGGTCGTCTATGAATTCCTCTGCGTTGTAGTAGGGTGTGTTCATTTGTTTCACTGCTTTGTTTAGTTTGTCGTATTTTTGTTTTGGGATTTCTATGTATTCGTATTCTTCTGATTCCCATTTTAGGAAGAAGCGTATTGCTTGGCGTATGAACTCTTCTTTTCGTGTGTAGCCTTTATGCTTGTTTTTGGTTATGAATTCTTCGACTTCGTGGAGTAGCTCTGGCGGGACTGTTACTGATTGGGTTAGGAGGGCTTCTATGGCGTCTTGGTAGGTTTGCATTTTCATTGTTTGGGCTGTTAACTCGCCCAGCAGGGCTGTGAGCTTCTGGTGAATGTCGTCCGAGATTTTTAGGGTTTTCATTTCTGTTCCATCCCTTTTTTGTTGTTTATGGTTTATTTCGTTTTTGGTATTACAAGTATGATTAGTGGAATTAGATTTATAAATTCTTCGATGTATACTAAGTATCCAAAGAACCTTGAGGAGAACATCGCCTTGAAAGTCAAAATTGGATTCACAATCGAGCCTGAACTACTACGGGAGATAGACGAGCTGCGGGGCATTACAAAACGTAGCACATTCATTGAATATGTCATCAGGCTTGGGCTGAAAACCTACAAGGAAGAGAATCCGATTCCAAATCCTACAAGCAGGTTGTCTAAAGCTAAAAAGGAGGCTCACCGATGAGTGGGAAAGGCGACTTGAAGGTTTTGGTTAAGTCTGCTGAGGATTTAGCTTACGCCTTAAGGGATACGCTTGATGTTTTGGCTGATCATGAGCGCCGTATTAAGCGGCTCGAGGAGAAGCTTGGCTTTTTGGCTAATGTAGAGTCGCGGGTTGTTGAGAAGGCTGTTGCTGGAGGCGTGTTGAATGAAGCTTCAGCTTTTAGCTAAAATCACGGATGCTGAGCTTCTGCGTAAGAGTATGCATGAGCTTGGAACAGTCTTTTATCAGGCTGATGGCGAAGGCAACATTACGAAGGTTGTTTATTTCAGCGGTTCAAGGGTTGTGGAGTTTGTTGGCAAGGTTGATGAGGCTTTAGCCAAGTGTGTCAAAGCATTAGGGCATAAGGTTGACTCCGTAGAAGTAGATGAGTTTCAGGGTTTTGTCCGCATAGTCCAGCAGGGCTGAACCTTTTTTATGCGTTTGAAGGTGACCAAATATGTTGATTCGCACAGGGTTAATCCAAACTATCCCACATTACGCATCGAGTTTGAACTCCCAAAAGACGACAATTTTCGCATCCGTAGCATGTTTGAGGCTGATTGGTGTCCAAGGGATGACGAAATAATTGAGGTTGTTGAGAAAATGTTGGACATAAGCCCAACTTTTGGGCCTAAACTCGCCAAGCGTTTAGAGGCTAAAAGCAAACTTTTGTGGAGACTTCTAAGCGAATACGCGTTTGCATTGCATCAGGTGAAGCCGCACCTTGAAGGAATATTGGGCAAGAGGCGTGGCGCATGACCCGTTGCGTATTATGCTATCCTTTCACACATAACAAGGCGGAGTTTTTGATTATTTTCGGTAATGATGAACAGCAACTCCATGTTTGCAAGTGGTGTTTAGAAGACTTAAAGCTGCTTAGATTTAACGCCAATCAAATAATCTGTTTGCCAAAGCCTTTCCATTTCAAGGTTTCCTTCTGGTTTTTGGGTCCAGTAAGAAGCTTGTTGGAGGCTAAGGCTTGAGCGAGTTTGACACGGCTGAGGTTCGCCAAAGCGTCATGGAAGCCCTAACCAAATTGGATGAGTTAAAGCATTCCATTGATGTTTTGCAAGCTCAGATTAAGAGCGATTTTGAACGTAAAATGGAGTTGTTCCGCTTTAGTCAAGTGCGCAAGGAGTTTTTGGAATCCTTCTTTGAAGAGCCTTATGTTATTATTCCTAAGAGGGCTAATGAGTGGTATGTTATAGCGCCTAAATGGCTGGATTTTCAGATTGGCTGGCTTGAGCGTTCAACAAAAAGCTACAACATTTTCGTTGTGAACCGTTATGTTAAATGGTTCAGCGAAATCCCACAAAGCCTAGAAGAAAAATTCAAATTCGCTAAGCCCTTGCCATTCAAAGTATATGACGGCATGCTGTTAACAGGCAAGGAGCTACAAGAGGAAGCCCTACGCCGATACAAGCATTTTATCACCCGCAGAGAAGGCGAGGATAGGCTTCGTATAAAAAGAGGCTACGAGTTTAAGCTCATAGCTCAAATGATTGAAGATGGCACTTTGCCTTTTATGCCAACACCCGTTAAAGAGGAGGACCTTAGGCCCTATGATGGCATAAAACTGCGAAGCTATCAGCAATATGCCTGGAACGAGTTTCTCAATAAAGGGGCTATTGGAGTTTTCTGGGCTTTCGGAAGCGGAAAAAGCCTTTTCGGAATCTATGCCCTCGCAAGGGTCAAGGGCAGAAAACTCGTCGTTGTTCCGACTTTAACGCTTAAGGAGCAGTGGCTTGAACGCATAGCCAAATACATACCGCAATACCGACAGGAAACAGAGGTTGTAACATACCACGCTTATGACAAAGTCAAAGCTAACGAATACAGTTTAATTATTTTTGATGAATGCCAGCATCTTCCAGCCAACACGTTTGTGCGTTTAGCCACTTTGAAGGCTAAATACCGCATGGGTTTTAGCGGTTCGCCTTACCGTGAGGATGGGCGTGAAAACTACATTATCGCCTTAACAGGCTTTCCAATTGGCATGAGTTGGGAAGAACTGATTAGGCTTCAAGTTGTGCGAGAACCAACCTTTCGAGTTTATATTTTGAGCGATAATCGTGAGAAAATGCGGAAACTTGGTGAATTACTGCAAATACCTGTTAAGACGTTGATTTTTTGTGATTGGCTTGATTTAGGCGAGAAAATAGCCAAAACATTCAACATACCATTCGTTTACGGAGAAACCAAAGACAGGCTTGAAATCATCCGAGAAAGCCAAGCGTGTGTTGTTAGTCGTGTGGGTGATGAGGGAATAAGCCTTCCAGGAATAGAACGGGTCATAGAAGTAGCCTTCCTTTTTGGAAGCAGAATGCAGGAAAGCCAAAGGTTTGGAAGGCTAATGCATTCAGCAAAGGAAGAGCCTGAACACGTCATTCTGATGACTGAGGATGAGTTTGAAAGTTATCAGAAGAGGCTTTACGCTATAACGGAGCGGGGTTTCAGAATAGAGTTTGTAAGGTAAACGCCGATGAAGCAGAAGTTTGTTGTAATAATTCATTTGGATGGTGAAAAGCCTGTTACGCCAATTGATTTGGCTCTTTGCTTTAAACACTTGCCCATTAATGTTTCAAAGGCTTCTTTTCAGGTTAGGGAGTTAAGGTGATTTTTTGGCTGTTGACTATGCATTATTATCTACTACTTCTACCGCTCTTGGGCGTGTGAGAGGCTTTACGATAACGCTTCTTTACATGTTGTTTGATGGTGGTGGACGCTGCTGCGATTTGGCTGAAAGGAGCGGAAAAAGCCAGAATTATGTTTGGCGGTATTTGAAGAACATGGAAAGGTATGGTTTAGCCTTGAAAAATGGCGATTTTTGGTTTTTGACTGATTCTGGGGTTGAATTTGTTAAGTATTTGGATTTCGTATATAATAATATAATAGATTATCGAAAGAAAGTAAAAAGAAAATCAAAAGAAAATAGAAAGAAAATAGAAACTAACCAGCCAAAAACAACAAAACAAATCCCCATTAGTTTGTGGCTACAAAATTCAGGTTTAGACAGCGTGGAAAAGGAAGTAGTAGAAGTGTTGCTAAAGCATTACAATGGAACAGGCTCAAAATTTATCCTCGTCAAAGACCAATATGAGCTATCAGAAAAGCTAAAAGCAAACCCAAGCGAGCTTCTTGAAGCCCTAAAAAACCTTAGACAAGATAACATAATCTACTTATACCGCTCAGACATAGAGGGATATTGGAAAGTAGGGCTGAAAGCAAACTTCATAAAAATTCTAGAAAACGCAGCTAAACATTAATGTTGAAAACGTTTTAAATGAATAATTGCAAGGTCATTCTTCCGAAAAGGAATTTAGGAAATTCCACTAGAAAAGATAAGTGGAGAGGCGTTGAATCTGTGAAGTTGAAAATAGAAAATGATAAGTTTTACGTCTTGGAAGCTGGAGGTGAAAAATGGATTTATAGCCATGAAGATGAAGCAATAAGTTCATTAAAAGAAATGCTTTCTATAGACAAAGAGTTGGATGAGAAAAATGTTAGCATACTAGAGGTGGAAACAAGAGGAGAAAAGTGGCAGGTCAAACAGCTTTCATGGTCAAAAATAGCCCTTAAATTACTTAGAGGAGAGAAACAATAATGGAAGAAATAATAAAAATAATATCTATAGATAAGATACGGCCAAGTCCGTTTCAGCCAAGGGAAACATTTGCCAAAAAGGAAATTGAAGAATTAGCAGACTCAATTAAGGGAAGCGGCTTAATTCAACCTATAATTGTAAGGAAAAAAGGTGAAACATATGAGATTATAGCTGGAGAGAGAAGGTGGAGGGCCTATCAATACGCTGGTTTAAAAGAGATACCGGCAATAGTCAAGGATGCTGATGATATAGAGGCAAGAGAGCTAAGTTTAGTGGAAAATTGGCATCGTTTGGCCTTAGAGCCTCATGAGGCAGAAAGGTTCATTGTCGGGCTGTATAAAGATGGAATCCGGCTGGGAAGATATACGTCTGTAGAAGACATGGCACGGAAAACGGGGATATCGCGGCAGACTCTACAGGAAATTCTTTTGGCTCATAAGGAAAGGGAAGAATTGGGTGCCACCGGTGGCACCCTAACCTATACTGACTTCAGGGAAACGAGAATAATCAAAGATCAACCAGAGCTAAGAAAACAAATTCTGATGCTAAGAGAAAAGGGAAAACTATCGCGTGATGATTTGAGAGAGTTCTCAAAAACGATTGTAGAGGTATCGGAACCCGTTAGAAAAGCTCTGCTTAAAGAGGATTCCAAATTAACACCTGAGGAAGCAAGACTTATTGATGTTGAGCTACTGAATCCTGAGGAGAAGATAAAAGCAATAGAGATGCTTGAAAGAGAAAAATCGTCTGACCGCGTTAGATCTTTAATACAAGTCATAAGAGAAATAGAGGAAAAAAGACAAAAAGAAATAGAGGTTATTAAGGAAGTTGACACTGGAGATGTATGGATATGCCCCGTCTGCAATAAAAAGTTTCATCTAATTCATGTGGAGCCAGGGAAAGCACATAGATTTGAGGAAGTAGTTGAATAATGCCTTTTGTAGCTCAAAAAATCCTTACTCCTTCCCAACTTAAGCTCAGTAGGGCATATGGCACGAAGGAATATCCATCCATATTATACTACTTCAGAAAAACACCGAAATCTATAGTGTGCCCACATTTTTGGGAATTAAGATGGGCTTATGGTTGTCCATTTGATTGTGCATATTGCTATCTGCAAGGAACTTTTAGAGGGAAAAAAGAACCGCGGTATGTGCCTTTAGAACACGTATTTTTAGCTCTTGAAGAGGCTTTTAACGATGGAAACCTTGAACCATCCATATTTAACAGCGGTGAATTAGCTGATTCACTGATGAATCCAAAAATAATGGAAAAAATAGCAGACAAGTTTGAGGAGCAAAAAAAACATAAGTTGCTTCTCTTAACGAAATCTGATAATGTAGACTTTTTGGTTAAAAAACCCAGAAAACAAACCATCGCAAGTTTCAGCTTAAATGCCCGTAAAGTCTGGGAGTTATGGGAGCACAGAACACCATCGCCTGAGAGGAGAATAAAAGCAGCGAAATCTTTAATGGAAGCCGGATATGAGGTTAGAGTTAGAATAGACCCTATTTTTCCGATAGAAAATTGGCAGATACATTATGAGGATTTAATTTACTCTATGCTTTCTAATTTTTCATGCGATCCCGAAAGGATAACCTTAGGCACACCTAGGGGCCTACAGAAAACGCTTCTATTTTCAAAGGATAACTCGTGGACTAAATGGTTTACAGAGTCGTCGGGATGGGGAAAGAAAATAGCTGCCTCAACTAGAAAAGAAATATACTTTTTCTTACTCAATAAACTCACTGCCTATGGGTTCGATAGATCAAAAATTGCCATTTGTAAAGAAACTGAAACGATGTGGAGCGAACTAGGGTTAAACAAAAATGATTGCAAGTGCAACTGCGTGAGGTAATTTCGATGTGGCAATGTATGCATTGCCGATGTAAAAAGCCGGAACGTCCCGATACTTGTCCAGCATGTGGGTTGGTTCAAGCAGGAGAAGGGACACAGGATAAATATGAAATTTTGGAGAGTTATTGTCATCCTTTAAGCTTGATCATGCGAAATCATGGTTTCTCACACTACTTTATTGACGCATGCGCAGGAAGCGGCTATGTTCAAGCTTTTGAAGAAAATAAACTTATAAAAGGATCCCCAATAATTATGGCAGAAACAAGAGAATGGGTTGAAAACACAATAAAAGATAAGACTAAGACTCCGTCCGTTGAGTGCATTTTCATAGAGATTAACCAAAAAACAAGGGAATTGTTGGAAAAATGGACTAATCGCTACCAAGATTTTATAAAAGTAATACAAGGGGATTGTAACACTGAACTAGAAAAAATCCTAAATAAGTTTGACTCTGATGCCCCTAAGCCGTTTACTTTCATTTATGTAGACCCATTTGGTTTGGGAAGCCCAGTAATTCAAAAAAGAACCGTGGAACGGATACTTGAAAGACAATATACTGAACTTTTCATGCATTTTTCGTGGTGGGGCGTTGATAGGTCGGCAGGGTATTTTTTAAGAAACCACAACAGCCCCGATCCAACAGTTAGAAAAACTGCAAAAACTATAGGGGAAACTTTGGATATCTTTCTAGACTTAAAAGAGTGGCCAGAAATATGGCAAAAATACTCGCGAAATCCCAAAAAGAGAAGAGATGAAATCCTAAAATATTATTTAGTAAGCTTAGAAAAATACTTTAAACATGTAGAATACATCGAAATACCCGTTGGGTCTGAGTATCCGAGCTATTATTTAATATTTACCACAAGAAATGAAACCGGAAGAAAAATAATGAAACATATAATGGAAAGAAAGAGAAGAAGAGGGGCAGAATCGTTAGAGAAGTGGTTTGGAAGTGTCTGAACTGTCATCATATTCTGCTTTAAAGACTTTAGTTTATAGAATTTTAAAAACCTGTTAATTCCTCATGCAACATCACAAACTGTATATCAATTCCGCTGTCCCAGGAACCTTGGAAGCTAAAGCACCGATGTCTTTGCTGAGTTTTTTTAAAGCTTCTTTGGTTCTATCATTGTATTGCAGAAGCATTTTGCATTCTAACCAAAGTATTAAATCCACGGTCTTTCGCGCGAGAGTCAATATCTCATCAGATTTTTCCGGTATATACTGCAAATTTGGCCAAGTCAATTTTTCGTCAAGGCTTTTCCTAGAAATATGGACGTATTTGCAGAGGTCCGAAAACAATTCCTGAAGCTTTTCTGCAGGAAGCCCCAATCCCTCAAATATCCGTTTGCGAGGAAATTCCGTTCTCCTTTCGTCAAGTAAGGCCAGCCACAATTCAAATTTATCTAAATCCATCTCCACTTCAATAAACTCACCACTTAGCAATGACGGCTTAATACAAGCAGCAGCGCCAGCCAGATTAGCTTCGTATAGCCAGCGAAGCGCCCTTGCAGCTGAATGATAAGCTCCTTGAAAAAGATTTACCAAAAATTCTAAATAGGTTCTTAATGAAAGACTGCATACATAGTAGGGTATACCGGATTGCCCTTCTAACATAATATCTTGAGCAATGTCGGTTAATACAAATAAATAATTGAGATACTTAATCGCTTCGTCGCATTCGTCCATCTTTTCTTTATAAGTCAATTCAAATATTCCATTTATCCTCTCAAGGAGACGATTTAACTCATGTAACGTTTCCATTAATAACACCTCGGAATAAATATTTTTCATAAAAACTTAAGATTTCGGTTTCATCAACTTTTAGTAAGTTTTAGCTGTGAACTTTTCCGTTACTAAACTAAGTTTTTCCGCGTATTGTAGGAATGCTATGCGTAGGGTTTCGCTTTCGCTTTGTCCCAGTTTCTGGCATATTCTGTCTAGTAGTTCTTTGTGTTGTGGGCTTAAAACAACCCTTACAATATGTTTCTTTGCCACCTTTTGACCATCCTGTTGTATAATTTAATTTATGTTTTGAAACATATATTTTTATGGGGCAGAGCAACGAAAGGCGGGTTTGGACTCTGCCCTTGGAAACAACAGACCAACATACTCATTCTGAACGAGACATTGAGTATACTTTTCTTAGTTTAGAGCTTCTTCAGCCTCCGGAATTGGGCATACGTGTTGATACATTGCGGAAGATTGACGAGTTAGCTGAATCCGTCGTAGTTAATGGCGTATTAGAGCCGTTAATTGTTAGGCCTTCTAAAGAGGTTGGCAGATATGAGGTTGTCTGTGGGCTGCGAAGATTTTTGGCGGCTGAAAAAGCCGGGTTGAAAACTGTTCCATGCATAGTGAAGGAAATTGCTGACCGCGAAGCCATGGAAGCCATGCTGGTCGAGAACATAGAACGCGAAGACTTGTCAGACTATGAGAGGGGCAGATGGCTCAAGCTCATAATAGAGAAGTTTCCAGACACATATGGCAACATGGACGAGTTTGCTCGTAGGTTCGGATTCGTCACACACGCCCAAGTTTCGCGTCTAATTTCCCACTTTGAGTTCATGGAAGAATTAAAGAAAAAGCTTCCAACAATGTTCGTTCCACATGGAACGAGTATACCTGAAGGCATCACCCGAGAGATTCGGCGTGCTCCAAGCGAGTGTCAAACTAAACTTGTTGAGTATGTGGTGAAGCATGAGCGTCATGGTAAGGATGTCGCTGGCATAGTTAATGTTCTGTTAGAAACACCAGAGGATTTACGCGAGAAAGTGCTGACCGTTTTGATTGAGAAGGATTTGAATGCGCGGGAAACTACGGAGTTGCTTAAGGTGTTATCAGCCCATAAGGTTATAGTGAAGGCTGAAGAGAAGCTGGAAAAAAAGAAGCCTCCAGGGGGAACTTCCAAAAAGGGACTTGCGACACAAGCGGAAACCGAACAAGCGGTCAACATGCCCGAAACTCAGGCTCCGCCCAAACATGAGGAGGCTAAACCGTTTAAGCCAAGCTTGGACCAACTAAGAAGTATCGCCGAAGAAATCAAGGCTAAAAGGCTGGAACAGAAGTATGACAAAGCTGGGCAAATATACATTTTCCTTTCCAACTATTATCCGCAACAGCTTATTGATGCCTTCACAGACCGCGTTAAGCTTGAAGGGCTCACGGAAGAAAAGGCAGTAGCTATGATGAAGGAAATTGTGGCCGAAATGTGCGACCGCCTTACAAACTATGGCAGAAAACATGAAGTGTTAGACGAGATATTTGAAACTGTGGTTAAGTGGCGTTGACTCCGCCTTTATCTGTCCTAAGTCGCCTTTTCTCTCTAAAATATGCATTAGGAATATCCGATATTTCAATCCTTGCCCAAGAAATGGGCTGCGATGAGGAAACTGTGGGGGCTATTGACAAAGCTTTAAGGCAACATCTTAAACGGAAGATAGG
>JAVZLK010000039.1:0-14501 GCA_038883795.1 Bathyarchaeia archaeon
GCATAAAATCTCAACTCGCCATAATCTTCAACTACAAAAGCCTCGAAATAAGTCTATTCACCAACGGACGTATGCTAATAAAAAACGTAAAAAACGAAAAAGAAGCCCTAAAAATTTACAAGGAAATCGCCAAAAAACTCGGAATAACCTAAATACATTTTTATTAAACCTCAAAAATAATCTAAATCGCCGGGGTGGCCGAACGGTTCAGGCGGCTGCCTGCAGAGCAGCTATATGTGGGTTCAACTCCCACCCCCGGCTTTTAAGATAAACCTCGGCTTGGAACAGATTATATTTAGATACCGGAGAACTTTCACTTTTGGTTTGTAGACGGGCGGGGTGGGATTTGAACCCACGACCACAAGCTTTCTTCGCTGTTAGGAGGCTTGCGCCCTATCCGTACTAGGCTACCCGCCCCAAACAATAAAATAAGTAAAATGCAGATTTTAACTTAATGCATTCCACAAAAGACTTAAACTGCACATCATCATCTCAAAATAACTGTGCGGGGGTACCCGAGCCAGGTCTAAATAGGCAGTGGGCCAGAAAGCCTAAGATAAGGGGGAGGACTTAAGATCCTCTGGCGTAGGCCTCCGTGGGTTCGAATCCCACCCCCCGCACTTTATCGGTGTATTGAAGTTTTCATAGTGTCAGCTAGCTTTTCCAGTTTTTCTTCACGAAAACATTTTTATTATATCTGACGAAAGAAGAATTTAGGGCGCTCATTTGGCTACAGAAACGAACGAATACGATGCAATATTCAAAGCGTTGAAACATCCGGTACGTCGCCAAATTCTGCTTTTTCTTGAGCAGAAGGGTGAAGCGTCATTTACAGATATTCAGAATTCTGTAAGCATAAATGATACTGGCTTGATGAGCTATCATCTCGGAGAACTAGCACCTTTAGTTGAGCAAACTGCAAGAGGAAAATATCATCTTTCAGAAATAGGACAAACAAGCATAGCGCTCTTTCGGAAAGTTGAGCAGGAGAAACAGAGGACAAGTACAGCGGTTCGCAAGGAACTTGGAAAGGCATTGGGTGAAATCGTTTTTCTTTTTCTTATCGTAGGCGTTACTCTAATGGCTCCATTGAGCGTCGGCATATATGTATCAGTTCAAAACTTGTATGCACCAACTCTGTCTTTTGTAGAGATGGTGGGCTTGTATTTGGTTGGGCTTTCTGGAATGACTTTTGGCGCAATCCTGTTTGCCTTTTATGATCGTCACTATTTTTCAAAGAACTTGAAGACAAATGTTGTTCACTCAACAATTTTTGCCGTAGGCATATTATCCCTATTAATTCCTTCCGCTTACGTGAATTATAGATTCGAAGAAGCATCATTATCAAACAACAGCAGCATAACATGGCTATTCATGATTTTGCATGCTGTTTCTTTACTAGTAAGCGCCCCAATTGTGTCATACACCATAGGTAAACTCACGAGAAGATACTAAATGCGTATTACGTCCATGTTGAATGTAAACTTACCCGTTGTTTCTGAAACCAAAATTCCGAGAATTTAAACCGAGTTTTATAAAAAAGAATATCAAAAGATTTATATGAAATGCAGTTTATACACAAATCATGGAACCTAAAATAGAATTAGAAAACTTAGAGGATTATACGGAAATCAAAGGCTGGCTTTCAGGGAAAAGTCAAGGTTCAAAATTCAATTATCTCTCAGCAATGAAAGCCTTCATAGAGTATACAAAGTTAACGCCAAAAGCAATGATAGATTTAGCAGAAGAAGATAGAAAGAAAAGTGTGAGAGAACAGGGAGAACCAGAGCGTAAGGTCAAAGCATTTTTCGAGTGGCTTCTAAACGAGTACACGCAGAAGAGCAGAGGCGTTGGCAGAAGAGAAAAAAAGAAAGCGAAGCAAAAAGGTGTAAGCAGAAATTTAGCCGTAACCTACTGCAACGCCATAAGAAGTTTTTACAAAGCCAACGGCTTCCCATTAAATTTAAGGATACCTAAAGCAGCACCTAAGAAGGAGAATTTCAAGCTGATACTAAGAGTCCCAGAAGTTAAACGCTTAATCGATGTAGCAACTAATGTTAGAGATAGAGCAATAATTTTAACGCTATTTCAGAGCGGAATGGGAGTATCTGAATTATGCAATTTAACATATGGAGATGTAGTAAAAGGATTAGAGGAAAACGAAGAACCATTGCACATACATTTAATTAGAAAGAAAGAGCTGGTGGAATACGATACTTTTCTGGGAAAAGACGCAATAGATGCTCTCAAATCCTATTTGGATGAAAGGCGGAGGAATGGAGAGATTTTGAAATACGATACACCACTGTTTATCAAACGTTTCATAAAATCAAATAGCAAAAGCAAAGCCGAAAGGTTAACTCCAACACTAATCGAAGCAACCTTCAGAGCCTTAGCAGTAAAATCTGGACTTGTCTCACAGGAAAGGCTGGAGAGAGCAGACATTAACCCATGCAGGCCACATACACTGCGATCATCTTTCATCAGCATATTGAAAACGGCTGGATGCCCAAACGTAGCTGTTGAATACATGGTTGGCCATGCTGTTCCAGACACGGAGAAGGCGTACTGGCAAGTTAGAGTTGAAGAGCTTAAAAACTTGTATAAGAAGTATGAAAAGCACATTAGCATTAGCGGTATGATAGACACGGAAAAGCTTGAGACATTGGAGCAAGATGCAAAAAGGAAATCTGAATTAATCGAAGTTCTACTAGAAAACGGAAAATTAAAAGACCAAAAAATCAGTGAATTAACTCAAACATTGGATCAAATCAAAAATCAGTTAAACTATCTTGATTCAGAGCTAGACTTTCACAGGATGGAACAGATTGCACGGTTTGTAAGGGCTAAGGCACCAACAGAGCAGGAATTGCAAGAATTTCTAAACAGAAAAGGCCTAAGCCCAGCCATGCTTAAAAGAGAAGAATTAGCATGTATATCCTATGATAGCAAAAACAACAGATGGATATATCAAGAAGACTCAGATACTTACGGGATGGCCTACTAAAAATATACCTAATGTTGAATCTACACTATTAACAAGTTAAATCCTGTTGCAGTTTCGTGTAAGATTATATTAGTCATATGTGAAAAGTTTATCTTTACGTTTAAATTAATATCGTGAAAAAATAATAACCGAAATTTAAACGGAACATGGTACTTTTAACCTCTGAAGACGCTATTTTTGGTTATCTTCCTAGAAATTTGGTGCGCTTTCGCAGTAGAGCAACTATATGAATGAGCCTTGGAATATTCAAAGTGAGGTGAGAAAATGCAAGAAGTTATTGAAAACCAAAATGAAACAAATAATATACTTCACGAAGAGTATACGAAGGTCAAAACTACTGGTGGTATCCCTAGCAGCAGAAATTTAAGATACACAGAGAACCTATACGCTCAAATCAAAGCTATTCAAAGGGTTTTCGGCATTGCAAGCGAACAGAAGATTATTGAAGAAGCTGTGGGTGTCTTATACAAGCTACTGGTGGGCGTCGCCCCCAGCGAAATAGTAAAACAGGTTAAAAGACAGATAGACAGAGAGCAGAAATTACAACGGTTACAAAAAATACTCGCACAACTCAAGAGATTTCACAGCAAGAAGGAGACCGTATATCCCGAGTTCTATAAAATAGGCGATTTTGACTGGGTGAAACATTTAGAGGATTTACAAATGCTAGAGAAAGCATTGCGGTTGAACCTTGATGAACCAATTGTCATGCCAGACTTCTCTGATTTGGAATTTTTCGAATACAAATATAGGATTGTTGGATACGAGCCACTAAAAAGTTATGAAGGAAAACTAGCGTTAATTAATGAAGAAATTCGCCTAGTTGAAGAAGTCATTGAGATTCTGCGGGATTTAAGTACCTAGGTACCGGTACCATGGTGCCGCCTTCCCTTTTTTCATTTGGCGAAAAAGTAAATGCAATAACCATAGAACAGAACCAAAGCTTTTCCATCACATATTTTTAAATAATAAGCGAGAATTTGGCTTGTATAAGGAAAATAAGGCTGTAATAAGCTTTATATAGTTAGTGGTCTATGATACATTTAAGCACTATTTGTGTCTTATACGGGGTTTTTATCCCATGCCGTTGTTGAAGAAAGTGATGGATATAAATGGTTCGACTGTGGTTGTATTGCCCAAACAGTATACAGATGCCTTTGAAAAGATACACGGAGTAAAACTAAAGCAGGTATTGATGGAAGTGAACAATGAAATCGTCATTAAGCCATATATTCCGCCAACAAAACCTGTAGAAGCGCATCTAAAGGAAAAGGAACCAATAGAAATAGGGGAAATCGAAGAGGTTTTCTGAATGTCAAAATCGAAAATAGGAAAGGACGTTACAGAAAGGAGAGTAGCTATAATCTCAAGTCCTAAGGAAAGCAAAGAATTCGAAGAATGGAAACAAGCAAGAGAGGAAGAAAGGGAAGAGAATCCAAAATCTGAAGTGGAAATTAAATCAGAGGTTCCAATGGAAAAAGAGCCCAGTGCCGATGAGGAAAGTAGAGAGTATGCAAAGTTAGCCGAGGAAATGGCACAAGCAAAACTTAAAGCTTCTAAGGGCGTTGAGAAGTAGCCAATTCGACTACTTCCAACAAAGCCTCAGATAAATGATGACGGGGCGGTCTAACAACCTCAGCCTCTTAGACCCCTAAAAGGATGATTTGAAGGTTGTGGGGTTAGTTAGACCTTATGGGAAAAGTGAATATAAAAAATGCCAGGTGAAAATGAAGGACAGGAAAAAGAAGCCAACACGAATCCACTGATAGATGCCGTTTTTAAACCACCATTAGCCGCCGTTTATGTCCATAGCTGTAGTCGAAGAGTATTATCATACATCGTGCTCGGCATTGAGCGAAACCTGGGTAAAGAAAACGTTCAGGTGCTGCCGCCGTATTTCAACGAGAAACGGCAAAGCTGGGGCATTCAAGTCATAGTCAAAAAATTCCCGAGAATATTAACCGATTCTAAATACGTTGCCATTAGAGAAGCCTTAGCCACCAGAAGAACCGCCAATGGATTCGGAGATGTAACCTATGTGTCCAATAGCAGTTAAGCCAAGAAAGGAGGAACAAAAGGACAAGGATTTTACCAGTGAACCTGATATACAGCACATGAATCCATCCTTTACCGGTAAAGGATCATTAACTTTTAAATCCGAGAATCCATCGACCAATCCATCCTTTACCAGTTGTCCGGAGACACAACCAAAGGAAACGGAATTTACCGGTAAATTGGAAACACAAGCAGAGAAAAAGGATTTAACTAAAATAATACCAGACTTTGAACAGATTGATAAAACATTTGAGTACGACCTTAAAACGGAGTTAAGTCAAAGAAGGAGGCGTGTTTACAGCGTACCCATAGAGTTCCTTGAACCGTTAAAAAACTTAACACCAAGAAGGCATAGTGAAGAAAAAATAAACCTGCTTGCAGAAAGCATAAAGAAGACAGGCGTTTTACACAACCTTATAGTGACTATTCCATGGTGGGAAAACAGAGAAACAATTGATAAACTTTCAATAGTATGTGGAGTTGGTAGATTCTTAGCGGCACAAAAAGTAGGATTAAAGAGCTTAACGGTTGAGTTGATTGTGTTGAGAGACCTTGATGAAGCATATTTGCTATCGGTTACGGAAAACTTGGAAAGGACAGAGCTAAGTAAAATCGAAGAAGCGGATTTTTACATTGATTGGATAAATAAAGCAAATGTGCCATTGAGAGACATAGCCCCTAAAATTCATAGGTCAGAGTCTTATATCTATAACATAATTCGACTGAAATCTTTACCGGTAAAGATTCAAGAATGTATTCATAACGGAGACATACCATATTCTTTTGGACTCTCTCTGCTTGAGATTAAAGACCCAAATCAACAATTAGAGCTTGCCAAATTAGTCATAGAGGACAAACTAACAAGAGCGCAATTAGAAGCTAAAATTAGAGAGGTTAAAGGTCAACAAACGTTGGCAAGTATGAAGTTAGAAGTAGAAAAGCCCCAGCAGGAACAAACAAAAACACAAGAGCCGTCACCGATTCAAAAAGCATTAAGCAAACCATTCATTAAACAACCAGCTAGGGAAATAGAAAAAATAACAGAAACAAGAAAATATGCGGAGCCAGATTGGTGGCTTTATAATTGGAAACGGAAGTTTGAGAATTGTGAATATCAGAGTGACTGTGGATTATGCCACCTTTACAATGAATGCCATAGTATGCTTGTAGAAAACATCAGAAAATTTGGAACACCACCAAAAGAACATTGGAAGCTTATCAGGTTCCTATATGAGACAGCGAGACTAAGTAAAGACCTTGACCTGATGGATAAAATTAAGGCGTTGGAACAAGCAGGATTTGATAGTGCTGAAATAAAACAAGAGATTCAGGAAAGAGATAAGAAGATTTTTGGAAAGCCAGAGTGAAAGAAACCATGGAAATCTCTAAAAATCCCCTTTTTTATTTTTTTAGTTTTTTAGCCTATTCCGTGCAATTAATTTCACACCATCATACTAAGGATGTTGGAGAAGTATCCCAAGAAGAAATAGGTGTTATTGGCTGAATTTTTTAATGGCTACATATAAAATTTTGGTACATCACCATAATCTTCATCAACACAACATAGCCGAATTGCCTGCCGCCGGCATTTTAGATTACATACAGCCAAGTTTTTCAAGGCCTGTTTAACAATGAAAAGGTGGAAATCAGATATACGAAAGAATTTCAACATCCCTGAAAACTACTCGGAAACTACTATAAGGAGGAAACGAAATGGAAGAAACATATTATAATATGGAAATAAATAAAGCAAGCCTTAAAGCAATCTCAAGGCGTAAGTATGCAGTGAAAATACTCAAATTTCTATCGGAAAATGATGATGAAGCATTTTATCTATCAGAATTGGCTAAGCAATTGAATATTTGCGATGTTGTTGTGCGTCAAAACATGGATAAACTCGAAGCAGCAGGACTTGTCAGGCGAACTCAAGGCAACCCCATTCAAAGAAATATTGTATATTATGAGGTTAAAAATAAAGATGCTGCAATGTATGTAATTGAAAAGTTTAGGCGTTACGTTGGCTTTCAGTTGGCAAGGCATGTTACGGAAAGGAAAACGGAGCAACAATTAAGAAAAGATATTGAAGTAGACTGTAAGCGGTTTAAAATTAGCGTGGATGAAGGCATTCAATGTTTAAACTTATGTCCGTCAATTGCTAAAGAAAGGCAGTATGATACAACAATTTACTATAGGAAGCCATAAAAAGGAAGAGGTTGAGTAAGAAATCGAATATACCGTTATGTGGAAGGTTAAACCTGATTTTTTCGCCTTACATTGTTTAAAATGCCCATATTACGTGAATCATGTAGAAGGCAAAGTAAATTTCTTTGTGGAATGTAAGGCTGAAAGGTGTGACAAGGATGCTCGTTTACAACATTAAAAATGTGTGAGGATTTGACGTAACTAAATTCATGGAGATGGAAATATGGGCGGTATATCTATTCTTGGTTTAAAACAAAAATGTCTTCCTAACTACACAACCGTGCTATACATGGAGTAGGTGACGTTATATGTCAAAATCGAATATGGGCTTAGAAAAGACCATTTCGCTATTGTTTGACCCCAAAACAAGGAATTTAGCCGTTACACTGCTAACGGAGATAAGGAATAGGCAAAATACGGAGAATCCATATAAAAGCAATGAATACGTAGAGTTTTGCAAAAGGCATGGTTTCCAACAAACTCAATACTACTCGGTTTTATCAAAGCTAAGGGATTACGGCATTGTCTATAAAACAGGCGGACATCATGAAGGAATCTATCGGATAAACTCTTATTTTATATTCCAACTTCTCAAAGAATGGATGGAATTTTTGGGTGTTGAATATTCGAATCCACTAAAGTAGCTATAGATGATACTAGCCACTACTCCGTCCATAAAGCAATTTACCACCTATATACCAAAGTGCAACGTCCACTCCTCTAGCAGTCATGTTACATTTTTTAGCTAAACCCCTGATATCCCTCAAGTATTTCATGTAATCTTGGACTTCAAAGGAATTTTTATCCTCATCATAAAGGGTTTTCCAAGCGTTTTTATCTATAACGCCAAACTTTTGCGGATTGTAAAAGGTCAATATCGCAGATGCAGTTCGCACATCAACTCCATAAAGGTCATCTAACTTTTCAATTGCCTTTTCCACGTCTCCCTCCTCAGCCAATTTAAAAGCTTCTCTTGTTACGTTTTCAATTTCTTTAGCACCTTTTTCCCTAATAGAATAGAGAGCATTTTCGGCCGCTTTGCCACGCCTACCACCTGGCGCTTTCCAACAAACAATGTACAGAAAATCTGGTGGCAATAGATAGCCTCTTTCCCTTATACTTTTCCCAGTATACTCGAAATCTGCCTCTTCTAACTTTCCTGACTCTTCAACCGCCTTTTTTGCAGCATCTTTCAATTGCTCACATGTTATATGCAAATTTTAATTCGCTCCCTTTAACAGTAAAGATTCAATAGTCTTGTCCATTGTGATTCTAATAAGTTCTTTTGGTTCTGCTATAACTTTTCCGCATTTCTTACATACTTCAACTTTTAGAGGCTCATACACTGGAATATAGGCTTTAACTTTAGGCTCTGAAGTAGGTTGTTCAATAAAGAGCTTATTGGCTTCTATTCTATTCCAATGACTACAAACCTTACATCAAAAATTTCTTTGTAGCATTTTCTAACTAAGGGATGAAATTCTTTCTCTTCATCTTTAGGTGTCCAAAGTTTATACTTAACACCATCAACAATAAGCGTTGACATGCTTTGTCAGAATATACTTTCTAGAATCAAGTATTTATGGTTAAATTCTACTTTAAGAAAATTTAAATTGTATTGTTGTTTTTAATTAAAAACGGACATGCCTTTGAGGAATTACGAATTAAAGAAAAGGGATAGAGTTGAGTTATATTACTGAACGAACCTTGTACCCTCCAATTTTACAGCAACTTTCTCAGTTTAGTTTTACAGGTCTACAAGAAGTTGACTTAGGTGGCGAATATCCAGATATAGAGTTTTGGCATGGAACTGATCGATTCATATTAGAAGTCAAAATCGGAACGTGGCAAAAGAAGCTAGTAAGTGGCATTATTCAGGCTAGAAAATATGCTGATAAAGCAAAAACTGACAACATAATACTAGTTTTCTATCCTCCTGAAATCAAAAGACCGCTCATTCCATCAGTCATAAGCGATTTAGCTCTAAAAACACCAGTTGATGCGCTGATTCTTACAAAATATTGGAAGTGGGATTTTATAGGTGGAAAACGTCCAACGCTAATGAACATACTTAGTGAGTTAAAGCAAAAGATTGAAATTAAGCGACCAACAGTTTCCTTAAGTTTAGTGATTGAAACACTGAGAGAAAGTATAACAATGCTCTCAGACCACTTAAGAATTCTTAGTGATATTGACCTAGAAAAACTTGTGAATACTGTTGTAGGAAGATTTGACCTTTTCTTAGCGCTTGGTGAAGCCGGTGGAATACAAAAAGAAGACTTAAAAATGGCAACAATAGACCTTTCTTCCTACCTTTTACTTAATCAAATTGTTTTTTACCATATTTACAGTCAGCTAAGTAAGAATGTCCCAGAATTACCTGAAATAAAAAATATTGAAGATCTGGTCGAATATTTTAAAAAAATTACGGATATAAATTACAAACCTATTTATGCGATCGATGTTGTATCCAGCTTGCCTCGAACACCCAAAGTTAATGACCTGATATGCGAAACAATTGAAGCTATAAAAACTATCAGCCCTGAACTTGTTGAACACGAGCTCCTTGGTAGACTTTTTCATGAATTGCTTCCTCCTCAAACTAGGAAAGTCCTTGCAGCCTTTTATACTAGACCAGTTGCAGCAGAGATACTAGCAACGCTTTCCATAGAGTCCTACGATGAATCTATACTAGACCCCGCTTGCGGATCTGGAACTTTGCTAGTTTCAGCCTATAAAAGAAAAATGGAACTTCTACAGCCTAAAAATCTCTTAGATATGGCATTAGCACATACTAAATTCGTAGAAAACGAATTAATCGGAATAGATATAATGCCATTTGCTTCACATTTAAGTGCAATTCATCTGGCTTCTCAGAATTTTGATGTAACAACAAATAAAGTGCTAATAGGTGTTAAGGATTCTCTTCGCTGCAGAGAGGGAATGGCAGTTGAACCTTTCTCGAAGGCTGTTCAAAAAACATTATTTGAACATGAACTTGCAAAGATTGAAAGTTCGGGAGCTATTAGCCCAGAAGGAGCGGGTGAGGCTTTCAAATTAAGGAGAGTCGACACGGTCATAATGAATCCTCCTTTTACAAAAGAAGAAAGATTGCCTCCAGATTATAGAAGAGCACTAAAAGACTTTGCATACGACTTGTCACCGATTTCAGGAAAAGCAGCAGGCTTATGGGGTTATTTTCTCGCCTTAGCTAGTAAATTTGCAAATAAGAAAATAGTATGTGTAATCCCTATCAATCTACTTAGAGGCAGAGGCAGCCTTAGGCTTAGAGAACATTTTCTTAATGGACAGTATACATGGCGATATATTGTAAAAGCAACTGAAAATTATGGGTTTACTGAAAGAGCTGAATATAGAGACATATTGTTAGTTGTTGACAAAAAGAAAGCTAGCTCGGATGACAAACTGGGAGTAATACTACTCAAAAAACGACTTGAAAAAATGTCGTTGGATGAAGCCAAGGCTATCGCTTTAAGAATATTGAAGGTACCTAAAGGAAAAGATCACAGAGAAGATGATTTTGATGTTTTTTGGATTGACCATAAGTTCCTTTTTAGAAATAAAAGACATTTAATGCGTTTAGTTGCATTTTCGAATCTTGATAACTTGTTGCTAGCAAATAGTTTTATGGATAAGATAATAAAACGAGGCGGCGAAAAACTAACAAGACCCTCTGAGAATTGGTTTATCGAAGGATTTCGCCCTGTTCCTCAAGGGCTTTCTCAAGTTGTTTTTGTAACTAGACCATTTCATGAAGGACGAGAAAAAGCTGCTTTTATGACTTTTGTCAAAGAGGAAGACGAATATATTCATGCTCAAATCAAAGAAATGAATGAAGACTTAATCATTAGAAAAGATTCAGCCTTGCCCTCACTAAGAACTCTCACAGGTGTAAGAACCTTTGACATTTCAAATTTGTATGATTACGTTTTAATTAATCAATATCCCAAAGCTTCCAAAATAATA
This sequence comes from Bathyarchaeia archaeon, assembly GCA_038883795.1. GTDB lineage: Archaea > Thermoproteota > Bathyarchaeia > Bathyarchaeales > Bathycorpusculaceae > JASEJA01. Next base: position 11,252 of record JAVZLK010000039.1, read on the forward strand.
AGACTATCTAAGCTCAAGGAGAAAAGTGTTGATTGGGAAAAGATAAGGAAAGAATGTAAAGGTAGATTAACTCGACTTAGTATCGCTCACCGCATAAACTGGTACTCACCTAACGTAGCTCATTTAGCATTTTACTCTGACATTCCATATGCACCATCGAACGTATTAGAAGTAGTAAAAGTTGAGGATGAAACTGATGCCAAAATAATTAGCTTGAGTTTGAATTCTACACTTTTACTGCTTCAGCTTTTCATGCACAAAGAAGAAAGTACAGGAAGATGGTTAAACATAAGAATAGAAGATTTAGTTCCGACGTATGTTTTAGATACAAATAAGTTAAATATGCAAGAAAAAGAAAGTCTTCTGACTCTTTTTAATGAGCTACGTAATGTTGAATTCCCTGGTTACCGTCAACAACTTAAAGAAAGATTCTGGGGTAGAGTAAAGTTGGACACAACTTTGTTAAAGATTCTCGGATTTTCGTGTGAAGAAATCCAAAATATTCTCCCTAAAATTTATGATATGCTCTACTATGAAATGATGAAAATACGCAGATTAACGAAAGATTAGTGATGCACTTACCTTGTCAAACTCATTAATAGTAAACTGTTTAGTGTAAGTTTTTAAAATGAACAAAAGTCAACTGTCCCTCTCAAGACCGAAGTCAACACCACAGCTCACCCTAATCTTTACAATAATGTCATTCATTTCCTAATAAAAAGGCATATTATTTTCTAAAACTCTGCATATGCTCTTTCACATCATTAAACGCTTTTGCTATTTTCTGTCCCTTTTCCGTCAGCGAATAATACGTCTGTATAGATTTAGTTGTAATCACTCTTCTTTTAATAAGCTCTTCTTTCTCCAGCTCCTTCAAATTTGCAGATAATGTTCCTCTACTTGCAATCAGCTTTGTTAAATCCGTATACCTTACTTCCCCTTTTCCATGAATAAATAGGAGAATCTTGACTGAAGGAATCTCGAATATCTTCGATATCTTCACCGTTAAAGCCCAAATTTATAGTGAGCCTAATTCGTTGAAAACACCATGACACGATAAAATGAGTGAGGTTCAGCGAAAAGAACTTAAGCAACCATATGCTGAAAACAGTATGGCTGTCTGTGATGGGGCTTTCATATACTGAGGAATTGGTAAGCGAATACTTTAGGCATTTGACGGATGAGGAAGGCAGACCTTTGTATATGGTTTCTGAGCATGTTCATTTTCAAGTTGAAGAAACTAAAAAGGGAGTTAAGGGTTGGAAAGACATAGACATACTTGCTATAGGAAAAAATGAAATTTGTATAATTCAAACTAAATCTTACGCCATATTCGAGAAAACCGTGAAAGAATCCATTGATTCTGCAGAAGAATACTTTAAGGAAGCAGAAAAGTTTGTAGCCAAACAATATGATATTAAAGGTAAGAAAATTAGAAAAATATTTATAGCAGACTTTGGGGTTAGCAAAACTTTCCAAGAAACTCTTTCAGCTAAAGGAATTGAAGTTAAGAGGCTGCGAGATGTTTTCCTAGAATATCTTAACATTTTACATAAACTGTACCCAGACATATATCATTTAGGAAAAGAAGAAAACAATGTAACGAGAATTCTTATGTTTCTTTCATATTCTTTTAAAAAGGAGCTAGAATCATGCGGGCTCCTGAAAACTGAAAAAAGTGAATAGTGTTGATTGAAGAACCTAAGAAATCAATTAGACAATGCATGGAATCCAGCATACCTTATCAAGAAGCACGCTCACTTTTTAAAGATAGAAATTTTGGTTTCTTTTTGCGTGAAGACTATACAGAATTTGTCTTTCCTCTTGCGGTTACCATTAGAAAATTCTATCTTCCGCCAGATGCGTTTGTTGTTGGCTTAAATAAGGAGGTCAACCAGTTATATCTATATTCACCTTCTTTGGATGGAGGTAGAGGAGGAGCCGGTGACAGACTAGATGGCAAAGAAATCTCATGGTTCACAGCCTTTCTAAATACCAATGGTGAGAAAATCAGTGATAGGATGTGGTCTATATCTAAAAAGATTTTCTTGGTCATAGAAGCATTATGTTCAGAGAAATCTAAAACTGCACGGAAGACCATCGTAACATCTTTGAACCCATATTCCACTTCTGTTGAGGAGCTGGAGAGCGTCATAAAAGCTATGAAGGATATAGTAGGCTTATAGGGTATCGATTTTTTAAGTTTTTAGACAACGCCAACCATTATATGCCGTAGGATTATGCCAACAATTAATATCTACGCAGTCAGAATATGGTGTTGTCCACAAATCGAAAAACTCTTCTGATGTAAATTTTAGATTATATCTTTTACATGTTTCTGCAATGGTTTCCATCGTCTTTCTTCTATACGTGTATTCTGGAAGCCTATAGTTGCTCAAGTCTATGTCCCCTTGTTTAAAGTATAATTCTTCATATTTATTGATTAAAAAATTATAATGATTCATTAGAAAATCCTTGACATACTTCCACACAATAGGGCGAATCTTCAAGAAGATAGCAGAACAACACTTAGCTCCATTATCGGATGCTTTTTTCAAGTAGAAATCTAAAAGGTTTTCAGATAGAACAGGGAAAATTGGCGACAAATAAATAGAACATGGAATCCCTGCCTTCGTAAGCATATACATAGCTTTTAATCTTTTTTCATTGTTTGGTGTATAAGGCTCAACTTTTGCGAGTATTTCATTATTTAATGGCGTTATGGTGAAATTTACAGCAACCAAATTTCTTTTAGCTAAAGAGGATAATACATCCTTATCACGCATAACTAAATCAGATTTTGTCACTATAAAACAAGGATAACTTAACTCATCACAAACTTCCAACATTTTCCTTGTTATTTCATATTTTTGTTCTATCGGCTGATAAGGGTCTGAAATACTGCCAAAGCATACAGGTTCTCTTGGCTTATTATTTCCTATTCTTTTTTGTAATTCTTGTTTCAATCTTTCATATGCGTTGGTTTTAGCTGTAATTTGGCCTTTTCGAGTATACCATCTGGCATAACAATAAACGCAATCATGTCCACAGCCAACATATGCGTTTGCAACCAGTCTATGTGGAAAAATTAGAAGATTCAGCAGATATTTACTTGTATCATGTAGGATCGTTTGACAAGTTTGCTCTTTTATGATTTTATTCGCCATGAAAAATGTAAAAAGGATGTATGTAATAAGATTTTTGAGAAATAGGTTGTTTTCTAGGATTTTTCTTACAAAAAAAGGTAAAC
>JAVZLK010000040.1:0-14451 GCA_038883795.1 Bathyarchaeia archaeon
ACTTGAGGCGGACTGGTGAAGACATAATTTATGAGTTGACTAGGCTGACTGACGCCATTACGAATGTTCCTCAGCGTATAAACTTCATGTTCATAGCCCGAAACCACTCGTTCATGAGGGACATGAGTCAAGAAACCCTAAGCAGGTTTAGACCGCAAGAGAGACTGGAGTTTCCGCCCTATTTAGAGGATCAGCTTGTAGACATTTTGAGCGAGCGTGTGAAGGAGGCTTTCAGAGAAAACGCGGTTTCAGACGAAATAATAACTTTCATTGCCAGAAACACGGCTAAATATGGTAATGGAGACGCAAGATATGCCTTGTTGCTTTTGTTATCAGCGGGTTTTGCAGCCGACAGAGACGAGCTGTCAGCCATTTTGCCTGAGCATGTTAGGGAAGCCCAAGAGAAGACAGACCCAAAAATAAGGGATGAAGACGTGACTATGCTGACAGACGACGAGAAGCTTGTGCTATTAGCCCTTGCTCGCCATCTGAAAAGAGAGAAAGAAGCAATATTCCTTCCTTTAGCGGATGTTGAATCTTCCTATCGCGTTGTTTGTGAAGAATACGATGTGGAGCCTGTTGGAAGAGTTATGCTTCATGCTTTGGTTAAGCAGTTGAAGGCTGCTGGAGTAATCACATTAAACGAGAAGTTTGAGCCTGGGCTTAACGGCGTCAAAGCAGAAGTCCTAGAAAAGTTTCTAGTAGACCTATTGAAAAGGAAGGAACACCATGCTTAAACTTGATGAGGAAAAGAAACGGTTCATTGAGGCTATTGGAAATCCATCGAGGTTGAAGATTCTGCTGGTCTTATGGAAATCAGACAAGGAACTGACAGTATACAAAATATGCCAAAGAACAGGACTTGGAAGAGCCTCTGTGGCTCGGCACCTTATGAAGCTTGTAGACTCTGGACTGGTTTCAAGGAGGCTTTTTGGAGAAATCCCGCTATATACTCTTAATAAAAATAATTTTAGAGCGGCAACAATGATGGAATTCTTCGGTAAAACAAGGCTTTAGCTTCCATCAGTACAAAAGCCATTGACGTTTTTTCATCTGAGAGCTTTCTGTATAAATTCCCTTTGCATAGTAGGTAGATTTTTTGATAAGATGTTTAATGCTTCATCCTAACTCCGATTGTATTATTATTCAATTGCTAAAGCTCTTCAATTCCTGTTACTTCCGCTTGTTCTTCGACTTCTGGTACTGTCGTCACAAAATCTGGGGTTATCTGGTTTACGCCTTTATTTACAGCCTCAATAATCACTCTACTAAAACGTGAGAGGAAACGCCGAGGATGAAAATTGCATTCCGTAATGACTTTCTCGACAGCATCATCTGTAAAGGGATAAAACTTTGAAGGGGGCTCAAATGATGGACTTCTAAAGTATTTGAGATGTTGAAAAACTATGTCAGCGCACTGTTCCATATCTGGTTTACGAGTGAGAACCGAAGCATAACCACCCGGAACCAAAGGAAAAGAGGCGGAGAGGCCAGCCACAGTCCAGGCTTGACTGATTTTTTGGGCAGATTGTTGATGAGTCGTAAGTATTAGCGTATAAAAGCTACTGTTGCTTGCTTCGTTTCCGGCTCTGAAGAAAGCTATGCCGAAGTCTTTAATAAAATTCTCTATTTCGGCCCTAGTAGACCTGTCGGTCAAGTTTTCAATATCGTCTATCAATAGTATTCCCCCTTTGAATCCAGCTGCTTTTAGAGCCCTTACTGTCTGATTGAGAAATAAATCAGGAAGTTTCACCAAAAATTTTTGATCCCAAGCGGTTGACATTTCTTCTAAGGAGTATCGGGATAGACTTTCAAGAAAGTCTTTTACGTTATTATTTGCAATAGCCTCTGCGAAGTCTTCTTGAACACCTGCTTTTACCAGATCGTCTATAGTCGCACATCTTGATATGTATAAGAAAAGTCCCTCACGTATGAAGGACCTAAAAGCTTCTTTGTAAAGAAACGCAACTCTCGACTTCAATTGCTCCTTGAAAGAGATGTAGCTACAAAAAAATTTCTCTTTTCCTTCAAAGTAGTGCTTGCCGTATCCGTCATTTATTCGGTGCTTCATGTAAATACTCAATGCAGTTTTCCCCATTCCACGACCTGTCGTTCTATCTCCTTCAGCCCAAAGAAAACCACATCTAATCCTATCGTCAAAAGATGTTTTTGTTCCAATAATTTTCTCTTCAAACTCTTTTATTTCTATAGCTCGCGCTTCAACAGAGAAAATCGAACCATTTTCTCTCGGGTCTCTAGATTCTGGTTTGAGTATAGCTCCGCCTCTAGGAAAAGGATTTTCTTTCAATCCATAAATTTCGTATCCCATCCTTTTCATCTCTTTAAATTCACTCTCAACAATGTGAAGAATTCCCTTATTGGTTCCTCAATGATTAAAGGCAAACGTTTTTCTGTTATTTTTTCTCCTGCACCCAAATATGTAAAAGATAGCAAATGCGGTTCATCTTTGTAAAGCCTTTTGAGGTAAATGTCAAATAAACTATCAGATATTCTCAATTCCCTACACACCATGTCACGTACCTCAGCTATCCTCGCATATCCAAATTCGTCTTTTTTACCAATATATGTTTTTATAAGAGAGTCTTTGAATTGTTCTCGCAACTCTTCAAAGCTAGGTCGATTAAGGTAAATGGTTCCTTTTATGTAATCTACTCTGTCCATAGTGTGCCGAAAGCTTGGTTCAAAGTCGGAAATCAGATAGGTAATTTCAGCAGGGAAGCCATCGATATCAATAATGGCATAATTAGTTAGTTCTAAAAATGTAGTCCTAGAGCGAATAACATCATACATACGTCTGCTCTCAATGATTGACTGGAATACTTCAGAAACAACATGTTTTTCAATAACTGCCTGCAGTTTCTTAATTTTTACAGTTTTTTGCTTTATTAAATCAATACTTGCCTTATCTATCGAAGAGTACAATCTGTCTGGTTTCGTGATGACGTTAGGGCAAATTCTATTTAGAATATTAATGTAATTCTCTGCTATCTTTTTTGAGTTTCCACCATATTGATTGTGAATATCGGATGTAATGAATGGCAGCGGTAACCCCTCGCCTTTGAAAACACTTTTTATGCGTTTTAAGAAATACTCAAAAATGCTGTACTTTTCCAACATAAGTTTCGTAAAGACTTTCTTCAATTTTTCAGCATCTCTTCTTTCAATCAGCATCGCCACATCTTTTCCAGCATCCGTCAATGTTAAATATCCATCATCTTCAGTAATAATTTTCAAATCTATAAGTTCAAAAGTCGCGCGTTTGACAGTTTCGATGTTTATTTCTCTAGGTCTAAATGATAATCCATACATGCTTGCTTTAGCCTCGTTATAATTGTTTATCATTCGCCTAAAATATTCAAAGGTCTTATCACTCTTCTCAGCTTTTTCACCTCTCCGACTGAGACTCTGCACTATTGTATAAAAATACTTAATATCGTGTATTCCACTAGAGGGAGCACTCAATTCTGTTTTGACTTCCATTCTTTTCTCACCATTTCAAATAAAGTATAATACTCGATGATTTTACTTAAAGCCTCACTCGGCCTGATTTCCATTCCTGGGAAATCTATTATAATTTTCTTATCTTTATATCTAAAAATGTCGGAAAATGAATAATCACATTGTTCTTCCAGTTTATTGACATTCTCAATTAATTCTGCGACCTTAGGCTTTAGTTCGCTACCATCAGCTATTTTCTGATGAAGATCCCTTAAGTAATGATCCATTACCTTAATGGTCATCAAAGTGGGCTCTATTAGTTTGATGCCATATGTGAGGCATAGCTTTCTAACATTATCGTCAACATTCCTATTAATAGTAACAAGATACATGGTGATTCTATAGGTCGACAAGAGTTCAGCGTTCTTGAAAAAGAAATCCAACACCTTTCCAAGGAAAGTGAAAACAATTTCCTTTGTAAGATTGCTCACTTCATAATGTTTCAGCTCAAAAACTTCCATATCTTTATCCTTAGTGCAAATAACATCCAGCTCATGAGGAGTATTAGACAGTGTTGAATAAGCCAAGCCCAGCCCCATATCTTTTGAGCTCGATATTGAATCAAAATTTATTTTCTCGTAAAGATATTCACGGAAACTCTCTTCGAAACCTTTGTCCATTGTTGGCATTCTCTTTAGTTTGTCCCATTCCTTGTAAACAAATAGCCACGACAATACCTCTACAACCATCATTTTCGGGACACCACCCTGATTAGTTCTTTTGGTTTAGCTATGATTTTTCCACACTTGTCACATTTCGATTCTTTCAAGGGTTTGTACATAGGAATCATGATTTTCACTTTGGGTTCTGGACTTAGCCGTTCTACGAAGAGTTTATTGACCGGAACACGATTCCAGTGTCCACAGTATGAGCACTTCATTCTTAGATTTCTCTTCATATTTCTACCCTCGATAAGGCAAATCGATAAGCAGTAAATGGTCCATCGGTTGCTCCATACGGTTTTTTAATGTAAGCTGCTGCTTCTTCCACATTGTTGGCTGTGGGAATTATTTCTTTGAAGTTAAGATTAAGCAGAAGAGCCGCCAGGTCTCCTTCGTCTTTGCTAATGATTTTTCCTCTATGAATGTTTCTTCCGCATTGAAAGACTGCTTGGTCTCCAATCTTGGCTTTGCCCTTCCTTAACTCGATGGTTTTCTGCCCTGTCTTTATCCATTCGAAGACTTCCTTCTTTACCATGAATAAGGGCGTATTCTTCACCTATCTGATATTTGTGACGTTGAAGGTTTAACACTTTTACTCTACTCTCTCTGTTGTTCGCTTGGCGCATCCATTCTTTATATGATTTTATTGCGATTTTCTGTTGTTTGAAGGGGGCGTGAACGAGGTGGGAGAGCCTATTTCGTTGAAGGATGTTCCTGGTGTTGGTCCTGCTACAGCCTCGAAACTTCGTCAAATTGGGATTACTACGATTGAGGCTTTGGCTGTTACGCCTGTGCGGGAGATTACTGACAAGAGTGATATTGGTTTTGAGAAAGCGCTTGAAATAATTCTTGAAGCCAGAAAGCTTGTTCAGGCTGATTGGACGACGGCCAAGGAGTTGTGGGAGAGACGTAAGGGCATGTTACGTTGTTCGACTGGCTCGCCGAAGCTTGATGCGCTTTTGGGCGGTGGAATAGAGACTCAGGCTATGACGGAGTTGATAGGCGAATATGGCGTGGGTAAAACACAAATCTGCTTAAAATTGTGTGTTATGGCTCAACTGCCTAAAGAACAAGGCGGATTGGAAGGTAATGCGCTTTTCATTGATACTGAGGGAACCTTTAGCCCTGAAAGGGTTTATCGAATTGCCGCTGCTATGGGTTTGGATCCGCAGCAAGCGCTTAACAACGTGATTATCGCAAGAGCCTACAACAGTGACCACCAAGTCTTCTTAATCGATGGACTTTTCAAGATTTGTCCCGAAGAGAATGTGAAGCTTGTTGTGGTTGATTCTATGATTAGCCATTTCCGAGGAGAATATGTTGGACGCGAGAGCCTAGCTGAACGACAGCAAAAACTCAACCAGTGTTTGCATAAGCTGCTTCGGTTAGCAGAAATCTATAACATAGCTGTGGTGGTGACAAATCAGGTGCAGGCTAACCCAGCTCAGGGCTTCGGCGACCCAAACAGACCTGCTGGAGGACACGTACTAGCTCATGCATGCACGCATCGAGTGTATATCAGAAAGGCTAAGGGAGGCACACGACTAGCCACAGTTATTGATTCACCATACATTCCAGAGTCAAAGGAGTACTTTGTCATCACAGAGAAAGGAATAGAAGATGCCCTCGGTACAGGTGGATAAACAATCTTGGCGTAGCAGAACTAGCCGAGACCATTAAAAAGGTAACACATGATGTAGCAAGTTATAGGACCTAATAAATACGAGATATCTTTGAAAAGACGATACCTTAATAAGCAATTTATACAAACTCATGTTCAACAAATTTGGTGTTTCGATGAGCCTTGGGCATCGTGACCCTGAGTTATTCGCTAGGCGTTTTACGTATGGTTATGTCGCCGTGCTTTACACAAGAAGTTTGTTAGAACATTTAGACTATAAAATTGCGCCACTCGATCTCGAGAGCTTTCAAGAGACGTTTACCTGCAAAAAATGGAGCGACTTTGTTGATAAAGCGCGACGCCGCGGGCAATATAAAGGCTTCGCGACTGCACCTGATCTAGTAGTTTCAAAAGAGTCCCCATTGTGTATTTTAGAAATATCTCGTCGCAGTGGAAGTTTTAGATTTGTTGAAGCCACAGAGTTTTCGCTTGGTCCCATGACTTTTGTTAACGGTAAAGCCTTCGCCTTTGAAAAATTCGTTGAAAGTTTTAACGTTATTTTTGGAGATATCAAGGCACCTACGCTGGATGCAGCTTATGAAGCCATATGGCAGAAAATTATAGAGATTACGAATCAAGAGAAGATCAGCTTAAAGGATTTGCAAGAAGTAGAAAGATATCTAGTCTCAAGAGGCTTTCGTTATGCTCATCCACAAATAGAAAAAACCTTCTTTGTAAATGCAAGGAAACTCGACAAGACTTGGATACCTCAATTGAAAGTAATGAAACAAGAATATGGTCCAAATTTCGAGTTTTACTATGTATTGTGGATGGATGACATAAAGGAAGGTTTTAATTTTTGTACACTTGATGATATATCAAACAATAAAGGAGAATTAAGAAGAGAAAGGGGCGAACCATTCTACGAAATCTCTATGCAAGTGATGCGACCCATGAAAGACTTTCCATTATTTGGTCAGTAAAACAATGCTCTCTCTGAGTTGCACCTCTCCGAATTTCCTTGCTTGTTGTGCACTAGTCCCTCTTAAATTAGCTACTCTAATTTCAATTAGTGTGAAGCCCAAATCTTCCGCTATTTCTGCTGTGATAAGATCCGCATTAACCGCAACACCAGACCATGCAGCACTTCCCAAAACAATAGCAACTTTTCCACCACTACGCATAACTCGGTGTATCTCGGCGAGCGAAAGATAAATATCCTCAAAATACCCCTTGACCATTTCAGGGATTTTAGGATTATTCAGTTCTCGCTTGCACAATTCATCTAAAACGTTATTAAGCTCATCTGAGCAAAGGTCGACTGGTTGAGAATACCGGGCTTCTACGTGTGATCTGATGGTTTGATATCGGATTCTCCTCAATGTTTGAAAATCCTTTACAAAATATAAGCATAATTCCGGTGAATAGATTCGAGTATAATCGAAGCGATTAGGATACGGTGGGGAAGTTATTACGGCGTCTACAACTTCATCATCGATAAAAGAAAGATCCCGCGCATCACCTTCATAAGCTCGCCCTAATACGCTTTTTTCTTCTATGCTTACCGCGACATTTTGTCGTTCTAAAAAGTCTAATATTTTTGGTTGTTTTGTGTTGACTAGATCGTTGTACATGTGAATTAATTTTTGCCGAAGGACTTTTCGTACGTTAGGTATTGACTGTTTTTTAACGATTCTAAGAAAAGCTCCATCTCTTTTTGCGTTGCTAACGTCTTGAATAATGCTTAGTAGACCAAGCATTAGAAAATTGCGGATTTTATCATCAGTCTCTTTTGCAATAACTTCTTTAAAGAAAAGGATCTGTCTCAGAATTCCCGGTTCAAAAGCCCTCTTGACAATTTTAATATCTGGATACTCGATCGTAGGTTCTTTAAAATCTGCATCACAAACTCGAGAGATCGCGTCGCGGAGTTTACCCCTATCATACTGGTCTTCTAATTTAACATTGGTAACAAATACGCATAAAGGAATCACATCTACTCCAATGGATGAATACCCCATTTGCTTGGAAGTTACAGGCGTTGTTCCGACGCCGCAAAAAGGATCAAGTACAAGTGCTGGTTTTTCTATCTTAAACTCATGAAGTAGCATGTCCACGAGAAACTTGGAAAACCCTTGCTTGAAGTAGAACCAATTATGAATAGGTTCCCTAACGTTAGGACCAAAGGTTACAAGTTCGCCGTACGTAGTCCAGTCTTTCAGATAACTCGAAAAGCGGGATTTTGGAACTATTAGCTCTTGATAAAGTTTAGATGTAAACTTCAATTCCCGACTTCCCTTCTTAATTAGGTTTTATCTTTCACCGTGAATTGCCTCTTTCTTTATTAGACGCTTCATCTTTTATGTAAGATTTTTCAGATAAGTATGAGATGACGATGTTTCTTACAATTTCTGAATCAGTATCTCCTATTGTTCCTCTCAACTTTTCGATAAGTTTCCACTGGCCATCAGTAAACGTAACTTGAACTTTTCTCGGCATGCTAATCCCTTGTGTGGCAATCTCAAAAGATTCTTATAAGATTGCCTTTATAATCTTTTCTATAGGATTTTACAAATTAGCATTAGTTATTCTCTATTTATTCTCCATTTTTTCCCATGCCTGTTTCGCGAAGACCGTTGCTTTTTGTGGGTAGTCAGTCACTTTTATCTCAGCTATTAGCGGGAAAGGTGTTGGTATAGCCATGCCCCACAGCATCGCCTCATGATCTGCTAGCCCTGGCAAGTATTCACTAAGCCTCTCTGAACCGTATTCAGTATAATCCATTATAGCAGCCTGGTCATTTCCACTCTTAAGCCTAAAACATGCTACACTATTACACTGAGAAATTACGCTTTTGGAGCAGTATGCTGGGCGTTGAGTCATAACAATTAACCCGATATTATAGCCTCCCGCTTGACTAATAGTTTCAATGAAGGAACCACGAACCTCCGATTGGCCACCCGACTCCCTTAGTTCGGCTCCTCTTTCCGGAGCCAAATATTGAGCCTCTTCCACAGCCATGATCAGAGCGAAGTCGCCTTCAGATTTTCTCTCCATAGCATACTCACGAATTTGATTAATTATTTGGCTTGCTGTCCTATGCTGGGATTCAATGTCAGTGTCAACGCTGAAATCAATAACTAATGTTGGCGTCTCCTTGATCTTTTCAATTGTGTTCAATGGTTCTTTGCTTTCGTCTATAAATTGCCCCTTTGTATCGAGATGCCAACGAATGCTCTCTAAAGCCTTAGTCTGACTTGCCTCAGTCTTTATGAAATTTCCAATTATTTCTGTAGACCGTTGATAGATTGCATCTCTGCTTAAAGGCGTTGCATCAGCCAATAGGCTTCTTATCGCATTCAAAACGGTATCTTTCTCTTTAGCCTTCAACTCCAATTTTGAAACTATCAAATCTGGATCCGTTATCGTGGGAGTGAAAAGTGTATATGGTAAAACTTCAGCGCCATACTTCTTCAAGGCGCCATATTCGCCTCTACGGTCGAAGATTAAAAATCTTGGTCTAGGTTTGACCTCAGCAGCTCGGGCCACAAGATTGATTATGAAGGAACTCTTTCCGCTTCTTGTCATTCCTGCTACAAACATATGTGCTTTTGCTATCGCATTCAGATCCAAGTAAACTGGGATTTTTGTTCCTCGTACCTTACCAATCTCTATGACCAAGGCATCAGCGGCAAATTTTTCCCGGAGAAGAAAGCGTTTAAGAGCTTCTTCTGAAGGCTCGTAAACTGGGTCCCATGGTGAAGGAGCAACTTCCATCATGCGCCACTTTTCATCCTTATCGTAATACCCGAGAATCTCTGCATATCCCACAACATATTCAAGCTTCTTACCATAGTCAGCGCGTCGACGCTTTTTCCCTGCTAATGGTCCAGTGCGGCCCATCTCCATCTCAGGGTTGTAAGGTTGAACTCTGAACACTCTAGCAAGGACAGGCGTATTAGGCATATGAGGATGCAACAGAAAATAGAAATTGTTTACTTGTATCTTTTCGCCTTCAAAAACAACAAAGTTTAGGAAGTTGTGAGTACAGCCTGAAAGAGCATAGCCAACTTCACGAAGCTCTTCCATGCTTAACCGCCTCCTTGAAGCTCTTGGACATCTTGGAAGTACCTTTCCTCACGCAAAGTCCAGATCTCACCATATTGAAGCGCTAGAAGATTCAGGTCTTCAGGAGCCATTTCGCCCTTCTTTACCAGGTCGAGAGCCTTCGAAAAAAGCATTAGACTCCTAATATTGGCAATAGCGTTCGTTATTCTTGTGAGCTTATCTACTTCGTTAATTGCGAAAGGAATACCGTCCTCTTCGGAAGTAGTATACAAAACCGTGGCGACTTCATCAAGCCTTTTTACACAATACTTTGGAAACTCCAATCGGAAGGGTGTGGTTAAACCAGTTCTGATATAAGCTGAGTGAAAATTAGTCAGTTTGTCGATAGTTTCTTTCGGTAATTCAAGCTCTTCGGCAGCAGCCGTGTACTGGTTTACTACTCCTCCTCTTGGAGGCTCGACTTCCAAAAGCGTATACTGACCAAGACGCAGAATCAAATCAAGAAGCACTGTATCGCGGACAAACCGAGCAGTGGGCAGAGACCCTTGAAGCTCCTCGCCGAGTTTAGCCATCCTTGTCCTCTTAACAAATCCTACTACGGTAATATCTCGCTCATAGCATAACTTAAGAAACTTCATGACACTTATGGATGTATCCTTAAAATCTTGCCAATACTCGTCCGTTGCCTCTGGACCTGGCATAAGACCGTAATGGAGAAGAAGAGGCCCATCAAACACAACTAGTTGAGGGCTCCACTTTTCAACAGCCTCATAGGTAGTTTCAAACTGTAGCTTCATAGCAAGCAAAGATTCACGTTGTTCAGGTTTATACTCGCCAGCCCATAGCTCAGGTTTCCCAGCTCTGGAAATAGGCTCATCCAATATTTTCCAGCCCATAGCAACTATCGCCGTAGCTGCATATAGAGGCGCAAAGGCAGACCGAAGGTCAACTCCGTTGTTACCAGCATCGCTAGCAACTATTGAGGTCTTATTAGCAGATGTCTCATCACATCTAGCTTGTTTCACAGAAAGTTTGTCACGTATCTCTTTGATCAGTTGTTTCCTAGCCTCATTATAACGTTTAACTTCGTTAAGAATCACATCAGTACCATCATCAATTATCATCTTATACAGGTCGGGATGAACCATCTCAGGCTCAGGCTTCGCAAAAACTGAAAAATATTGCTCACGAACTGTTGGTGGCAGCCGAGCGGTAACGCTTTTCTTAGCTGGCTTAACTGCGCTCAAATAAGTCCCCCTAATAAAATACACTACTAAACCAATATATTTTTGTTAAGATTTTCTTATGTCCGCCACAGAGATTATGACTAATAATATGATTTCTTCAAAAAACGTAGGCCGTTTTCCATTAAAAAATCAACGTAAACTCAGCCATTAACTCACATGTTCATGAGGATTTTATTTTAAAAACTCCACAAATGTTTTCCTTCAATTCTCCTTCATGCTTTCCGATATATGTTTCAGACTTAACTAGTTCCAGTTTTCTTGACTTTTCGAGTTCTTTAATGACGATTTTTGCTGGTCCGACCATAACGCCACCAGCAAGAACATAAAGCGTGTCGTAACCCTTTTCCGCTATACTTTGAGCCCACAGCTTATACGGTTCAGGGCCTGTCACGTAAAATTTTTCTCTTTCGGCCACCAACATTATTGCAATTTTGATTTGTTTTTCCCTGAAATTAAGGTTGTTGTGTTCACCTTTCTTCCTTTCCGTAAATTTCTTCAAAAATTGCATTAATTTCTGCGTATCTAATCGTGCTTCTTCGTCATATCTTGGATACAGTCTTCGTCCAAGTTCCACAAGTTCCCTAACTAGAAGTCTGGTAAAAATTCCTCCTTCATCGAGTTTTTCCAATGTCGTTAAATATGTTCTGATATCTGTGTCATCTGATTCTGGCTGGACCACTTCGGTAAGAAAATAGTCAAGAGCCTCCATCTTTTTAAGCTCAGTAAGTATCTTTTTTGTCATTGTAAAGTCGAGTGATTTGTTTACCTTGCCATCTAGATAGATACGTGTTGTAGGAAGAAATCCTTTTGAAACGGATTCCACGGTCGCGTAAGCAAGGTTCCTAGGCTCATATTTATGATGTCTCATCCTTACCACTACCTCACCCTTGTATTTATCAACAAAAGATTCTGGGCTTTCCTCTTTTACCCATTCAACTTTTACAGGATAAGGCATTGCACCTTGTGCTTCACGATTGATTGAATCGCGTGATGCATTAAGATTTCCTTCAATAGATAATCTGACAGAAGCAAGTTCAGCTTTTTTGACCCACGACAATGCACGCAAAATGTATGCGCTTATCTTTTGAAAATGAGGAATGTTATTGAAAAGATACGTCAGGAATGCGGTAAATATAACAGTGCCTCCCAAAGTTCCAAAAGCTTGTAACAAAAGGTTCCAAGACAGGAAGACTAAACTGCCTAGTGCTATAACTAGAAGCAGGAAGGCTATGACGTAATCCAACAAAATAATAATCTTGTTCTTAAGAGCTTTGTCCATCAACTTCCCTCGTTCTTAGGAATTTCTAAGCTAAGCTTTTTAACGGCATTATAGAAACAACCAGGTTTATCGCAACAAACCCTTATCTTTCCCTCATATGGATAGATAAATCCGAGATTGTCCTCAGATACCTCACATTGGCATTCGTTGCACTTTATTTTGCCTGCTCGTAAATCGTCAAGCAAGTTAAGGCTCCTCAACAAATTTTCAAGGTCCCGGTCATGTACCGCATGGATAATTTTCTCTGTCATGAGGCTCACTGCATTCATATTTCTAAGCTTTCAATTATAAGACTTACATAATTGCTTCAATAATAGGCCGAAAAATTTCGCTGGTCTAGTGAATGGCGTGACGCTTGCATATCCCTCTCACTCCCAAATATCCACCAGAAAACTTGTTGGCGCCCATTGGTGTCCTCTTTTTTCTGCTACCTTTTGACCTATTTCCTTCATGAGTTTCTTGTTCATTCGTTGTATCCTACGAGTAACATCCCACCTTTTCAAGCCGTATTCAGCTAGCTCTGAGGCGATGGTTGAGGGCAGTAAACCCCCAACGCCCTTCTGTATTAGGCACGTAATTATTTCGACATCTACCTCGTCTTCACATGCAACTTTCTGGATATAGCTTGGCTCAAAACTAATCCACTCACGCAAACCAGCCATCAAAGTCCTTGTTCTAACATCAATTTCGCCTATTTGCTGCTCCAAACGCTTCAACAACTGAATAATATACTTTAAACGCCCAACCTTCTCAGCCCTATTCCTACGCCTAACAGAACCCTTCTGTGCAGCCTTTTCAGACTTTTCATGCACAATCTGCACATTTTCTTCCCTTGAACCATGGATACCGCGCACATTTCGCGTCTCAAATCACCTACATAAGCGACACATGAAACAGCCACTCATAACGGCTAGATTCAAGCTTCTTTCAACCAGAAAAGGCAAAAAATCAATCCCCACAGACGCCACCTAAAACACAGCCTATTCCGTGCACTAAAAAACTTCCAAAAAGCGTCTTGCTAGCCTCCTATAACGCTTCGCTTCAACCTATCCACAATCTCGTCGATGGCTCCATCAGGCGCATTAGGACGAATCTTCCGAATATTCTCAGCAACCCAATACGGAAAACGGTTCCTAAACGCCTTCCTTCCCTTCTTGCTGGCTTCCCACAACAAGCCCTTCGCCTCTAACATCTTCATGTACGTCGCATTCGTACTCTGCGTATAACCAGTCTGAACATCCTCAGGCAGAAAAGTCACTTCAGGGTCCATACGCAGACAAGCCTTCAAAACAGTGCTTCCAGCTTGCCCACGCCTCTTCAAATCCTGCAGAAAAGCCTCAGCATCCCGAACCCAACTCTTGATGTTCGCATCTTCCAGTGTCTGTTGGAAAAGCTCCTTGCGCAGCTCATCCTCACGCCTATAAGTTTCAAGCTCAGCCTTGTACCTGTCACGTTCTTCCTGTAAAGCCTTAACATCCTTAGGGATCAGCTCCAAATCCAAGTAATCGGCAGTCTCCACAATCAAATCGGCCCAATCGCCCCACAACTGCCGAATACGCTCAAACTTCTCCTCAAACTCCCCAGCAATCCTCTGAGTCTCCGCCAATCGCCCCTCAAGGTCACTTGCTTGGCTCTCCAAAGCCCTAATCTTGTCCAGTAGCCTTGACTTCTCCTCAACCGTCAAAACCTGAGACTCCAACTCCTTAACTCTAGCCCTCAAACGTTCAACCTCTAAACCTAACGCCTCTTTTCCAGCAGAAGCCTCAGAAAGCTGAGCCTCTAAAGACTGAACTTTCCCCAACAACTGCTTCCTTTCACTCTCCAAAACCTCAATCCGCTTCGCAGCCTCTTCAGAAACCGCAGTAGGCACCGTAGGAGGAGCCTTAACAATCTTTGACAAGTCGGCTATGGCATGCTCAAGCTCAGGCGTCTCCACAGCCTTCGCAATAGGCGTCTTCCCACCATGAGTGCAAACACGTTCCTTACTGCGCACCTTAATATGCTCCGCTGTTAAACCCCTCACGACGGCTAGGCCCTTAGGCAACTTCTGAATAT
>JAVZLK010000041.1:0-13700 GCA_038883795.1 Bathyarchaeia archaeon
CTCTCTTCTTCGTCCCTCTGGGCAAGCTGAAAAACGAGCAGTGGTTTAAGGAGGCGAGAATGACGAAACTCCACGAGGAACTCCTAATAAGATGCCTAAAGCATGATTTTTACTGGATAGATGACTTGATAGGCTTATCCTTTGCCGGAAAATGGTACGCAAAGCCAATGCGCACCCTATACAGAATCTTTGTAAAAATCCTCGAGCGCAAAGCAAAAGAAAAGGGAATATACTAGCGAAATAAACTTAAATACCGCGTTAAAACCAAAACACAAATAGGCACACGGTGCCGCCGTAGCTCAGAGTGGTAGAGCGGCTGGCTGTTAACCAGTCGGTCGTCGGTTCAAGTCCGACCGGCGGCGCTTTGGATAGTACCGGCGTACTCCCGAGCTTAAAGCCGGGAGGTTTATTTCCTTTTTCTGAAGAGTTTTATGCCTTCAATGTCGCAGACATATTCAAAGCCTGCCTCTATGAGCTGCTTGGCTTCCTCAACTGTTGTTGCTGCTTTGCATATGAAATCATCTTCGTTGGATGGGATGAGTTGTGTGTAGATGAGGGTGTTTCTGATGCTTTTATGCCCTAGGACTTTCATGACGTAGAGGATGTCTTTGGTTTTATGGTATTCCATTGTGGCTTTCCAATGGCGTAGAGTATGAAAGGTTATGTTGAGAAGCCTTGGATTTCCAAGTTTTTGGGCTATTCTCTGCCTCTGCTTCTGAAACAGCCTTCTAATGGTTCTTATGGAGCTTGAGCCGAAGATTTTCTCTGAATTTTTGGGGAGGCTGTTTAGCATGGCTGCCAGCTTGCTTGAAATCTTGAATATGCGGGGCTCGCTGCCTTTTTCAGGCGTAACTCTCACAGTGTTGCTGGCTAGGTCCAGATCAGCCCATTTAAGTCTCCATGCTTCGCCGCTTCTCATGCCTGTTTCCTTAAGCAGCTGGAGAAAGGCGCTGACTTTCTTGCTGCAAGCGGCTATGAGCTGGTCTATTTCCGCCTCTAAAGGTATGAAGGGCAGCTTTCTGATGCGTCGGCATCTGGGCGGCTGCCAGCTTAAGCCATGCATCTGTAGAAAGGTTGTGTAGGCAACTATGGCGTTAAATTTGCGGCCTTCAGCCCAATTCTGTTTAGCTATGGCTTCCTTGACGCTTTCAGGATTCCAAAGGTCTGCTCCAAGCCTCACAAGCCGCTTTAAGATTTGAACTCTGCCTTCTATGGTGGCGTCTGCATAGCCCTGCTTCTTCATCCACCATGCAAACTCTAAGATTTTGCCCTTAACATCAGCGGCTGTCTGCTCCGTGGCCCCCACAGCCTGTTGCTGTCTAAAAGCATTCATTTAGGTGTTCTTCTCATCCATTGCCGTCCGAGTAACTCTGAAATTTCATCCAACTGTCAATCTAATGCCTTCTCATCATCCGGCAAAAACTATAATTAAAGAACAAAAATAAAAACATTCACAAAAATTTGAATTAACATACAATCAATAGAAAACCAAGTTTTTATTAAAGTGCGGGGGGTGGGATTTGAACCTTTCTAAAACTGGCGAAAGCAAAGACCAAATCAAAAATCTCCCGCAAAATTCCCTTATTTTTTCTGTTTGAGCGCCTTGTGCTTGTTGGAATGGCAAATGTTTTATAACAATTGTAACAAAAGTAACAGACAAGATGTCTAAAACTTGTGCGGTTTGCGGGCGTAAAGTCTACCCGGGAACTGGGACTTATTATGCTGGTAGGCTGGTTCATTTAAGTTGTTTGGGTATGGCTAAGATTCAGAGGTATAAATTATATCGAAAGAAGCGTTCAAGAAGAAAGGGGAAGAGGTAGATGGTTGGAAATAACAATCATAACAAAAATAACACTGCTGTAGTTAATCCTTTTTCGCCTCAGTATCCTGCTGACCCTTTGTATTTTGCTGATAGGAAGGAATATTTGGATTATTTTACTCAGAGTGTTTTGAGTTCTGCTAAGATAAGGCCTCCTGCGCCTGCCAACTTTATTGTTCTCGGAGATTGGGGAATGGGAAAGACTTCAATGCTGTATAAAATGAGGGATATTGTTTTGAAAAAGTTGGCGTCAAAGGTTAATTCGTTTTGCTTCCATTTTTCGCTTGATCCGATATGTTGTAGGAGTTGGGATAAATTCTGTCTAACTTTTCTGACACAACTTAAAAAGGATTATCAGTCTTCTGCGAAGATTAGGGATAAAATAAGCAGAGAATTGTCGAAATGGACCATAACTGTTTCAGTTCCTCCGGTTTCCGCTACGCGTGAGAGGGAGATGGAAAGGCCTTCGCTTTTGGAAAGTCTTGAGGAATTGTGGAAGAAACATTTAGCGCCTTCTCACGTAGATATCTGTCTCCTTTTTCTTGATGATGCACATTATTTTCTTCAAGCGGACCAGCCGGATGCGTATTTTGCGATTAGAAATACTTTTCAGGAGCTTGCCAGGAGGGAATGTAATTATTCATTGATATTGAGTGGCCCGAGGTTGTTGTTTAAGGAGATTGTGGATTTAGCTGAGCCCTTCACAAGATTTTTTCATCAGTTTTATCTTGAACCTTTTACTTTGGAGGGAACCGTGGAAGCGATAAAAAGGAGAGTTATGGTTAACAGGTTGGATTTAGAGTTTTCAGAAGATACGATTATGGCGATTCATGAAAAGTCTAAGGGGCATCCATACTTTGTAATGTTTATAGCCTATGAGTTGGTTAATTTGCTTGGTTTTCGTAGGAAAATAACAACCAAGGAATTTGAAGAATGCTGGCCGCGGATAATTTCTCTTCTAGAAAGAAGTTTGTTTGTAAATAGGCTTGAGGAAGTTTCGGAAAGGGAAAGGGAAGTTTTGATAAAAGCGTCCTTAATAGAGGAGCCGTTAATTTCGCCTTCCATGATAAAAGGAGTGAAAGGCGTTACAGAGTTTTTCTCCCGATTGGAACGCAAGGGTCTCTTGCTTAAAAAAGAACGGGGACTCTATGAACTATTTCATCCATTATTTAGAGATTATCTGCGAAAGTTAGCTAAATAATATTCTTACGGGGTTTGTTGGCTCATTTCTGTTTGGGCGAATTGGGCGAGTTGGTTGAACCTTTGTTCCATTTCGAGGAGTTTGGATTCTATTTGGCGGTAGTTTATGTAGTCTGCGAGAAGTTCCTTGTAGGTTTTTACGGCTGTTATTATTGTGCGTAGTCTCGCGATTTCTGCCTTGCTTAGGTTTGGCGTTTGTAGGGCGTTTATGGCTGCAACTAATAATTTTAGGGCTTCTTCTACGCTTGGAAGTTCTTGTGGCATTATCAATTCAGAAGTAGTAGTCGACCCTATGCTTTGCGGTTGGACTACTTTTAATCCAATTCTTTCAATCTTCTTTAAAACTGCGTCTTTGGTTTTGCCCATTTTGGCGGCTATGTCTGCAGGTTTGAAGCCTCTTAAGACGAGGTCTTTTAACTGTTTTTCTTCTTCTATTGTCCATGGCTTTCCTTTTGGCATAAATTACCCTCAAATTTTGACCTATACCTATCCCCTATCGTTTTCACCTACCCCTCCCCCTCTAAATTTGAAAAGCATCGGTCCACCGGTATGCACTTAAAAGTCTCGTTCAGCTTTCGGAAAAGGTCACTTGAAATTGATTTTTCCACCCATCTTTCGTTTTCATAGGTGGTTAGGCCATTGAAGTCAAGCTGGTTTATTTGTTGTTTGATGGTGTGATATTGGCTGACTGTTTTCTGGTAGTCTTCATGTAAGCTCTGCAGCTCTTCTGCATGTCTCTTCATTTGCGTGAGAAGGGCGAGGGTCCTTTGGCTTAGAGTTTTTTGTTGGTGTTTAAGGATAGGGAGTTTTAGGGCTTTTGTTTTTCGTAGTCTTTGTTCCCAGAGGTAGATGGCTCTTTCCCGCCTAATCCATTTAGCTGTTTGTTTTCGCCATTTGATTTCAGCCTTAAACTTTTCAATGAGGTTGTTTGTTATGTCGGTTAGGGATGGATGAATGTTGAATTTGCGGTAGGCGTTTTCCGGCTTCTTTCCATGTTTTAGTTGGCGGATGGCTTCCTCGCATTCTTTTATTTCGGTTTTTAAGATTTCGATTTCTTCGTTTAGGCTGTTGATGCGGTTTTGGAGCTGATGAGCTGGCATGGTTGGCAGTTGTTGGCGGATAGTGAAGCGTCTTTCTTTGTAGGCTTTTTCTGGGTCTCGCCAGCTTTGGCTATAAACTTTTAATGTGGATTCCATAGTTTTGTCACTCCTTTGTTATGTGCCTTTGGCTTTGTAGCCAGTCGGGGATTATGACGGCTCTAATTAGTTCTTGAACGGTTATTCCGCGTTGTTTGGCTATTTGTTCAAGCCTCTTGTAGATTTCTTCGTCTAAGGTTTGCATGAATTTAGGCATTTTATTCAACCTTACATTGTTGCTTTATTTCTGTGGATATCTATTTGATTCTTTAGATATAAACTTTCTCCTTTTTGTTTGCAAAGTTTTTTACGCCTTGCTAATAACAATTATTGGCGAGGGTTGAGTCTTGAGTGAAAGTGTCAAATGTCCAGTGTGTGGCGGTGAGTTTAAGGCTAAGCCGTTGAAAACTTGGAAGTTCAGATTCTATAAGGTTAATCGCTTTGAGTGTGAGAAATGCAAAGCCAAGTTTAATGTTTATGAGGGGCCGAAGTCAAAGTTTACTATACCTAAGGCTAAGCGTTGATTTGGTTGAAGAGGTTAAGTTCTGTGAGTTGGGAAGCTGAAGTCGAGAGTAAGCTTCATCATTATATTTTTAGTGTTTTGGAGAAGAGGGGCTTTACTGTTGATGGTGTTAGGTTTGATGAGCCTAAGACGCAGTTTCCTGTTAATGGGCGTAGGGCTGATTTGGCGGTTATTTTGGCTGAGGGCAAAAAGCCGCTTTTGATTATTGAGACTAAGCGGAAGTATGAAGAGAAGGGCTATTACAGGGCTGTTCGCAACATCATGCCCACGAGCCGCGTGGTTATAGACCAAGCTTTATGGTATGCTATTTATTCTGGCGCGCCCTATTTTGCAACTACAAACGGCAGGGTTTTCGCTTTATTTAGAAGGCCTGAGGCTGGCGAGAAATTCTCCTTTGATACTCATAGGATTTTGGTTAGAGAGCGTATAACAATTAATGAGGAGTTTGCTGAGGAGATTCTTGTTACTGTTGCAAGGCTTTATAGGCAGGTTCCTGTGGCTGTTACTCCGCTTGACTGGTCCTTTATTGTTGTGCTTAGAGATTTTGTTACATGGCTTTCGGAGGCTATTGAACCATTAATTCGTAAGAAGCTTAAGACTGATGAGGAGTTTAAGACTCAATATGAAAGGTTTGCGGAAGAGGTTGGCTACAAGCCTGATGCGGCTCAGTTGGCTAAGGAAATGGCTTATGTTTTTATGAATAAAATCGTCTTTTACAAGGTTCTGGAGAGGCATTTCAAAGAGCTGGGCGAACGTAAGCTTAAGCCCATTACAGCTCCTGATGCTAAAGCCTATTTGGACTTGTTGTATCGTTATTTTGCTAAGGCTGTTGAGGTTACTGGCGATTTTGAGCCTGTGTTTTACACGGGGATTTATGATGAGATTGAGCTTCCAGACGACCCGTTTGTGCTTGAGGGCATTAACGCGTTTATTGAGGATATGGAGCATCATAGGCTTGAGGATTTAGGCTCAGACATTGTGGGCTTCATTTACGAGGAGCTTATCCCAGCGGCTGAGAGGCATGCTCTTGGACAGTTCTACACTCCACCAGCAATTGCTGAGCTAATTACTAAATGGGCTGTTAGAAGCCCGGACGATAAGGTTCTGGATCCTGGCTGTGGTTCTGGCACGTTTTTGGTTAAGGCGTATAAGCGTTTACTTGAGCTAAAAGGTTACAAAGAACCTACTGAAAGGGCGCACAAGGAGATTTTGCGTCAGCTTTACGCCTTTGATATTAACCCGTTTCCGTTGCATTTGACTGCTTTGAATCTGGCCTCGCGTTATATTAGGGCGCCTTCAACGGAAGTGAACACGATTCATACTGATTTCTTTAGGGTTGAGGCTGAGCAGACGGTTGTTTCGCCTTACGTCATCAAGACTTTGGCGGGAGAGATAAAGCGTGAAATTGCAATTCCAAAGTTTGACGCTGTTATTGCTAATCCACCTTACACGCGGTGGACTGAGATTCCAGAAAAAACAAGGGAAGCCATCAAAGATTCTATTGGAAAATTGCTTACAGAGTATAATTTGACCGCTCAGGTTCAGAGAGGCGTGGAGCCTGGCATTTACATCCATTTTATAATGCATGCTTTTGACATGCTTAGGGAAGGCGGAAGGCTTGGAATGATTATTTCTGACAGTTGGCTTCAAACGGATTATGGCGTTGATTTTGGGCGTTTCCTTTTGGACCATTTTAAGGTTAAGGCTTTAATTGACATTTCAGCCAGAGTCTTCCCAGTGCCGTTAATTGGCACATGCATCATACTACTTGAAAAGTGTAGCAACAACAAAGAACGCGAAGACAATCAAACAGTTTTCATGTATGTAGACATAGCAGAAAAAGAAGCATTCAAAGTTGATGAAATTTTAGAGGCTATTGAAAAACCAGAAAAATACGAAGAACGCTACATCATCAGAGCTTTAAAGCAAAAAGAAATACCAAAAGAACAAAAATGGATAAACCTACTATTCGATGCTGAGGCAATCTTAAGCAAGCTTTACAAGAAAACAACTCAAATAAACGAGTTTTTCGAACCAAGTAGAGGAAACTCATTCTGGTCTGTATGGTCCATAAAGCATGGAAAAAGACCTGACTTAGGTGCCAACGAATTTTTCTACCTGGATGAGAGCAGAGTTCAACAATATGGCTTAAAAGACTACGTTCATCCTGCATTAATCAGTGCAAGATATGCAAAATACTTTAACTTTACAAGGCAAGATTGGGAGCAAATAAAAAAGAAAGGTTCAAGATGCTACGTTTTAATGTGCCATATGCCAAGGGAGAAAGCACCAGAAAACGTCTTAGAATACATTAAATGGGGAGAGAACGAGTGCCGCACAACAATAAGAGGGACAAGAGGTGGGGGTAAAATCTGTAGTCAAGCTGTATCATGTCAAATGAGACAGAAAGAAAAAGAACACTTTTTCGGATGGTATGATTTGGGTGGGGTTGAAAAAACAGCTTTATTTGTTCCGTATTATGCAAGATATGGGCACAGATTCTCTTTGATATCCTTCTCAGCTATGCTTGACGCGGATTTCATAGCATTTCTTCCAAAAGTGGATTTTAAGGAAGACGAGATTAAGGCGTTGCTTGCATTTCTTAATTCATCTTTTTCGCGTCTCTACATTGAGATTAAGGGAAGAGTGCCTGGAGGATTAGGGCCAATCGCGTTAGAGGTGGGTCAGATTAGAAGTATGCCAGTTTTAGATGCAACACGTTTAAAGAAAAAAGACTTGCAAATATTGGCTTCACTTTTTGATGAGCTTGAGGCTGAGGCGAGAAGGCTTGGCGGTGCAGACACAGCGGAAAACATTGAAAAACTCTGGGACACAGTCATTGAGAAAATAGACATGGAAATAACGAGAATACTCAAACTGCCAAAGGAACTGGCAAAAACCGCAAAAATCATGGCTAAAACAATGATGAAGAGAAGGCTTCAAAGGGCAGAAGAAGCCACACCAGAAGCCATAAAAGGCGAAGAAGAACCACGCCTAAAACCACCAAAAAAGCCAGAAAAAACCTCAGAGGAGGATAAGACTGTTCGGTTAGATAGGTTTATAGAGAGTTGAGCAAGGTTGGGTTTGAAGTATATAATGGTGACTCATTGGGCAAATCATTGGGACAATATTCCCAATAATGAAACCTATTTTACTAGAGGTATGCTTAGAAGAGGTATGACCATTGATAAGATTACAGAGAATACCCCCACGATTTTTATAAAGAAAAACGAACAAACCAAAAAGCCGGAAAAGGCTTGGGAAGGAAGCGTCTATAGTTTTAAGGTTGAAAAAGATAGAATCCGCTTTAAGGTTAAAATCAATAGAGAAATTCCAATACCATCAGAATATATAGGATACCCAGAAGGATGGTATGTCGAAGGCGTAGCTGAAGAACTACCCATTGAAGCCATCAGCTACCCACCATTCTTCTACATCTTAAACACTACAAACGACTATAACGAGTTCGAAAAATACACCTACAGCTTACTCAAACTATTAGGAATACACCAAATATTCAGATACGAAAAACAAAGAGGCCAACCAGATGGCTTTTTCAAATTCGGAAACCTAGCAGTCATATATGATGCAACATTAGAAAGCAACTTCCAAAAAGCAAAGGAAACCCAAATTAAAAATTTTGCGAACCTGCTAAAAGCTGGAAGTCTGAAATATATGGAGAGAACAATTGACATTTCCAAGTGCAACAAACAAGTCTGGATCATTACAAGAGGCATGTTAAGAATACTCGAAAAAATCGACGACATAGCAATAAAAGAAGTGCCGATAGGCGAGATAATAAAGGTATACTCAGAAAGATTGCAAAAAACAATGGATGAAACAGAACTCGAAAACAGGCTATTAAATCTCTGACTAACTCTGACGTTGATTATCTTTGTCTTCTACTATTCGTGGTCTTGTATCAAAATGTTCAGGAAGATTTTCGGGCTTTTCATAGTGTAGGATAAGGCACGGTTTTGCTTTTCCAAGGTCGATGTGCTCTTTAACACTCTTAAACTTGTAAGGGTTCCCCGTAGGCTCAACTCTCTGTAATCTTATGCTCCCATCTCTGTCCTTCCAATAAACTATAGGCTCGCCGTCTTTTAGGTCGGTATTGGTCAAAACAACAACTGGATATTTTCCCTTAACGTAAGTAACACGTGTTAAAGAACCCATCCGCGTATCATCAACGGTTACAGTCTTAACGACACGGCCTTCCTCAATTAACCTCTCATAAATCCTTTTAACTTCACTCTCCAAATTGCCACCTAAAAATAGTTTAAACTATGACTTAGCTATTTAAGAATGACTGAAAGCCCTTCTAACGATGGAAATGAACGGGTATAAGACTGAAATTTTGAAGATCATACACGAAAGCGACCAGCCTGTTTGATGTCGAAAAAATCCGCAAAGCCTGCAAAATTGGAAACTGGAACACAGCCCTAAAACACTGCCTTGAACTACTCATTGAAGGAAAAATCAGTGGCCAGAAAACCTCCAAAAGCTGGATTTTCTGGAAAGAAGGAGGCGAATAAAATGCAACTCCAACGTTTAACAGTAGGCAAGGGGAAAACCTCAAGACCAAGCGAAGCCGAAGAATGGACAAAAGAATACTATGAAATCGAAGTTCTCATAGATGACCCAGCAGAACTGGAAGTAACAAAGGCTAACCTAACAGGACTAATCGACGGATGGCTATCTAAACCAAAAACAACAACTGCAGAAGACCAAAAATCGCAAAACATAGACGAATTATTCCCAAAAGATCTGCGGCAACTACTCACTTTTGAGGAAAGAGAAGGATTCTGCATAATAAAGCCCCGCCAATTCTTAGGCTCAGAAAACTTTGCAAAAATAGCAGACATAGTCAAAGCCAAAGGCGGCGAATACATCTCATCAGGCAAAAACTCCCACTTCCGAATACCAATCAAAACAAGCTAAACACGGAGGAAAGCATGGATGCTGAGCCAAACTTCAGTTTCCTCCCAAGGGCAGAGCCACAACACCTCAGCATCCATGCCCTCTAACAGCACTCAACAAAATAAAAATCTTCCAGCAAAACACGAATTTGACGAATTAGGCTTTCTTAAAAAATTGTTCTGCCCCTATTGCGGTAGCGAAAGCCTAAAACCAAGCCACGTAGACGACGTTGGAACAGAATTTTTCAAATGCGAAAAATGCGGAAACTACTGCACCAAACCCCAAACAAAAGAAAGACAAGAACTTGAACAAGCCTTAGCTAAGCCGTTAAAACAAGAGCCTGTAGAGTTTCCCGAAAAATATTTTGAAAATGGAAAGTTTGTCCCAAAACTTTTGGCAGAAGAACTCATGCAAGAATACCGCTTCATAACAATGAAAGACACAGATGTAGTTTACATTTTTAATGATGGTTTTTACCAGCCTTACGGCGAAATCATAATCAAACAACAATGCAAAGCGAGACTTGGCAAGGAATACCGCAAAAACAGAGCCGAAGAAGTAATCGAATACATCAAAGTCTCCACATACGTAGACAGAAAAGAGGAGCCGCCAAACCTAATCCCCCTTGAAAACGGCGTTTTAGACATAAACACCATGGAGCTTAAACCCTACAGCCCAGAATACATGTTCTTCAACAAAATCCCAGTAAAATACGACCCAAACGCTGACTGCCCCAACATAAAAAAAGTTCTTACGCCAAATAACAGCCACAGAAGAGGATGTTCAAATCCTCTTAGAAGTTATCGGCTTCTGTCTATACCGAGAATACACCATCGCCAAAGCTCTGATGCTTGTAGGCGGAGGCTCAAACGGAAAAAGCACTTTCCTAAACCTTGTAAAAGCATTCATTGGAAAAGAAAACGTAAGCGGAAGAAGCCTCCAAGATATCGAGGAAAACCGCTTCGCAAAAGCAGACCTACACCACAAACTCGCCAATATCTACGCCGACTTACCGGACAAAGCCCTCTGGCGGACAGGCACCTTCAAAATGCTAACAGGAAGAGACCTAATAGTGGCAGAGCGCAAATTCCAAAACAGCTTCACCTTCGAAAACTATGCCAAACTACTGTTTTCAGCTAATAAAGTGCCAGAAGCCTACGACGACACAGACGCCTTCTTCCGCAGATGGCTCATAGTAGTTTTCCCAAACCAATTCATAAACGACAAAGCAGACCCATACATACTACAAAAACTCACAACACCTGAAGAACTCAGCGGACTACTAAACCTCATCCTACCAGCATTAAAAAGGCTCTTGGAAAAGGGACAATTCAGCCACAGCAAAACAACAGAGGAAATCCGCGAAGACTACATAAGAAAAAGCAGCCCAATAGCAGCCTTCGTCATGGACTGCCTTGAAGTAGACTCAGACGCCTTCATCATAAAACAAGACCTATACAACGCCTTTGCAGCCTACTGCAGAGAAAGAAAAATCCCATGCGTAACAAAAGACACATTCTTCAAAAACATACCTCAACACATCCCAGTAATAGACCACAGACCAAAAATAAACGGCACAAGAGCCGTAACATTCAAAGGCATCCGCTACAGCCAAAACGTGTCAACCCTGTCAAACGTGTCAAAGGCTTTCTACACCCTAAACCAAAGAAAACCAGAATTTAACAACGACAACTGGGAAATAAAAGAACTCGACAACGACATAATCCAAGTTTCAATAAAAGAAACACAAACCCTTGACACGATTGACAGCCCTGACACAAAAAGCATAGCAGAAAAACTCGAACAACTAAAAACATGGCTAATCGAAAACAAGGATGAAGATGGGCTTATTGACTGCTCCCTTCTTACTGCAAAAATAAAAGAACTAAACCTCCCAATGCAGCCCACAATCCAACTACTAAAAGACGAGTATTGGCTCAGAGACGCGCCAGCCATCGGAAAATACGGAGTGAAATGACCACAATGAACGAGGCTGAGGAAACAACCGATGCTGTTGAAAATCCTCAGCCTATAAGCTGTCCTTTATGCAGTTCAACAAAAACTTACAAAGATGGGCTACGCTATCTGGCAGATGGCACCATCATTCAACGTTACTTATGCAATATCTGTGGTTACAGATTCAGCGAAACCCGCCTCAACAGTTTAAACAAGTCTCAAAACCTTCAGAAAATTGATAGGCAGATTTTAAATTCGCCAGAAGCCTTACCTTTTAACTGCCAAGGGAGCTATGAAGCATTAAGCCAAGCGCCCTCCGCCAATAGGGCGGTGCAAACCTTGGCCGAAGTGGAAACCCGCCAAGAAATGTCCCAGCGGGAGGATTCAGCAGGCCTAAGCCCACAGAAAATCGTCGACTTCATCTGGTATATGAAAAGAAACGGCTACGCAGAAACCACAATCCAAGGCAGAGTCAGACTCATAAAAAGGCTCGCAAAGTTAGGCGCAAACCTATACGACCCGGAAAGCGTCAAACAAGTAATAGCCAAACAGCCATGGTCAGCCGGAAGAAAAGACCTCGCCTGCGAAGCCTACACAACATTTCTCGTCATGCACGGCGGAACATGGCAACGCCCAACATACAAAAGAGTTGAAAAAGAACCCTTCATACCCCAACCCACAGAAATAAAACAGCTAATAGCCGGATGCAGCCCAAGAATGGCATGCTTCCTACAACTACTACTCGAAACAGCCATGCGCCCAGGAGAAGCCTGGCAACTCAAATGGACAGACTACGACAAAGCCACAAGAACCATAAGAGTAACACCAGAAAAAGGCTCAAAGTCAAGAACCTACAAAATCTCAAAAGAACTGGCTCAAATGCTCGACAACCTGCCCAGAAAATACGGCGACAGAATATTTTCCAATCCCGGCATGCCCATAGACCACCACAACCGAAACTTCGCCCTACAAAGAAAACGCATAGCCCAAAAACTCAAGAATCCAAGGCTGCTGCAAATAAGCTTCAAAACTCTACGCCACTTTAAAGCAACAATGGAAGCATGGCGCACCAAAGACCCATTCCACGTCCAAGAGTTTCTCCGCCATAAAAACATCAAAAACACCATGCGATACATCCACCTCGCTCAAGTGCTCTTCAAAAACGAACAAGAATACATAACAAAAGTAGCCCACAACGTCAAAGAAGCATGCGCCCTCATAGAAGCAGGCTTCGAATACGTAACAGGCGAATATGAAGATGGCGGCAAAATCTTCAGAAAACCCAAAGACCCATTAACCTATGAAGAATAAGCCTCCAGGAATGAACCCCCCTCAAATTTCAACATAGCAGTGCGGGGGGTGGGATTTGAACCCACGAACCCCTATGGGACAAGGTCCTAAGCCTTGCGCCTTTGACCAGGCTTGGCGACCCCCGCCTTCATAGTGCATGGTTGAGTTCAAGATTATAAATTGTTTGTTTCTTTTTGGATCGCGAAATCCTTTAAAACATTTATGTTTCTATGTTGTTTGGTTGGTGTGCCTCGGTAGCCTAGCCTGGTGGGGCACCGCCTTGGTAAAGCGTGAAGCTATAAAGAGGCGGTGGTCGCGGGTTCAAATCCCGCCCGAGGCTTACATTTTATGGCTCTTTATAAGCCTAATGTTTAGGGTGGTGCTGCTTGAAGGGGATTTATTATGGTTTGTGCGTAAACTGTAGGGGTTCCATTTCGGATGAGCGTCTCCTACAATTTGGGATTTGCGAAAAATGTCTTGAAAGCGTTGAGAATGTGAAGTCTTGGAGGCATGTGCTAAGAGTTTTGGAGGAAAATGGAAAATTATATTTTGCTGGCGAAGTTTTCGATTTTCATAGGAAGTTCAGCGATTTTTCCATGTTTTTTAAGAGGGCTGTTGGCCGAAGGATGTGGTCTCTTCAGGAGACTTGGGCTAGGAGGATTCTTTTAAAGCGGAACTTTTCCATAGTTGCGCCCACTGGTGTCGGGAAAACTGTTTTGGGAATTGTTGCTGCTCTCTACTTTGCTTTTAATGGGAAGAAAAGCTACATAATAGTGCCGACAGCTCTCCTTGTGCAGCAAGTCGCGGAAAAAATGGATGCCTATTCAGAAAGGCTTGGAATAAAGCCCAAAAAGAT
>JAVZLK010000042.1:0-12486 GCA_038883795.1 Bathyarchaeia archaeon
GATATGACAGATAACTACTCATTTCTGTTATAATGTCATCTAATGATTGCCGTTGCCTTGTCGGCATGCCACATAACCATTCAAGTTCCTTTTTTCCCTTTTCTGTGATTTCATACAGTCCGTCTTCACGTTTCCTAATGCTTTCTTCTTTACAAAGTTCGGCTAGTAGCGGATAAATGGAGCCTGGTGAGGGTCTCCAATCACCTTGGCTCGCAAACTCTATTTGATTTATTATTTCATATCCGTTTCTTGGCGTTTGTTGAAGTATTGAGAGCACCCATGTTCTGAGGTTTCCTCGCCTGTGGTGATGTCCGTGATGTTTTGTTCCATGTTCATGCAGATGCTCAGAATGGCAGTCATGGTTTAAATGGTGATGCTTATGATGCTCTCTTTCGTGGTATTCATAACTATTTCCAAACATGTCTGTCGCTTCTTTATAATCGTTTAATCGATATATCGAATGTTCGATATATTCTAATAAACCTTTCGATTCAAAATCTTGTTAAGCCTCTGCTGAGAATCTTATCTGTGAAAAATGTTTAACAGGCATGCTCAATAATTAAGTTTTATCTACACAGTAGATCTCTGCATGTTGACAGTTTAAACCCTCATGTGAGGTTAAAGTGCGGGGGGTTAGGTTTATACTATCGTTTAAAACTGTCAAGGCGCTTCGCATATAAAACTTCTTTCAACTTAGCATGTTTTACATGTAATTACTGATTTATATTCTTGTTTAACAAATCATTTAAACGAAGAGCTAGTACTGTTTTTAGTGATTAAAAGGGAGTGAAAGACAATTATCAGACCATCAACAGGTAGTGTGACGAAGAGAGTAAAATGTGAGTACCTATCTGATGATGGTTTATGCAAAGCAGTAGTGAAGAACCCAGAGGGCAGAGCATTAAGAGATGAATTTTGTGTAAATGAAATTTGGAATTTTTGTTGTTACACGTGTCCATCTCGAGAAGCTTGTGAAATTAGTTGTAATTACTTGGAAAAAGAGGTTCTGGAAAACCAGTCAACTAACAGGATAAATCAGGAAATATCTAAATATCAAAAGAGTATTGAAAAATTGTCAGTTTTCTTTGCTGAAGGTAAGATTAGTGAGGAATCTTATCTGAGGTCTGTAAGAAGGCTTGAAAGCATTATAAATAACTTAAAGGGGCTTAAGAAAAACAATGAAGCGTTTGATGATGAGGAACGTAGTTTAGTTGAAAAACCGTCCGCAGCATGGTATTTGGTTCGTTTCTTTTTGGATTAATTGGCGGAGTAATCGGTTATGTTGGAACAAAAGATAGAGATGAAGATATGGCGTTTGGCTTGCTTGTTTTTGGCATAATTTGGTCATTTGTTTTGTTTTTCATTGGTTGGGCACTTTTCAATTCCATTTTGCACTGAGGAATACAATATGTCTAGAAAATTCAAGGTTAAAAAAGCTCATTGCGAAACTTCATGCCATGGATTTTAAAAAGCTTACTTAAATTCGAGTTTCATGTCTGCGATACCAAAAATGTCTAGAAGAGGCAATCGCACGCCACGAAGCAAAAATCGCTGAGGCTAAACAGGAGGCAGAAGAAAAGGAAGACGGCGGGCTGCGGTGAAGATTGTCCTTCAAATAGTGTGCCCATACGAAGAACCACCATTGTATACTTGAGTCTTTTTCAAGTGAAAACATTAAATTCAAGAAAAACGCCAATAAGACCATCATGAATGTTGAAAAGGTAGAAAAAGCCCTTGCGAATATCCTTGAAGAATTTTATCCAAACAAGTTAAGTATAAAAATTCTCGAAGTCGAGGTCCAAAAAGACTCTTGGATTGTCAAAGCAGAGGTATCTGATAATCCATCGAAGAGGCTTGGTCATGAAGTAATTATCGTAGTAAAGAAATACGAAATCACTTAACTCTCGTTATAACTTGCTATTTTTCTAATATTCTCTTTTACGAGCTTAATGCCTAGTAAACGTTGTCTGCATTCTCTTTCGTCGTAGTTAAGTTCTTTAATTAAATATTCCCTAAGTTTTTCGTCGCTGAACCAAATTTTTACCCATTCAAACGTCCTCTTTTTCATAAGTTCGAATATCTCTTGTTTTCTATTCTCTGATATCTTCGGTATTATGTCTAACGGCGGTAGGGTGATAAGACTCAAATGAAAATATAAAACGCTGCGTGTTAAGTCCTCTCGTAAAAAATCATCCATTTTGTCTAATCCTTTAGACTCGTATAAATATGGCACGTATGCCCTGCAGAAAGCCTTCAGAGCATCCACAACAATACCTTCCGCATGGTTCCTCTTAAAATGTTCCCATTTTCCAAATATTAAAGGAAGCTTGTCCGCATGCTTCGCTGCAATTTCTTCTATGTACCCCCACGATTCTTTGTTAAATTCTAGAAGATATAATAAACCAAGTAGCGTTAAGGTACAAAGTTTTTGGGGAGGACCTTTTTTGGATTTCGTTAGCTCTTTCGCTTTTTTAATGAACATTCGTCTTTCGAGTCTCTGTAACGAGCGTTCTACAGTGCTGTAATAAACTGGAAACGTTTTTATTTTGTTTATTCTAAGAAAACGTGGCAATTCAATTCTTTTTAATTTGCGATAAATCTTGTAACCCCAACTTACTCCTTCTTTTGCTAAAATTTTTAGGCATAATGAATCTATTAGATGTTGCTTTTGTTTACGCCCGAGAACTTTAAATTTCTCCGAAGTTTCCAACGGTAATCCCATTTTTAATTGCCGTTTTGGGTATACTCGGTTTCAGCGGTTTTACCATGGATAAAAATTAAGTGCGGTTTTTAGTTTTGAACTTTCAGAATTGAAAATTAAGATTTGAAAAATAAGAGAGTGTGGAAATTTGTCATGTTCAAGAAAGAACAAGGAAGCTTGTGATAAAACATGTACTGTCAGGTTGAACCTTGTTCTCAGAGCAGATGTAGCAAAGGCGTTAAAGGAGTTGAAGTCCCGAGGTTTAATTAGAAGTTATGCTGATGGGGTTAACCAAGCTATCAGAGCTTTTTATACGTCGATAAAAAAGGAAGAACTGTTATCTGCTCGCCTAAAAGCTCTCCAAAGTCCACCGGAAGAAGATTATTGTGATAATGGGAGAAAAATTTTTAAGTCATAAAATCATATAGCCATATAGTCATATTCGTGGTGTGACCCACATGTCTGCATATAAATGGAGGGGCGTTTTAATACGCTTCGTTAAAGATGAATTGGAACGGTTGGATGCTTATTGCAGGGAAAATCACCTAAAAAGGAGTTATGTTATCCGTAGTGCAATACGCCTTTACATAACTAATCCAGACCTTGTTAACGGTGTAATTAGAGTAAGAGATACCGGTTTCGAACTCTCCACAACCATAATGGATAGTATCAGCGCTATTGCCAAGAGAGTCGAGAACATTGAAAAGAAACTGGACTCTTTCTCTCAAGAAAATGGTCATAACGATTGGAAAATCAGTGAAAAAATGCTAGAAGCGGTCTTAATAATAAAGAGAAGAACTAAAAAGGGCATTATAACGCTAGACCAGTTGAGAGAGAAGTTAAAACGCATAAACCCTTCTTTTGCTCCATTTTTGTACGCTACTAATTCTTCAGGAATATGTGTTCTTGATGAAGTTTTGCATAAACTCGAAGAAAAAGGCGAGTTGAGTAGACGTTACGGGGGAATTATCAGTTTTAAAAGTGATTGAAATGCGACGTGGCAGGAAAATAGACAGGACGAAGCTTCCGCATATACTACAACGCTACGACGATTATATGGCAATTCGCTTTTCGCCAAGGACCCGGGAGGGGCGACTCTATCAGCTTATTGAATTTCATGGTTTTATGATGCGAGAGCGGAGGAAAAGCATAGAGCATTTGACAAGGTCAGATGTTGAAGCGTACATAGCTATGCTTACACAACGAAGAGAAAAGAAAGAGATTAAACAAAGAACTGTAAAAGGATGTGCTAGTACTATTAAAATGTTTGCCAAGTGGCTCGTAAGAGAGGAAATACTTGATTCAAGAGACTTCTATAAAATAGAGGAAGACATAAAGGAGTTGCCTGGAGAAAAAGGCGAAGATAATAGAGTAGCTCTCACCGATGAACAAGAGAAACGAGTTTTAACGAAATTATGTGATGTTCTCCTTCAGTTTATAGTATGGTTGGGTTTGAATTTTGGACTGCGGCTCTTAGAATACTGCAATTTACGTATTAAACATGTGGAGCTTGACAGAGATATGCCCAGGCTAAAAATCGAACTCAGTAAAGGTCACATAAAGAAAACACGGTATATACCGATTACTCCACGACAAGCGGAGCAATTCAAGAAATGGTTAGAGTTTAGGGCATCACTTAAGCTTCCTCATGATTTTCTGCTTTATAATCCTCGAGACCCAACAATTGGGTTAACAGTTTACAGTCTTGGGTATCTATTCCGTAAAATGTCACAGATGACGGGAGAGCACCTCTATAGCCATAGATTAAGGTATACATATGCTGTTAAGCTCTGGAGACATGGAGTTGACCTTTGGACCATAAGTCTTGCTCTAGGTCATGAGAAGGTTGAAACAACTGTTAGATACCTCAAGATACATGAGGAGGATTATTATAATAAGTACATGAACGGAACCAAAGGTTTATTTTATTAACGGTGCGTATTTTTGGCTACTTTTTACAATGCCACCAAGAAAATAATTTTAGGAGTTTTAAGTGATGGCAAACCAAAATCTAGCGCAGAAATTGCTTTATTAACTGGACTAAAACCGAACATTGTATGGTCTGCCTTAAGGAGATATTGGCACAAGAAACTCGTTTTACGCTCTAAAATGCCATTAAGGGAGACTTTTCAGAGATTCAGGGGTAGAGCTGGGGTATCTAGGAATCTGCGTTCATACTATCTATATACTTTAAAGCCAAAGGATATCGAATCTATGGTAATAAATGGTATTTATTTTGTCAGTTTTGAAAATACGCAGAATGCCAAGAAAGAAAGTAAAGCAAAGTTGATACTACGTTTTTTAATCGAGAATGCTCAAAGGGCTTTTTTCACTACGGATGTGGTTAAAGCACTTTCAGGAATGGGTGTTAAACCTTGTGATGTTATGTCTAATGTGAGAAGATGGGAGAAAAAAGGTTTAGTTTTTGTCAGAGGCTATAGATTTGATGATAGACAAACACCCTTCAAAGAAGGATATTTAATTACGTATATAGATTCTTCAAAACTAAGGGAAGAGGCTATAAAAGAGGCTGTTGAAAAAACCGAAAGGGCCCTTGCTGAAAAAGAATCAACGAATCCTACAATACAGAGAGTTCATAGAATTCGAGATTTAATTCTTGAATCCTCAAGATTAAGAGAAATTATAAGCTTCACTTATATCTGTGAGAGTTTAGGTTGTAGTAAATATGAAGCAGAAGTCGCAGTCAACAGGGCATTACAATTATACCCAGACTTAAGGGAAATTAAGTTATTTAATACTTTCAGATATTTCTATCACAATTCTATAACTGAAGATGAGTTGAAAGCTGCCATAGCAATGAAGGAAAATTACATTCGAATGACCAAAGGTAAAGCAAATCGCATTGGACACAACTGGGAAGCTGTTGTGGAGTGGTTCATTGATAAATTTACAACAGGAGCTCGCTTTTGGACTCAAAATCATAGGCTACAAGGCATGGATTCCCGTCGAATCACCATACATTTAGTCAAAAGCGTTAGAGGGCGCATAAGAAATGCTGAGGTTGACCGTGTATGGGAAGTAACTCCAAGCCTTTTTTCTCCTTCAGTCACTTATGTTTTATCATGTAAGTGGGGGTTAATCTGTAAACGGGACATTGATGATTTCTTTGACGTTTTAAGGTGGAGCAAGGAATTTGGCGTCAGTACTCCTGAAGGACGGGAAATTAAACAAGGAGTAATTGGAATCTTTGCTGGTAGCGCATTCAATCCTAATGAAAGAATCCAGATAAATGATAACTCTATCAGCTTAGCATCTTATGCAGCGCACAGAAATATTCAACTTTTGAAAGCTGCCGATTTTAATAGTAAGCTTCATGAGAGAGGCTGTCCACGAGAGGTAAGTGTTCAAAAAATATGCAAAATAGCCAAGGATGAAAAACAAGTTAGGGAAATTTTAGAGAGAGTATGGCAAAATCCGCAAGACAGTGAGCATATCTTGGAGTTTGCAATTGAAAGGAACAAAGAAATTTACGAATTCGAGAGAATGTTAGAAGAGCATAGTTTTCATCATGTATAACTCTCAAATTTTAGGAGCTTTTTTGGGTGAGGTTATGAAAATATCAGAAAAAACCAGATGCTGGATTTGCGGTCGCAATTCAAGGGAGTTGAAAAACACCATAGAAGCCTATTGGGAGAATGGAGAACTTGAGAAAGATATGGATGTTAATGCTTGCTTTGAAATTGTCAGCATAAAAAAGTTTTATTCCGAGGAACAGATGAAAATTCCAATTTGCACGATATGTTCTCAACTGATGCTTCAATATATCTCAGTTTATCTAAAAGAGAACTTAGAGGTTGTTGTTAAGATAGAACAGCCTAAAGTTTCAATAAGCATCTAAAAAGGGATAACAACGTTTAACCTATGCCTCCTCTTTTTATCATGAGTGCTCAGAATCTACCGCAGTCCTCACCACTGTTTTTCTTAAATAGCCTTCGCAATAGTTCTTACAATTAAGTTTTTCATAGCTAGGGGATATCGCAACCGTCAAGCTAAACTTAGAAATAAATTGAAAAGGACCTGGACCAAAGGACAGAATTTGCATTAATCCAAATGCAGATGCGTCTACCTCATCCTTCTTCTCCTTTCTATTATTTGGAGTATACATAGAGGGGCAAAATCAACATTATTGAATAATGATTTCTGCATAAAACAAAGTCTAAGTAGTTCTTTTTCCATTCTTTCATGGTTTATTGGACGCCACAATTGGAAGAAAATTCAAGTGTTTGTTGGAGCAGTATGTTTCACTCTGCGGGATGACTTGATTAAACTTAAAGTGGAGCATAGAAGTGCAGAGGAAAAACTACAATATTATCTGCAAGCTGGCAATATGGAATTGAGGAAAATAGTGTCTGATAGGTTGAACATGCTTTTTAAGGAAATCAAAGAACCGAAAAAGAAATTGAGAAACTCGAAAGCCTATTTTTGTAGGATAATACCTTTTCTCATTTTTATTTAGCAATTGCCACGGAATAAAGAATTTTAAAAACTTTTCACTAGGTAATTAGCCGGAAAAATGTCCCGCAAACTGCATGTCTCCGTATCGTTTATTGCTATTCTTCTTGGAGCATTTATCATAGGATTTGCAATAATTAGCCAAAGGAGACATGAAGAATATTTTTCAACTCCAGAGAAACATGGTGAGAACCCACCTCAACCGCTCACGACACCTATCCTCACTGCTTATTTGCATGAAGTGAATGGTTATTGGACCAGAGATTCTAATTTGGATTTGCCGGTGTACATTACTAATGTTGAGTTTTCTTTGAGGAATTATGGAAATGGCAATGCTGAAAATGTAAACGTGGTGGTTAAAGTTGAGGGGGTAACATATTTAGAGCGAACAGTTCCATTATTAAGACCCTATGAGGAGTGCTCGGATTCATTCAGTTTAGAAATAGTCTATGACACCTCAAAAACAATCAGCTTATATGCTTCATGCATGGAATCATCAGATTCTGCCATAATGACAGTTAGCGCCGTCCTGCCACGTTATTTTGACTCTAATTTATGTATGTTGTTCATAACTCCAAATGAGGCTAACGTTGTCCAAATTAAAAACCAAATTTTAAGCAACAAGTTTCCCTTAATCCCCAACTGGGTGGCGTTAAGGGATTGGGTGGGGAATAGTGTCACATATCAGTATGATTCAAACGCTTATGGAACTAATGATTATTGGCAACTGCCAAAAGAGACGCTTCAGCTAAGAACTGGTGATTGTGAAGACTTTGCAATTCTTCTATGTTCCCTTTTACGTGCTGACGGATGGTCTCCTAACGATGTCTATGTAGTTATAGGTAAGAACAATAACAATCAATATCATGCATGGGTAAAAATAAACCTTGGCATTTTAGGCTGGTACAATATTGAACCTCAACAAAACGGATGGAGCACTATTATCGGTGACTTCCTGTCGCTTTCTGGATATGAGGCAATATGCTATTTTAACGACTCTCAATATCATACAACCTGAAAAAGTGAATGAAATATTTTAGGGAATTGTACCTTTATGGGGAGCATTAATCTTCTTTCTCAACAATCTTAACGTCTTTATGAAATTTTCCATGGTATTCTTCATTCTGGCAAAATATTCTAGCTTTCCAGTTTCGTCAAACATTATAGCCGCAGATAAGCATTCATCAATGCATCGCCGAAGCGCAACTCTATCTTCCTTAGTTAACTTTGCAACTATACGCTGCGCTTTTTCAATTTCATCCATTCTTACCGCAATAAATTATCACCAACAATTACAAATGTTTTTTCCGTTCGTCCTGCAAGCAACATTACTCGAATCAATTAATTCAAGTAAACATTATGCAAGCAAAAGAAAGATGCTAAGAGGAACAACCACATACCTCTTTCCCGCTTCAAATCGGGTTCTCGATGTAATAATTCCAAAGTCATAAGAGCGCCCTGTTTTCATGAAATTATATATTCCCCTTGCGTCATCTTTCTGGATATTGTCAGAGTACTTGACTTCTATCGGCAAAAACTTGCCCTCCAACTCAATTACAAAGTCAACTTCAGTCTTTTTATCTTTCCAATAGAAAACATAGTTTGACGGGTCAAAGAGGGAGCTGGGATATAAGTTAAACATAAAACGAGAAAGATGATTACTAACTACACACTCTATTAACTTACTCTTGTTCTCCAACGAGCTCAGAAAAATTTTACTTAAATCAAATGCCTTCTTGCCATAAACCCAGCCCCTACAAGCATGAAATATGAATGGGTCTTGAAAGTAAATTTTCTTATTGCTTACATAATCAGCCGACCCCTTTCCTATATCTAATTGATAAAAGTATGAAAGCACAAAACTATCTTTTAGTATATTTACATAAGATTCCGCCGTTTTGGGGTCTCTAATATCTGTTCCTTCTTTAAGTTGATTCCAACTAATGTGGGATGAGAGAACTTCAAATATCCTTCGCAATATTTGCCTTGCATAAATTTCTTCATGCTTCCATCTGCAAACATCCCGTACCATCAAGCTTACGAAAGTAGCGTAAGTATCTTCGGCTATTTCCCGTTTTGAAATGTATTGATGTATAGCTTGAGGTATTCCACCAGTAACTAAAAATTGGTCTAAAAGGAGTTCTAATTCTCTAGTAAAGAGAGCAAGCCTTTTCAACTCTAGTGGTATTTTGCCATGAGCAAGTTCAATTAATATTTTGCTTCGGTTTTTAAGCGACAAAAGCCATAATCCTCGTAGCTCATTGGATAATGTGGGCTCAAGGGTTTCTACGTATTCTGAAAATTTTGCTGGAAGCAGTATCTTATCGGGGGTCCCGTATTTTAGCCTTTCAATTTTACCTCTTCTGCCAGAAGCGACTCTGACCCTTTTCGAAGGTCTATGCTATGAGAACCTGTTAAGATGACAGTGCACTCTCTAAATTTTCCGGAGTCTATAAGCAGTTTTATAGCCTTTTGCCACTCAGCTAGCATGGAAACCTCATCGATAAAGAGATACGCCCATTTTTCAGCTTTCCTTTGTTGAGCTAGGTAATTGTCAATTGCTGTAAACAACTGTTTTGGGGTTTCTATCGCATCGCATGGAAAATAAAAAATGTTCTCTGGAGGGACGCCTTCTTCTAGAAGCTTTTTTATCCTTAGTTTTAGTAAAGTAGTTTTGCCAACTCTTCTGGGACCCCTTAGAACATATATAACTTCTTCGTTCTCAATAGTTTCACTTAATCTAGGGGTCCACTTGAAAGCTGATTGCGACCAATCTTGGATGTTTA
This sequence comes from Bathyarchaeia archaeon, assembly GCA_038883795.1. Taxonomy (GTDB): domain Archaea; phylum Thermoproteota; class Bathyarchaeia; order Bathyarchaeales; family Bathycorpusculaceae; genus JASEJA01. The sequence goes on from JAVZLK010000042.1 coordinate 9,961, forward strand.
CATCCTCATCAGGGAACTTTTTTGTTCTCCACCATTCATTCCAATAGGCTAGCTCGCTTATACTTAAATTCGTGATGGACATGTTTGGAATTTATTCCTAAATTACTTATAAAATTTTTTGGAATACATTCCTAAATTTAATTTAAACAAGTGGAATGTGCTTGAAAATTGGCTAAAAATAGTGCTCTTAGAACCTGATTTCTCCTTTTTCAATTAATTCTTTCACTTTCATTATGGCGTATTGGACGGCGTGGCTTCTGTCTGCGAAATAGCCTTTTTCTACTTGTTCATCTATCCATCTTATGAGTTCTGGTAGGATGCTGACTGTTAGTTTGACTTTTACCATTTTAATCCTGTGGAAATCGTATGAGTTGTTCGATGTTTAGGGCTTATCTGTGATTGTAAGCATTTGTAAGTAAAAGTTATAAGCATGAAAGTTAATATTAGTGTATAGTAAGACATAATACAGTCTACTCCAAGAATAAAAGTGGGTGAATAATGTCGCCCCCATGCCCAGACTCAATCGCCATTAGAAAGAGAAGCCTCATCACAGAGATTTTTGTGCTTTCTATTTTATTATCATTGTTTCTCGGCCTAACTCTCCCGCAAACTTACGCTTCTACTTCCACATACAAGTTTACGTACACTTTTTACGTTGAAAATGGTTGGTTATGGGAGTATTGGGAGCCACACACTCTTTACGTTTCTATTACCCAATCACTGTATGATTATTATAAGGGGAGAGACCACAGTTGCTATTCTAGGAGCGATTACTTGAAATTTATTACACCAGATGCGGTTAGACCCATCGCCGATAGAATTTGGAGTATTTGTCAAAGCCAATCCCACAGCGAAGAACAATTTGCCAATGCAGTTTTAATGGTTGTTCATCAAATCCCCTATGTTGTAAGTAGCCCAAAATATCCTGTCGAAACTATCGTGGAGAATTCCGGGGACTGCGACGTTTTCTCTTTATTGGCTGCCTCTATTATGAAGGCTAAGGGAATGGATGTCGTATTGTTTGATTGGACAGACAAGGCGCATATGAACATTGGAGTGTATCTCTCGGAAACTCCCGTGTATGCTAGAGGGGGCTCTGTGTGGTACATCTCTTACAACTCTAAAAGGTATTACATTGCGGAATGTACTGGATATTGTAGTGGTGCAAATGCTACCTCTGGATGGCGAGTAGGCGAATGCCCCGACGATTTAAAGCAAGCATCCGCAACCATAATCCCTCTGAATAACGTTGAAATGTCTTCACCCGCACAAGTTTCCGCAAGCGTCGACGCTGATTTATCTACCTCATATTTTGCCACGTTAACTCGCTCGCCTTCACCTCCCTATTATGTTGGACAACAGATACAAATTCAAGGCACTATTTCCCCTGCCCACGTGGGGAAAAACGTAGTTCTTTACTGTCGGAAAGGAACTGGTTCTTGGACTGTATTGAGTACGACCACTATGGATTCTTCCGGGGCTTTTTCATTCACATTCACTTTTAGTTCTGTTGGAACCTATTATTTGCGGGCAAGCTGGAGTGGAGATGCTGACCATGAAGGTGCTGACAGTTCCATTCTCAGTTTTGATGTCTCTCTTGCGCCGTCAAGCATATACTTAACGTTATCTGCTTCAACAATTTACATTGGAGAAACCGTTACTATTACGGGGTATATATCGCCAATTCACTCTTATCAAACCATAAACTTGTACTATAGCATAGACGGGGAAGACTGGCTTCTTTTGACACAAGTTGATACAAATATTGACGGCTACTTTTCATATCAATGGGCTCCGACGCTTGCAGAAACTTTTTACATAAAGGCTGTGTGGCTTGGGGATTCCGACCATCAAGGCGCCACCAGCGAAGTGCAAACCATCATAGTTAATAAAGCAATGTCAACGCTCACGTTATTGTTATCTTCATCCAACATAAACCTTGGAAACACGGTTATACTGTCCGGAGAAATAACGCCGATACACCAATGTGCAAGTGTAGATTTGTACGTTAGCGAAAATGGATATCAATGGAACCTTCTCGCAACCGTAATAACAGACACACAAGGTCGTTATGTCTATCAATGGACCCCGACATCAACGGGAACATACTACTTAAAAGCACATTGGCTTGGTGATACAGACCACACAGGAGATGAAAGTAACATTTCTACGTTGCAAGTGGCTTATTCTCCAACAAGCCCGGATGACCAGGGAACACCGAATCCTCCAAGTCCTCCGACACCACCAGATAACCAAGGTTCAGAGAGCTATATCCCAACATATCTCCCAATGGTTTTAATAGCAGCACTTATGATTGGAGTTGGGCTATTATTTATATGGCGAAAAAGGATTTAGAACTAAATTTTTGAATAATGGGCATGTAGCAGAAGGAAGCGAAAACTTTCTAAATTTGTTCTTTAATTCTTTGAAGTTCTGTGCTAGAAAGCCCATAAAGCTCAGCAACGAGCTCATCAATTTCATTCTCAATGTGGGATAACGCTTTTTTGTCATCTTTTTCTGCATAAT
>JAVZLK010000043.1:0-12461 GCA_038883795.1 Bathyarchaeia archaeon
CTCTGGGGCATAAGCAACTTTTTGACGTAATTTCTAAAAGCAGTTAAGAAAATGTGGTTTTACAAACTGGCAAAGTAAATCCAGAACCTTATAAACAACGGAATCCCGAATGGAAAATAATCGAGTATTCTACACGGTTTTATGAGCTTGTTGCTGGCGCCGACATAGTGGTTACACATTTTGGTTCCACAATTTTAGAAGCGCTGATATACAAGAAACCTACGGTTGTTGTTCCTAATCCAGAATGGACGAGAACCGCTGGCGTTGAAGATGCAAGGTATTTGGTGGAAAAAGTAAATGCGGTGCTGGTTTCAAAGATCACTTTAAATAATTTGTTAAATGCGATTGAAGAATCAAGGGAAATGCCACGACCAAAATTCCCCGACGGAGCTGAAAACTTAGCCAAACTAATTCTTGGACTTTGAAGGGGAAAAACATGAAGGTTTTAGTAACTGGTGGTGCTGGTTTCATCGGAAGCCACTTGGCAGATGCATTGGCAAAGAAAAATGATGTAATAGTGTTTGACAATTTCTCTTCTGGCAAAAAAGAATTTCTCAGCAGCGTAAATTGTAAGCTAATTAGGGGAGACATAAGAAAGCTGGAGAGCATAAATGGAGCTTGTAGAGAAGTTGACGTAGTCTACCATTTCGCTGCTGATCCAGATGTTAGAAGAAGCACTAGCGAACCACTAGAAAACTTCAGCATAGATGCGTTTGGGACTCTTAATGTTCTGGAAGCCTGCAGATTAAATGATGTTAAACATATTGTTTTTGCTTCTTCCTCGGTTGTCTACGGCAACGCAAAGATTCCAACACCGGAAGAAGCGCCTATTGCCCTCATAAGCAATTACGGCGCCGCCAAAGTTGCTTCTGAATTTTACTTGTCAACCTACTCCCACCTTTACGGATTAAAGGCAACTGTGCTGCGATACGCTAACATCATCGGGCCAAGACTGACTCACGGCGTAATATACGATTTTTATCACAAATTAAAGAAAAATCCAAAAAGACTGGAAATCCTCGGAGATGGAAACCAAAAGAAATCATATCTCCATGTGAGCGATGCTGTAGACGCAACTTTATTGGCGGCTAGAAAAACTGAAAAATACAGTGTTTTCAACGTGGGCTCCGAGGAAACTATAACCGTAAAAGAAATCGGTTGCCTAGTCGCTTCACTATTGGGTTTAGAAGGTGTCAAATACGAATTTACTGGAGGAAAAATAGGCTGGCCTGGAGACGTACCCTTAATGTTATTGTCGATAGAAAAACTGAAAAGTCTAGGTTGGAAACCAAAATACTCCATTGAAAAAAGCATCAAAGACACCATGAATTGGCTAAAAACCTGCTTTCCATAACCAATTTCGCAAGGTTACAGCGGCTATATTCTGCAGCATAGCTTTTGTAAGGTTTAACTTATAGACAAGCGTAGGCGAGAAGAAGTTTACTGACATGATGACTTGGAGCCCTTCAAGGCTCTTATCAGTCTTTGGTTTCTAAAAAAATAATAAATTATCTTTTTCTTTTTAATCCAATGAGCTCGACACAGATTTGAGGTAAAAATGCAGCGAAGACTGTTGAAAAGGGTTCTAATTTCCTTAGTTGGCTTCCTTTACCCAGAACCATGAACCCTTGGTCTTTTAATTCTTTAATGCTGTATTTAGATAAATAGAGGCAGTATGCTTCGTTTAATGGCGCACCATTATTAGGACAACGCACAAGTATAGATCTTCCTATTTCTTCAAGTTTTTTTAACAGTTCCTTACCTTTATCTTTATGAAGATACTCTAAAAGGCTCCAGACAACGCATAAGTCAAAGGCTTTAGGTCTAAACGGAAGATGCGTTAGAGAGCATAAAACGTAATCCTTATGTATTCTTATTCTTCTACTAGCATGTATAAAGCAGATGTCCTCGGAAACTCCTACGCTGTAACAGTCGGTTAGCCGGGGCAAATAATTGATAAGAAAAGGCTGTGTAATTGGTATTGTACCTACATCAAGGACATTATTAAATGACCCAAATGAGAAATTTAATATGACGACACCGATTTTAAGAAGTATTCGCTTTGATACATCTTTTAATGTCTTCATTAAATAAGGTTCTGCTAGTTTTAGACTCACAGTTCCCGTAGTTTTGTGTATCACATGGAAGGTATCCTTGTGTTTCAGCACCAGCCTAAAATCATCTTCTTCTAATTTCCCGATGTTGAAGATAGGCGCAGTGGATGAATTGTGATAGACGGATAAAGGCAATACATAGGTTTTTAATCCAATCAAATTAGCTCTTAAACAATAGTCAGCAACGTAAGAGTGAAATTTGAAGCCTTCATCAAATTTCAAATGTTCAAAAACTGATGCAGGGGTAATGAGCAATTGTTCGTCTAAAGACATCACCTCAACTGGAAGCTTTATGGGCCGCCCCCAAATTCTCCCCCTATCTACAATAAACCCCCTAGGGCGACCCTTATGGTCCATGCCGGACACGCCTGCTGCACCTAAATCTTTAAATGATTTCAAGAAGACCTCAGCTTTTCCCAACCAATCTTTGCCGACAAGTTTGACATCTTGGTGAACAAACATTAAAAACTCCCCTTTCGCTTTTAGAGCTGCTTCATTCAAAGCCTTAGTTAAAGGGCGAGAGGTCGGGTTACCTGCCAAAATAAGGTCAAATGCTTTTTCCTGAAGATTAAGGCTTGTGAGCAAGTTTAGTTTTAACGTCTTTTCATCATTAAATACACATATTATTGAGAACATGCCACCCCTCGCTTCGTACCTGTCTTTTTTCATTTATGACTAAATTCCACATTGTGTGCTATTCTATGTTTTCAATTGCAGTTTTATATGTTTGATAGATCACTTTTGCTGCCTCCTTTATCCCTCCCTTTTCCTCATTCGAAAGCTTGTCATATAACGATGAACCGATAGATCGCCCGAGTTTTATCGGGACCCCGACAAAAACTGGTTCGGGTAATCCCTCAAATTTTGTTGGAGCCGCCACAGAGAGTATTTCTCCTCTATCCTTTATTATAGCCTCAACAATGTTTTTGAAGGAGGCCGCTGGACCATATTCCGTTCCTCCAATATTATCTATTACAAACTTTGAAATTGTTTTCACATAGGACCCAATTTCTTCTTTGTGCAGGATTTTACTATTTGACTTAGCATAAATTTCCGCTTGTACACCGTTTACTTTCGTTGTTGACCAGAGGACGACTGCAGCTTCACCGTGTTCTCCTCCGACCCACCCTTGCACCTTGGATACTGGCACTTTTAGATCAGACGCCAACTTAGATCGAAATCTCATGGATTCAAGGTTCGTTCCAGTACTTATTACAAAATCAGCTTTTGAGTACTTTTTGCACACCATAGCCATTGCATCGACAGGGTTTGTTATAACGATATATTTTGCGCCCGGGTTTCTCGGAGAAACTGTTTCTGCAATAGATTTTACTATTTTTGCGTTTTTCACAGTCAAGTCTCTTCTGCTCATTTGAACTCCGGGTATTCGGGGCTCTCCCGCAGCTATTAAAATGATGTCTGCTCCCGTAACTTCTTCGTCTTTCTCGCATGCAAATATTTCAACATCCAACCTCAGACTTGCTGCAACATGCTTGAGTTCCTCTGCAAAGGCAGGGGCAAGTCCGGGTTTTGTATCACATACGGTTATTGCATCGGCAAAACCTGCACACATGAGGGTGTATGCTGTAGGACGCCCCACTCGTCCAGTCCCTATTTGGGCGATATGCATCTTCGCCTCCCTCATCGACATTTGCCATCGGCTAAGCTTATGTGACCTTTTTCAGCTAGATAATCACGGAGGGCTTCTCTCCAACTCCTCATTTTTATGCCATAGTTCTGAAGTTTTACGCTTTTTAGCGCCGAAAAACGTGGTCTTTTAGCTTTCATTTGCAACTGGTCAGTTTTGATTGGTGTCAGGTCAGGGGTTAGGCTTGTTATTTTGAATATTTCTTCTGCAAATTGAAACCATGTGCAGAAGCCTTGATTTGTTACGTGATATGTTCCGAAAGGAAGCTTTGCGTTTATTATTCTTTTTATCACAAAAGCTGCATCTCGCGTGTACGTGGGACTCATCCACATATCATCTACAACACTTATTGGCTCCTTCTTCTTAGCTTTGGCTATCATCGTCTCGACAAAATTTCCCCCTTTACCGCTGGCCCCAGCAGCACCGAACAAACTTGCCACTCTAATAATGTAGTGCTTTGGATTTTGCCTAGTGTAAAGTTCACCCGCCAGTTTGGAGATTCCATAAGTGTTAATTGGATTTGGCACATCCTCTTCTGTGTATGGCTCGTTTTTAGAACCATTAAAAACATAATCTGTGCTCATAAAAACTGTTACGGCCCCAACTTCTTTTGACGCCATGGCCACGTTTCTGGCGCCAATTGCATTTACAGCAAATGTCTTTGTCGGATCATCTTCGCACTGATCAGTTTTATGGAATGCAGCAGTATTTATCACCACATCGGGGCGAATTGTTTTTAATAACTGACAAGAATTATAGTCTGTTACCTCTATGTCTTGGTGCGTTAAACCCACCGTTTCGTGTTCTTTTGCCAGCGTTTTCATAAGATCCGTGCCAAGTTGCCCCGTTGAGCCTATGACAACTATTTTCATAGAATTACTCCTTTAACCTCGATTTCCTTAATGAGTGCGTGCATTTCGAGCAAGTGTTTATACCATTTGACCGTTATCGTCTTAGGGTCATCAGCGTTTAATCTTCCATCCTTTAAAGCATCAAAAACTTCTCTTGCCCCATTTTTTGGCGTGTACTGCGGCTTAAAGTTTAAAGTCTTTTTTATTTTGTCAAAGCTCACTCTATAACTTCTTGCATCAGGCGAGCCATACCACTCGTAATTAAATGGCAAGTTAATGGATTCTGCAACCAGCTTTGCTAGGTCAAATATTTGCATGTTTTGCTCATTGCTTCCTACATTAAAAATTTGGCCGTTGACAAGTTCATTGTCTGCCTCCAAAACTGTAAGAAAGGCGTTCGACGTGTCTTTCACATGAATAAATGGACGCCATTGTTTTCCATCTCTCATTATGGGTATTTTTCCGTTCTTGAAAAAGCCAAGAACCATTCCGTTTATCGCCAAATCAAACCTCATCCTTGGAGAGAAACCGTAAACTGTCGCTTGTCTTAGAGCGGTTACAGTAAAATTTTTGTTAGCTAATGGCATAATTTCTTTTTCTGCAAGAACATTCGCTTTTGCATATGTTGTCAGGGGATTTAAATTGGATTCCTCTGTCAAAATGCCTTCTTGGAAACCGTAAACGCTACAGGTACTTGCTAGAACGTATCTTTTAACTCCATGCTTTTTGGAGAGTTTGGCCACCCTCACTCTTCCTTTATAGTTTATTTCAAGCGTCTTTTGAGGGTCCAGTTCTCCGCTTGGGTCATTTGACAGAGAAGCTAAATCAAAAACCGCGTCTATCCCTTCCAGTATTTCAGGGTTAAACCATCTAACATCACCCTTAATCAACGTTATTTTGTCCACTATAGCTTTAATCGGGTCTAATCCGAAAAAGAGTCTATCTAAACATGTTACTTCATAGCCTCTTTCCAAAAGAAGTCTTGTAAGGATTGAACCAATGTATCCTGCTCCACCAGTTACCAAAACTTTCAAGTTATTTTCCTCCTATTTATGTGGCGGCTGGAACCAATCCCATGGCTTGCCAACTCTTGGATCGTCTTTTTTACCGTTTATTTCCGTCGGTATTATTTTTGGGTCGTTCCATGGTCTTCGGATTTCATCTGGGGTTTTGTAGTCATAGATTCTCGTGACGAAATACATGGTTAATGAGGGTGTGTTGCTGACTGTTTTGGTTCCATGAAGGTATTTTCCAGGTATGCGAACAATCGAGGGTTTTTTGCCGCTGGCTACGATTTCAACCATTTTTCCAGTTTCCTCTTCATACGCACAGATTTTCATAGCGCCTTTTAAAACAACGAAATAATCCACTTGACCTCTTTCGTGTTTATGCCATGCTCTAACAATGTTTGGATAACTATAGCTTATGTTTGCTTGCGCTATCCATTCTTCTTCAAGGAACTCTTTCCAATCTTGTCTTAGGGCTTCAGCGAAAAAGCCTCTTTCGTCGGGTATTATGTTTATTTCTTGAATTTTCACCCCTTTTAAGGGATATTCCTTCATATTTCTACCTCTGAGTAGTCACCTATGTTTAGTTTCAAAGTTTTGTGTTTCTGGTTTCTAATAATTTTCGCGTTTCGTCCTATCAAGCTTTCTTCTAGTCTCTCAACGTTTTCTATAATGGTATTTTCCATGATTACGCTATATTCTATCGAGCTTTCCACGATTTGCGCGTTTTTTCCAATGCTTGTGTAGGGGCCTATGAAGGAATTTTGAATTATGCAATTTTCGCCTATTATTGTCGGCCCTCTTACAGTGCTGTTAATTATCTTCGCGCCGCTCTGAATTGTGACTCTACCTTCAACTTTGCTTTCTTCTATTTCTCCTTTTATTTCTTGTTTTACGTATTCATCTAGAATTTTAGCATTAGCGAAAAGTATGTCGTCCTTTTTGCCTGTGTCAAGCCACCATGTGTCAAGCCTCTCAGCTTTAACCTTGCAACCTTGCTTTATCATCTCTTGTATGGCATCCGTTATTTCAAGCTCCCCGCGCCACGAAGGCTTTATGTTTTTTATAGCGTTGAAAATTTTGTTCGAAAATAGGTAGACACCTACTATGGCAAGGTTACTTGGAGGGATTTTTGGTTTTTCAACCAGTTTAATAACGTTGTTTTTCTCATCCAATACTGCGATTCCAAACCTTGTTGGATCTTCAACTTCCTTCAGCAGTATTAAGGCATCTAGGTTTTCATTTTCGAAACTTTTAATGAGCGTGTTAAAACCCTTTCCAATTAAGTTGTCGCCCAAACACATTATGAAATCATCCTTGCCGAGGAAGTTTTGTGCTGTTTTCACAGCGTGAGCCAGTCCCAGCGGTTCTTGAGGTATGTAGGTAACATTAATGTTCCATAAAGAGCCATCTTTGACATAATTTTTAACGTCTTGGCCTGTCTCTGGAGCTATTATTATGCCAACATCTTTTATGCCTGTTTTGGCTACGTGATCCAAAACATAGCCTAAAATGGGTTTATTCGCAACTGGAATTAACTGTTTTGCAGTAGTTAGGGTTAATGGTCTAAGTCTTGTTCCCTTGCCACCGCTTAAAACCAGAGCTTTCATAACAAATTTAACGGCAAGCGCGATTATTATAACTTTCTTTCAACTGCGCCAAGTTTTCAAAGGGAAGAAGTTGCTCAGCCTGTATACGCAACATCAACAGAAATTTAGTTTGCTACCACGTTTTGTAAGAATTTCTGAAACAGATCTTGACGAAAGCCCTGAGGACCATGACCCATATTTTATGTAAGTTTTTAGGATTTGCGAGTAAAATTTCACGATAGGAATTTTTATTACCGGATAAGTTTTTGCCGTGCAATTTAATTTTCTAAGCCAATTCCTTAACGAATAGCCTAAGAATATTCCATTAATAAACTCTCTTAGTATAAGTTTGTCACGTCTTGCATATGCGGTTACCAGATAAAAGGCGAGTTTCTCTAAGAGTTTTAGAGGATAAAACCTATCGTAAGCCATTATTATTGCAATCATGTTCCTCCATGGGAAGTACACCATCATATGACTGAACCTTTTGGTTGTTACTGAACCAAAGTGATGGCCAGCTACAATTGGCACGTAGGCAATTTTTGAACCGGTACACCAAAGTCTAAGTCCTAATTCTAAGTCGTCAGCATACATAAAGAAGGGAGAAAAAAAGAGGCCCCCACCCTTAAGCAAGGAGTCAACTCTAAAAACCGCGTAAGCACAGCTAATGTAACTGACAAACGTTTTCTTTGAGGCTTTGAAGTCACGCCCATAAACATATGTATACCAGAAATTTGTTACAAAAATCCCTGCCGAATCAACTTTTGTGCCGTCCCAATTTAAAATTAAGCCTTGTACTCCCCCTATATCGTCATTATCCTCCAAGAAGCCGACAAGTTTCTTTAAAGAATCGGGTTCAGGTAAAAGATCGTTGTTTATTAAGGCAACGTACTTGGCTTCCTTACTTCTTTTTGTAAGCGCTATGTTATTGGCAACGGTAAAACCATAATTCTTAGGCAGCTTTAAAAACTTGACAACTATATCCTTCGGTGCAAACTTTTTCACAGCATCTTTAATGTACTCGAAGCTTCCATCAGTAGAACCGTTGTCGACAATAATTATTTCTAAAGGTCTATAACCTATACTAATTATGCCCTTTAGCGACTCCAGAACAATTGTTTTAGTCGCCAGCGAATTGTAATTTACGGTAATTACCGTAACTAAAGGTCTATGAACTTTGTTATCTTTAGATTGCTCCATTCCTTCATCACTTAATTGCACAGTTAGCTTATGTACTAGAACACCTCTGATAATAGAAACTTTATTTTCTGTTTCTGGTAGTTTTTAAGCCATTTCCTAAATTCTTCTCGATGTTTATCGCCTCTCAGCCAAGAATACGTCCAACCGTAGAGGCTTAATGGAACGCATAAAAGATAAGGTTTCTCAGTTAACGAAATTTTTGCAAGTCTGCCCAAAAAGTAAAGTGGATGATATCCAAAACGGTAAGTAGTCTTTCCTAATCTCACTCTTTGCTTCAGTATGCTGCCTAAAGGCTGTGCATGAAAAGGTCTCATATGGATGCTTTTCGCCTCTTTCAAGAATAAAGTTTTCCAACCTTTCATCTGCGCTCTAAAAAGCAGAAAAGCATCTTCTGAATCCACTATTGGCATAAAACCTCTATCGCTTATGTCAAACCACGTCTCCATTCTTATAACCATGTTGGCTCCAACTATTGAGCTTGCTCCCTCGTTTATTAAGACCCCCCCAACTATTCCCAACCTTTCATCCACACTGAACCTCTCCATCATCTTTCTGAAATAATCCGGGAAAAGGAAGATGTCCGCATCTATCTTTGCTAAATATTCATATTCTTTAATGTTGACAGTCTTCAGTCCGTAATTGAAAACTTTAGGTATTTCAGTGGTATGCACACGGTCAACCTTACGTTTGCGCATTACAAACTTTATCAAATCTCCATGTTTATTGGCGATGGATTTGACAAGTTCTGGTGTTCTATCTGTGGATGCATCGTCTACCACAACTATTGTGGATGGTTGTTTAGTTTGGTTTATCACGGAACTTAAACATTTAACTATAAAATTCTCCTCGTTATGAGCACATACAAGTACAAGAATCTTATCACTGGACATTAATTTCTATCATCCTATCAGAAATTTGTATAATAACCTCTGAGCACCAGACTTGTATTTAAAATTCCTTATCACGTCCCTATCCGCCAGTTTCTTCGCTTTAGCTAGATGCAACCTGTATCCTCTGTACTTGGCAAGTACCCCGAGACCATCCAAGTAGCCGAAAAACATGTAAACATTGTTTCTGAGATCATATCCTTTTGCAACTGTTCTTGCGACAATATGCATAAGTTTGGCAAGCAAAATCTTTACGAAATATTTGTTTCCAAATAGTTTGTAGGCTGTTAGCACTTGATTTCTAGTGGCTAGTCTAACTATTTTGGATCTGTATCGTCCAGAAGAACCTCCGACAAAGTGAATCAATTTGCTATCCATAACGTATCCTATTTTGCCACCCGCGAACAAAGTTCTCAAACTCAAGTCTAGGTCCTCGACCGCCATGAAATAAAACTCGTCAAAAAGGTATTCTACTTCTTTTAACCATTTTCTATGAATAAGGAAACATGCCCCGCTGGCAAACGCCGAATCAACTATATCTCTTTTTACGTCACCTTTAGGGGAGTATACGCTGGCGTCAAAGTAAACTGTAATGTCTCTGGTTTTGCCTCCTTCTTGATCTGGCAGTTGAATGCTTGCTAGGAGTTTGTACTCAGGGTTGTTGAGGGCAGCTTTAACTAGTTTCTCTAGCCATCTCTCTTGCACTATTGTGTCGTTGTTTAAGAAGAGAAGATATTCTCCCTTTGCGTATTTTAATGCTATATTGTTGGCTTTTGCAAACCCGTAATTTTTGTCTTGCTCCAAGAGCTTGACATTTGGGTAATTACTTTTAACGAATTCACAGCTTCCATCGCTTGAACAATTATCAACTAAAATTATCTCATAGTTTGTGTAGCCCTGCTTATACAATGAGTCTAAACAGTTCTTTAACCATTTAATGCCGTTGTAATTTACGATAATAATACTAATCAATGGAGATGCTGGATTCACAGCGGTAAACACCCTTTTAGACCTTTGAATACGCAGAATAAATAAACTTTAAGGCGTGGAAGAGTTCAGCGCTACAATAGCAATTTGTTAAATTAATCTTGAGGCGTTACTTTGTTTCAGCAGTTCACCTAAACCATTGTGTAAGGTGAAGTTTGGTTTGTATCCAAGTTTGTGTTTAGCTTTTTCTATGTCTGCCCAACTTCTTCTGATGTCTCCTTCCCTCGGTTTCGCATAGACTGGTTTAATATTTTTAAAACCAAATTTGTTGATTAAAATTTTTGCAAGTTCTTTTATGGAAGTTTCTTTTCCAGAGCCTACGTTGATTTCGCCTGCACATTCTTTGGCATTCATAGCTTTGTAGAAGGCGTCAACAACATCTAAAACGTAAACGAAGTCTCTTGTTTGCGACCCGTCACCGAAAATTATTGGTGGTTTGCCAGACCTTAATTGGCGGATGAACCGTGAAATAACGCTGCTGTATGAGTCCCCTTCTTGTCTTGGACCATAAACGTTGAAAAGTCTGAGGGAAACAGTTTTCAAACCGTAGAGTTTGTTGAAGACCTGGCAGTATTTTTCTGTTGTGAGTTTTGAAACGGCGTATGGCGATAAGGGGTTTGTTGGGTGTTCCTCGTTTATTGGAAGGTATTGTGGCTCGCCATAGACAGCGCATGATGATGCATAAATGAACTTTTCAACATTGTTTTTGATACTTTCCTCTAAAATGTTTAGGGAACCACAAACATTTACTTGGTTAACAAGTAGCGGGTTTTTGACGGAAAATGGAACATCGACAAGCGCCGCCAAATGAAAAACAACTTCAACATCTTTTAAAGCCTTCTTAACAAGTTCTTTATCGCGAATGCCGCCTTTAAGGAAGAGGAGATTTCGATTTTTCAAGTCAAGATTCTCGGTTTTGCCCGAGGACAAGTCATCAAGAACCACCACGTTACAATCTTCCTTTAAAAGCCTTTCAACCAAGTGGCTTCCGATGAAACCAGCACCACCAGTTACTAAAACCTTCATCACTGTTGTCTCCTAATTCTCTCAACAACAATTTTAGCTAAAGATTTTCTAAGCTGCTCTCCCTTTATCCCTAACAATTTCAGTTTCCTTAACTGCTCCACCAAAACCTTGTCGTGAAGCGAATTCTCAGCCCATTTTTCAAAGTCTCCGCGGTTATTGTGGAACTCCAGAGATTTTACATCAACCTTCTTAATAGCTTTCAATAACCCTTTTAGACTCCAAGCCATCATGCCAGTGAAATTTTCTTCTCCTATGCCAGTGTAAAACAAGAAGGGTTCATTAGCTGCTATAGCCTCTCTTCTTACTCTACTTTCAAAGTCTAGGATGGTTGCTTGCGCTGTCACGAAAGCATCTGTTGGCGTGTTGAAGGGGCTAAAGTAAGAGTGGACTTCACCTGGCGCTCCTCCAGCGGTGAACATGTAGTAGAGGTGGTCGCTTGTTTGGAAAAATCTCCATAAACGCAAAAGTTCCTTGTCACCTGCCTCTTTCACGAGGGGTTCAAGTCTTCTTACACTTGTGTAGTAAGCCCACTGCATAGTGTTTCCAAGCCAACAACTCGCGTCTCTTTCCAAATCAGCCCAAGAAACAGTTCCTCCCAGCTCTGGAACATCAATTTCGCCAATAACGTCATGTTTTTCCACAACTTCGGAAGGTGTTGCCAAACGCAAATGCCACCATTTTAAAATTTCTCGTGGCAAGTGCCTCAGAAATTCATGTATTCCAGTTTCAGGCCAATGGTGCTCTCCGAAGGTTTCATAGTCTGGGAAAATGTTGATGCATTTCCCAGGAGTTGCCGCCAGCCAACTTGCGTACTTGTCAGCGGTTAGAGGCCATTCATTCCACCATCTGGCTGAAAACCTGAAACCAATGTCATCTGTCAGCTTATAATTCCGCAGTAAAATCTTAATCTTCTTGCAGCCTTTAGGCTTGTAAAGGTGGTTGGGTGATTTTCCATGTAAGATTCTTTCCACGCCTTCTGTGAAAATTCCTGCAAATCCCAGTTCTTCCGCGGTTTTTGCTATGGCGTTATTATAAAGTAATTCTGTGTTTTCAAAGACTTTTGGGCTATATTTTAGTAAGTCTCTCATTGTTTGCCTATGCATTTTCACTTGTTCAATAAATTCGTCTTTTTCTGGGTAAAGGCTTGCAAGC
>JAVZLK010000044.1:0-11061 GCA_038883795.1 Bathyarchaeia archaeon
GCCAATGTGTCATAGATTTTACCAAGTATCTCGAAGTCCCAATACCACTCAGCATATAATATGTTCAAGTGGGTTGGGTAATAAACGCTTGACCATCCGTAACGGATGGACATTTCGTTGTCGCCCGAACCATATAGGAAGCCTTCTGGTTGGGCGTTGAGGAACGTGTACCAGCTGTTTGTGCCGAAGCCCTGCTCGTTCACTATTTGCCACCAGTCCTTGCCCTCGTATTCATCTTCCACATTGCCCACATCACCAAGGTATTTTACCCTCGAAGCCTTGACACCTAAGTTGCAGTACAATGGAATGGCATGGGCTTGTTCTGCAAATCTCTGCTGGGCAGCCCACGCGGAAGTGTTAGCAGCGGCAAGGCTTGTTGCAAATTTCACGTTGTAACTGTAAGTGTCGTAGACTGGGTCATTTATGAACATTGTGTTGGGGCATGAAGATTCTGGACTGTGCCAATGCATGCTGCTGTGGAACAAGTCGTAGAGGAAGTCTGGCTCTGGACCTATGAAGATCCAGCCAGCCGTGTACAATGTGCCATCTTTTTCTAACATATAGTGCTGATAGCATACTCCACCTCCACCATAGTTCAACTCGTAGTCAATGCCTATCTTAGCCATAGAAGCGGCAAGCTGCTCACCCATCTTCTTCCTTCCTTCGTGGTCGCTTCTAACCCACATCTTCACCTTAATGGCTTCGCCTGGATCTTTAACATTGTTGCCATTTTTGTCCCAATAATACTTTCCAGTACCCGCATCTTTTTTAAAGCCGCCGCTAGCAAGAGCTGCCTCTGCTGCAGCTTCATCATACAAATAGCATAGGTCTTCTAGGAGCCCGCCTGGTTTGATGTATCTGTTGACCCATCCGAGGGGTTCCATGTAGCTTGGCACGGGCGTGTACATCACTATGCCCAAGCCCTTCAGAACGTCAATTTCTAGGAAGGTTCTGTTGGTTAAGTAGGCGAGGGCCCTTCTGAACCACACGTTAGAGCAGGGGTTCCAGCTTCCAGGCTCAGGATAACCATACAATGGGTTGGGGTAGGGCTGACCAGTATCGGGGTTTTTTGGTGTTCCCGGTGGATTGCCTAAAACAGTGTTGTTGTTGTGGTTCAAGTCGAAAAGGTACATGCCTGCCTCTCCGTTATTGGGCGCACCAGGATACGGAACCTTCTTTATTATACCTTGATATTCTGGCTTGTCAAATTCATCAAACCAATACTTGTTCAAAGGCCAGTCGGTAACATCAATTTTGCCCGCAGCCAGGTTCGTCCACATGGCAGTCTGACCATTATACATTATTATCTTGATCTTGTCAAGCCTAGGACCAAACATCTCAAAGTTTTCATCGGAAGTTGAAGGACTTCCCGGAGTAACCCAAGCATTTACTGGAACAACCATCAACAATGAAGCAAAGACCGCTAACGCAATAACTAAAGCCTTTTTCATTCTCCTCTCTCTCCTATATTTTCAGCACTAAAACCTAAATAAGGAGCTAATTTAAAAGTTTTATGGAAAATAGTTACATAACAGATGAAACAAAATGCAAATTCAATGTATAAAAAAGAAAATCAACCTAGAACTACTAGCCAAATTCACCGAAACATTCTTCAAAGAAAAGGGCTTCAAAACAAAACTCGAACAAACCAAAAAAAGCTTTACAATTTCCTGTATAACACATCACGAAGGAAAACCCAGAATAATGACAGTAAAGATTATGGGAAAACCAGACGATTTCATAATAGAACTCACAAACCCAACCCCTAGAAACCTTCAACTCTTACAAAGTGTGCTCACTCTTTTTGGATGGGGATTCCTAATCTTAAACGAGTTAAAATCACAAGAATTCTACAAAAAAATTGAAGAAGAATTCTTAACATTCATTGACAAAACAATTGAAAATTTGGCCAATTCCGCAACTATCAATTAAACAAAATTCAGTCATCTTCTAACCCTCAACTTTGGATTAAGCACTTCATCCAAAGCGTACCCAAGTAAAATGAAAGCCATAGCCAACAAGGCAATACATAACCCTGGAGGAATCACCCACCACCAATTTCCCCAAGCACTTTCAACTTGAACATCATAAAGCATTTTACCCCAAGAAATTCTGAAAGGATCAGCAAATCCAAGCCAACTAAGAGCCGCCTCAGCCGTTATAGCTCCCGGCACAGACGTAGCTAAAGTAACATAAACCAAAGACATCACATTTGGAAGAATATGCTTTGACAAAATATGAACTCTCCCAGCACCAACAGCCTTAGCCGCTTCAATAAAAGGCCTCTCTTTCAAGCTAAGCACCTGAGATCTCACAAGCCTTGCAAAACCCATCCATCCCAATATACCCAGCAAAATTATAAGATTCTCAAGTTTAGGTCCCAAAACTGCCACCAAAACTATCAAAAGCGGCAAACTCGGAATCACAAGCAACATATCAGTAAACCTCATTATCAATTCATCAACAAACCTACCAAAGTAGCCCGCCATCAACCCCACAACCAAACCTATAGCCACACTAAGAACAGCTGAAAGCAACCCAACATAGAGGGACAGTCTCGCTCCATAAACCAACTGCGTAAATAAGTCTCTTCCATACTGATCAGTCCCTAACAAACCCCAACACGTCCCTCTAAGATCCAAAGCTAAATCATCAATATTCATAACAGTCTCAACTGATTTACCAGTGTCTTCCACATCTTGAAAAGTTATTTTTATACCCCACCTATATTTTCCGGGTATCTGATCCGACGGAAAAATAATGCGCATAGGTGATGTGCCTCCATACTTGAATGAAAGATACGTTGCCACTCCCACGGCATCAGAGTCCACAGGCGCAAATTTCCTAGAAGAGATCCACTCGCCAATATATGTCCCAGCAGTGCCATCATCTGCTACACCACGAGGTGTAAACCCTGGAACAGGCCACACTTCCCACACCATATAATCTATCCGCTCAATAAAAATCTTAAAATTGACAGGAACATCAAAAAAGGAAGCATTGTAAGTCCGTATTTCAGTGGTCCATGTGGTTTTATTCAAAAAAACTTCCGTCACGGTTCTTTCAGTCGTAGAACCGTTCACTAAATAAGCAATAGCACCAACAAATTTTCTCGGAGGCCCCGAAAAAGGATAATAAAAATCCTTGTAAATCATCAACGATACATTTCCACGTGGTGGTTCTGTTTCTGAACGACTATAACTGACACGAAGACTTCCTGGACCAGTAAATGGACTTCCCACTGAATCATATTCTATACGAACATTTTCTATACCTGACGTAACCCACTTAACAGTCCATTCTCCAAACTCCCCATGAGTATCGTTCAAAACAATAAAAGACTGAGTTAACCTAAAATCAGGATCATTTATAATTCCCATGTTTTCGCTTAGCTCCGGCATCCCCCCCAACATACGCGGCATATATCTAAGCCAGAAAGGAGCTGCACGGTCACCAGCCAACGCCGTTGTTAAGATTGGATCATAAGGTGTAAACAATTGCGGGGCAAAAGAAAAAACGGCGAAAACAAATATAATTAGCATCCCAACTATGCCCTTTGGATTTCTAAAAAAAATCTTAAGGAAATTATAAAATCTTTTTAATAGTAATCTCACTCTCTTTTTTGCAACCGCCATCTAGCTTTCACCCATATTTTATTCGTGGATCAATAACCCCATATAAAAGATCAGCAATGAAATTCGCCACAATTACGCATACCGCTATTATGAAGAAAATAGCTTGCAAAACTGTGTAGTCATACGTTATTATTGCATTCCAAATCCAACCTCCAAGCCCCGGCCAACTATAAACAGTCTCAGTGATAATAGCTCCGGAAAGCATGAAACCAAAAGCCAAAGCCGCATTTGTAATCAAAGGTAACGAAGCATTTTTCAAAGCATGTCGGAAGAGAACAGTCCTTTCCTTCACTCCTTTCGCCCTAGCTGTCACTATATAATCTTCTGTAAGAGCCTCTAACATTGTTGCCCTTGTTAGAAGGAGATATCCACCATATTGGAAAATAGTAAGCGTAAAAACGGGCAGAAAAGCATGCCGCAGATATCCGGTGATGAGAGTTAAACCCTTACTGAAGTCAAAAGAAAGCACCATATTAAGTGTTTGCGATGTCGAATTAATATTCAGAGAAAGAGGTTGTGGAAAGTTTACACCCCTTCCATAGGTCCATTCTACAGGATAAGCATGAGCAGATGGGAACCAACCTAGCCTCAAGCAGAAAACAAGTATAAAGATCATCCCCATCCAAAAGGTTGGAAGCGAATAAAACATTAACGAAGAAAGTACCATTGCACTATCGAATTTCCCACCCCTCTTATGTGCCACATATACTCCTAAAATAGTCCCTATAACAATGGACAAAGCTGTTGACCCTCCCATTAATATAAGCGTCCAAGGAAGACGATACATCAATTCATCCGCTACTGGCGTTCGATTTTTCAGAGACAACCCAAATTGCCATGAAAAAACATTTCTCAAATATTTCATGTATTGTATTGGAAGAGGATCCCCTATACCGTATAATTCTCTTAGTCTTTGCGCTAACTCTTTAAGTTCTTTCTCTCCCAAACCCTTAAGTCCAGATATATACATTCCAACAGGATCCCCAGGCATAACCATGAAAATGATGAAATTCAACGTAGCCACTAACAGGATGAGCACAAAGGAATAGATGATCCTTTTAGCAATGTATGCCCTTAAACCCATAATTTCTCACATCCTAATTGGAAGGCTATGATCGGTATTTAAGCTTTGACTTTTATTCTATTATCAACATTTCAAAAAATATCCTAAAAACTAAAAGGTTTTATATTTATAACTTTTTTATAAGATGAGAAAAGCCACAATAAGGGAAGAGAAAAAATGGCTGTCCTCCATGTCCAGAATTTAAAAACCTACTACACAATTCTTAGAGGATCAGTAAAAGCTGTTGACGACGTCAGCTTCAAAATTGAGAAAGGTGAAGCTTTCGGCTTAGCCGGGGAATCAGGATGCGGAAAAACCACCGTTGCGCTATCAATACTAAAGATACTGCCCCCAGGTGGAAATATCGTTGAAGGCAAAATACTCTTTGGAGATCTAGACATAGTCAAACTTGATGAGGATTATATAAGAAAAAACATAAGATGGAAAGGAATTTCTATAGTATTCCAAGGCGCCATGAATGCACTGAACCCTGTATACAAAGTTGGAGAACAAATAGTCGAAGCTATCCAAATTCACGAACCAGACGTTGAAAATTCAGAGGCACTAGAAAGGGCTAAAAAACTTCTAGAACTTGTTGGCATAGATCCCTCCAGAATCGATAACTATCCACATGAATTTAGTGGCGGAATGAGGCAACGTGCAATGATAGCCATGGCTTTAGCTTGTAACCCTCAACTTCTGATTGCAGATGAACCTGGAACAGCATTAGACGTAATTGTAGCAGCACAAGTATTAAAATTGCTAAAAGATTTAAAAAAGAAGCTGAATTTATCCATGATGTTAATTACTCACGACCTATCTATAATTGCTGAAACTTGCGAGAAAACGGGAATTATGTATGCAGGGAAACTTGTGGAATATGCTGACACATTATCGATTTTTCGACAACCCCTACATCCCTATACTCAAGGATTAATAGGAGCATTTCCAGGTATAAAAGCTCCCAAAAGTCGAATGGTTTCTATTCCTGGATCCCCACCAGATCTGTTAAACCCACCTTCAGGATGTAGATTTCATACAAGATGTAAATATGCAATGGATATCTGTAGAAAAAAGACTCCGGAATTTGTGAACATAGAAAAAGGGAAAGAACATTATGTGGCTTGTTACTTAGTTCAAAAATGAAAAGGAGGAAACTAAGTGAAGGAAACTATTTTGAAGGTCGAAAATTTGAAAAAATATTTCCCCGTCAGAATGGGATTTTTTGAAACACTCATATCAAGAAAGCAGTTATTTGTCCATGCCGTGGATGGAATAAGCTTTAATATAAGAAAGGGAGAAATTTTTGGCCTTGCAGGCGAGAGTGGCAGTGGTAAAACAACTACCGGAAGATTATTAATTAGGCTTATCGAACCTACATCAGGTAAAATATATTTCCATGACCAAGAAGTCACAAAACTATCTGATAAACAGTTTAAGCCTCTCCGCCGCAAAATGCAAATAATATTTCAAGATCCCTATGAGTCGATTAACCCTAGAATGACCATATTCGATGTAATCTCTGAACCGTTGAGAGTTCAAGAGAGCGGACTAAGCGAAGTTGAAGTAGAAAACAGAGTTTATAAGGCCCTAGAAGATGTAGAGTTAATTCCTCCAGAAGAATTCATTTATAGATTCCCACATGAGTTAAGCGGCGGACAGAGGCAGAGAGTTGCTGTAGCACGGGCACTTATACTTAATCCAGAGTTCATAGTCGCAGACGAACCTGTATCCATGCTTGACGTCTCTATCAGAGCAGAGGTGTTGAACTTGATGGTGGAACTCATGGAAAAATATAACGTGTCTTTCCTATATATTACACACGATCTAGCGTTGGCAAGACATATGTGTGACCGAATAGCTGTTATGTATTTGGGTAAGATCGTTGAGATGGGTCCCACGGAGAAGGTTATTTTTGAACCTTTTCATCCATATACTCAAGCATTAATTTCAGCTATTCCCATACCAGATCCCACGTCGGCCCGTACCGAAGTTGTCATAAAGGGAGAAATTCCAAGTCCCATAAATCCGCCTTCAGGATGTAGATTTCATACAAGATGCCCTGCTTTTATTGGGAATATCTGTACTATGAAAGAACCAGAACTTCTGGAAATTGATAAGGACCATCATGTAGCATGCCATCTATATAAGAAATAAAACATCATAAGATGCGACGCGCATATTTACTTATGGCCATTTTGACAAACAAAATAGCAAAGGTTTTATTAATTAAACTCGAGAAAAGCCTTAAATATAAAATTTTAATAATACAACGAAAACACTAGGCTGATAAAGTATGAAAAAAAAGATAGAAAACTGGGTATCAATTTTATTAATTATCGGTGCGGTTCTAATTATAATCAATGGACTTATGAACGCTAATGCGTGTGGAGTGATAGTATTATCAACGTATCCTGTGTCATCGGTATTCGTACCTTCACTTAACGCAACATTTCCTATCTCTTCCCTAGAGGCAATTAATGCAACAAAATCTGGCCTTTGGGGACGGATATCATTTGGTTTACAAGGTATTGCTAATGGCCCACTAATGCCCTTATTGCTGGTGATTGCTGTTGCCAACTTGTGGTGCGCGCTTATGTTATATCTTAATCCTGAAAAGCATACAATTTTAGCGCCCTTAACTGTTCTATTTTCTATATTAAGTATGTTAGTTGGTGGAGGATTCATCATAGGAACTATTTTAGGAGTTATAGGAGGTTGTGCAATGATTCAATGGCCTAAACCTTTTAAAGAGACTTTCATAGGGAAGATAATTCGAGCTGCGAAATTCGACAAAGAATTCTACAGTAATATCGGAGGTGAACCGCAAATTTTAAGAACCGCGCTTTTAACTCTAATTTTTATAAATGTTTTAAGCGGGCTAGGTAATGGCTTGTACGTATACAACGTAAATAAAGTGTTAAATCCTACTTCTCTTAACGTCCCCTTTAGAATCCTTTTCCTTGGAGAATTATTTTTGGATCTTTCAGTTGTTAATTCCATATTTTCGTTTATTGGCCTCGCTGTTGTAAAGTGGATCATCTTCTCAATAATTTTGTTTTTTGTAGGATCTAAGCTGGTGGGTAAATCGGTGGAGTTTGATGAAATAGCGGTTGTATTGGCTTTTGTTTATGTGCCGGTTTGTTTGCAATTTTTTATGCCGTTTGTTTTTCTACGCCAACCACTCCTAGAATTTGAGTGGCCATTTACTGTGGTTTTTCTGACCAACCTTTGGATGTTTATGTTACTAATGATTGCTTTAAGACAAAAGCTTAATATATCGATGACAAAGGCGTTCGGAACTGCTATTTTCACCGGTTCAATCTATTGGCTGATAAACTCTATGATCTTAATACCGACTTTCACTCAATTACATGGATATCAATTTCCTGGTGTAATTTTTTCATTACAACCTGTTGAATTAGCATTAGGTCTCGTAACCATTTCAACGTTAATTGCCCTTGTGTTTGGCGCTTTTTCAAGGCGCTGAATCGTCTTAAGATTTTCTTTGATAATTCTGCGAAAGCTTATATAAAAGTAAAATAGTAAGTTATCGAAAAATGAAAAGATGATATTCATGGAAATAAAAAAACTAATTCCGGTTATTTTGGTTTTAAGTGCTTTAATTCTTGCAGTTATGGGTATGTATTCTCCTTGGTGGAGTATACGAATGGGTCGTGAGGCAGAGGCCGTATTGAATGCAACGGCGGTCACTGATTTGGGATTTTGGTCAACAGTTTCTGCATACTGCAGAATAGAAAATGAAACGCAACTGACAGTTTTATCAGTTCAAAACCTAATCGTAAAGGAGGAGAATATTTGGGCATGGAATTACGTGAGTAATATTATGCTCGGCTTAGCAATAGGAGGGATAATCCTAACAATTATATCAACTGCTTTGGTAATTCTCCCCGCATTCGGAAAACCGCTCTTCAGATTTACCAGCGTGATCATATTTTTGGCCGCAATATTGGTTTTTGTGACACCTTTATACATGGCAACTACGTTACAACCGCTTGTATCAACATTTAGTTCCGTCATGCCGATAAGCATTCCCGACACATGGGTTCCTATTCAACCTCAAGATATAAGTGGTTTTTGGGGTTCAAAAGCTATTCCGAAATCTTCAGTTTATCCAGTGTGGGTTCAGGGTGGAGATTTTTGGATTTGGGGTCCAGCATCCGGATGGTATCTTACCTTCATTTCAGGATTATTAATTTTCATTGCAATATTTTTGCTTAAGGAAATTTTTCCAAGTAAATAATTATAATTTGATTTTGATGCCTGAAGTCATTAATCTCTATTTCATCGCTCGGTTTTCTTCTTCTTGACGTTTTGCAAGAATCCAATCTTTGTATCCAGCTGCGATTCCCCAGCCTATAATTATTAAAATCGTTGACAAGAATTTCAGCTCTATTGGCAATGTTAAAATAAACCAAACCACCACGCCAGGTAAAGTAAATACTATAATTATTAACACTATTATAATCCAAAGCCACTTCTCCGAGAGCATCCAAGACACGGTAAATTCCCAGAATTATTTTCTTTCAAGAGATATAAAAGGTTTAAGTAGAAATCTTCTCAAAAGATTTTTAAAACTACGAGTATAGAACAATTTACCTTTAAAGTTTATTAGTTTGACTTATTTTTAAAAATTTGAGGAAGGAGAATGAATAAACGGATACTTACAGTTGGTTTACTCCTAGCATTGATTGGAGTTGTTTTGGCATCCTTTTACAACATAAACGAAGAAACCCCAAAGGAGACTAGAATAACCGAAACCAATTCATGGACGGCTGGGGCATATCTTAAAAAGAATCAGACGCTTTTGGTGGATATCCTACCAGGAACTAATTGGGTAGCGAACCCTTTTGACGACCCACCAGAAGCAGCGCAAATGGAAGGTATACAAGGCATTAGATATTGTATTATTGACGTTGTTGACCCTTCATTTAATAAAACAACTTTTGTTGTAGAGTTAGGATACAATGGAAAGGTGTTTTATACAAGACCTTGGAACGTCACAGTTGTTCGTAAAAGCGATGGATTAGATACGTTACTTTGGGATGTTCTGATTACAGGTGCTAATAGATCCTCCTATATTGTCTATTTAGGGGCAGAAGCTGCAGGTCTAGCTATGCTAGACGGTCAATACAATGTAACTGTTTATGGAGTTGGGCCCGCTTTCTCTGACCAAAATTTTGATCCACCAGCTAGCATTACCCTAACCATAGGCGAAGTGACAATAGAATATCCCTATACATACTTCTTACCTCTAGGAGTTGGAGTTGGAACTTTTGGCATAGTTTTATGTGTTTTTGGATCGTTTAAAAACGAGAAACCGAAAAGGCAAATGAAATTGCGGTTTAAGAATTGAAAGGCTATTTTAGGTGAAACCTCCTATCCCCACCAATTAATGATATAAAAATAAAATGGGTTTATGGGTCTGGTTTGCAGTAGTTTAGGACTGCGGTGTATATGTCTTTCATGTCTATGACGCCATCGTCGTTTATGTCCCAGTTTGGATCGTATCGGTCTGGTCTCATGTAGCGTAGGACGAGGCCATAGATGTCGCGCATGTCGCAGATGCCGTCTGGATAACCTTCTGGTCCTGTTATATCGCCCTTAACGGAAACGATAACCCAGCCGTCAGTAAACGTGTTGTCTACAGTGTCTGTTTCGCCAAGAACAGGCCAAGCATAGGCGCTTATAGTGTAGTTGCCTTTAGCATAATCTGTTGTGTTCCACGTGAAGGTTAGGGTTTTTGATGCTCCGCTTTCGAGGGTGATTTCTTTTGTTTCTATTTCGGTTGTGTTTGCGTAAAGCGTAACGTTAAAAGTTTCTGTGAATTCACCTTTGTTGGCGACTGTGACAGTTATATTTATTGTATAGCCTTGTCCAACTATGGTTTTCAGTGGCGTTATGTCTGTTGTGGCTGTGTTGTAGGCTTCTGTTATGGCTCTGTTCGCCATGTAGGTGAAGACTGGTAGCCATTTTTGGATTACTGTTTCTATTTGGTTTGGGTCTGGGTTGAAGAATTGGAATACGCCTTTTTCCCACCAAGTGTCGGATTCTGGTCCGGGTTCGTATTGCCATGCGCTGTTGTTTGTGTAGATTTCGCATGTAAGGGCGAAGGTGCTTCTGTTTCCATACATCCAGTCGTCCCATGAGCCTGACATTGTGTATAGGCCGCTGTTTTGTCCGTATGGTGCGCCTACAAGCGCTGAAAGGTTTGAGGCTATTTCTCTGAAGATATCATCGTCTGGTGTTGGGTCTGTTGTGTATCCCCATGGAAAGCCTATAACTTCTGTGCCTGAGTGGAAGCTTATTGCGTATTTGAAGTTATGCGCCATTGCCAAGTCT
>JAVZLK010000045.1:0-11006 GCA_038883795.1 Bathyarchaeia archaeon
CATAACCATAACAAAAATCGAGTTCCAACTAAAACAAGAATGGTTTACACTTCAAGAACCTCTTCCCAAACAAGCTTCAAGAGGCATGGAAACCATAGGAACAGCCACAATCCAAGCGCAATTAAAAACTCCCGAAAACGTGCAAGGCTACTACAGCATACCCTTCATCGTAACCGCCACTACGCCTCAAGACCTAACAATAACAACTGCGTCATACATAACATTCACCATAACCGCAACACCACAAACATCAGAAACAACCCTAACAGCAGGAGGATTCATAGAAACCATACAACGCCTACTAGGCAACCCAATACTGCTACTGCTCCTTATAGCCTTAATAATATGGCTAGCAAGCTACTCACTCAAAAAACACTAACTTTGCAAATAACTCATTATTCCGTTAAACGTTACTAACAGAATAGCGAGATGAAGATGGGCAATGAAAATAATGCGCCTTAGCGAAGTGGACCAAGCCACCATTCGGGCCAGTGAAATTTCTGTTTATTATAAATTTTTTCTCCATATACAATGAGCACGGGAACGATATCGTCGAATTGAATTCCTTCATTGTTTAATGCTTGCTCGAAACATTTAACTTCTTGGTCGAGTTGATTCCAATTTGGTTTGGCATGCTTTACTTCAACCGGGTAATAGACATTGCCCTTGCGGAATAGTAAATCAAGCCTATGAGGTTGCCCCTTTTTCAGCCACGGATGATATAGTTCTCCAACCCCCAAGAGTTCCAAGTTTGGCTCTATCTTATCGGGGTGCTTCACCAAATACGTCCATACTAGAGGCTCTCCCCATTTTTCAGCTACTTTGTAAAATAATCCCAGTTCTTCCTTGATATCCTTCTCAGGGATCTCTATCAATAGCGCATACTTTTTATCCAAAAGATAATGCACCCTTCCTCTAATTCAATAAATCTTTTTGTTATATTGTTTTCTGTTAATGTCTCCTAAAAGAACTTCATTGGAAAATGGTTACTAATAAACTGTTGGTGCTTCCAGTTTTCTGATGATGTGAAAATTTTAATAGGTTCATTTTGTTTTCAATTTTAGGGATGTATAAGGATTGAAGCCGAGGGCAGTATTCTTCGATGGCATGTTGTTTTTATTATGGGTTTTGATATGCTTTTTTGATTCAACAATCGTTAGTTTTAATGTAATTCTCAGCGGTCTTGGAGTGATTTTCGGTTTGGGTTTAGGAGTTGTGATTGTATGGAGGCAAACTCGTTGTCTTGAAATTAATGGCGAATTCAAGGCGACTCTTAAAACTTTGATGCTGACTTTACTCGTTGGTGTGCCCATGGTGCTTTGTTTAGTTTTCCTGCTCTTCAGTTTCGGTCCAGCAGTGGGAGTGCCTATGGTTAGTTTTCTTCTTCCGGCGGTTCCTACTGCCTATGCAGCTAAAATAATTTTCTTCTTGAATTGGGAGAGAAAAAATAAAAAGCTAATACTTTATGACTTTCGTTACCTCAACCGAATTTACGCTACCCAAAAAGATACTTGAAAGGGAAAATGTCCAAAATACCGCAAGAAATCTTGGATGACTTCTCTTAGTCATCGTTAACAGAATACGAAGATGCTGTGGTAAGAAAGCCCAAAAATGTTTTAATTCTATGAAATGGAGGGAAGAGAAGGTTGAAGTGGGTTTTCACTGTTTGAGCATGTTGCATCCTTCGATTACGAAGATGTAGTTTTTTATTTTGCTGATTGGGTATGGCGCCATGAATGTTAGGTCTATGGTTTCTAGAAGTAGCATTTGCGTTTTATAGTCATCGCTTAATAGTAGTTGTGGCAGAACGTTTCCAAGCCTGCTATGTTCAGCCTTTAGAAGCGCGCATAAGTGGCTTTTTCCTTGGCTGTCAACAGCGTAAAGCCTCACTTGATCTATGAATGATTCTGAAAAGTTTAGCCCAGGCCAGCCTTCTACGAGTATGAAGCGAGCTTTATAGTTGGCTATACCCACATATTCTTTTTGTATCTGCACATGCCTTACCACGTCCTGATTAGTATCTGTGTGAATGTTTATGACGTGGAAGCTTATGTAAGTGCTACCGTTTCATATGAGCAGGGTTGGACAAGGAAATGTTTCGCCATCGCCTGTAGCATTAGTGAAGTAAGCTGTTAACGAGAGCGGGGCGTCCATCAGCACGCTTATCGGATTTACAAAATGAACTGCCCCGTCCAAGGTCCAGTGAGTGAAGATGAAGCCTTCTGATGCCACTGCTGTTACCGTTATATTGCTTCCCTCAACATGTTCATATGTTCCAGGCGTTGGATAGGTTGTTCCACCACCATACGGTATTGAGACAGCATATATAGTGAGGTTGTAGTATGCTTTATAACGTGCCTCTATGTTTAAGTCGCATGTTAGCTGTATTGTTTTTGGATTGTCAGCGGAACCCTCTGCCCATTGGTCAAACTTGTATTTTATGGAGTTTATATAAACTGGAGATTGAACCTTGATTGTGTGTGTTCCCTCCGGCAGGATTAAGGAGAGTATCGGCGTGGAGTACTCGTTGCTATCTATCCAAACTTTAACGCCTGCTACTTCTCCTAATTTACTAAAACTAGTATGGATATCCATGTAGTGTGCACCCGTATACATATTCAAAGTTACTGATGTAGAAACGGTATAACCTTCAAGCCTGTCAAAATCGTAGTATAATGCCTCAGCCGTTATGGTTAGAACATGATCTGCGTTGTTTGAATCCATAAATGACCACTCAAACGTGCTGGCTAACGAGGCATCAAACGGCTCCCCTTGGACTTCCTGCCCACCTCCAGGTTCTTCGGCTTTACATATTGCGTAGACGAAGGATTCATTGTCTTCTGTTCCAGCCGCTTTATAGCGTTGTGTGGCGTTTGAGAATTTGGCCGATGCATAAGCCGCTGTAACATCATAAAGAACGAGTAGACCCCCTATAACCATCCCTGCACCTGACATTATTACACCAGCCCATTCAGCCCTAGAGATCAATACTTCTGCGGCGCCTTTTACACAAGTAGCCCAAAAATCTCCATAAGGATTTTCGGTGCTAAGTAGTTCAACGTTGTATCCGCTAATATATGAAATTAGTGGGTCCACCTTTGCTTTATTATCGTTTTTTGTTAATTTTATTTTTAGTTCTATCAATCTGCTTCCTTCATTTTGAGGGTATACGCCAAAATAACCGCTATTCTTGATTTCGCCGCTGTTTAAGCTGATGGAGTAACCTTGTAAGCCTAGCTGGTTTTCTACACCTATTGATGTTGGCAAGTCCTTGGTTATGCTTTTGTATTGAAAGAAGATTTTATTATGGAAAACATCGCTACCCCATCCTCGTCTCTCTTGTATGAGCAATTGGAAGGTCTGTGGATTGCCGTTGGCATCTAGAACATTGTTCCAGCTCACCACAAAATAATAATTACCATCCTCGCCGTTGAAGATTTTCTTGCCATACGTTATTGAGCCGCCATGATTGGGCTTTAAGTCTCTCCAAAAAGGCGCAATCACCGCATTTGGGGTGCTGTTGCTGGGGATGGATTGCGGATTAGCCTCAGCAGATTCGGATGTTAAACTTATGAAGCCATTGCTGCAAACCCATATGCGCCAATACTCCACGCCATAAAAGAGGAACGGAAAGCCTAGCTCAAGCCACACGCCCGCATCATCACCAGTTATGCCCGTCAGATTAGAAACTTCAAGCTACTCAAAACCATGAACAGGAGGATTCCAAACATAGTCAATACCTCTACGAGTATTAGCAGAAACACAAACTTTTAAGCTCAAATGGTCTGCATTATAGGCAGGATCATTTTCGCTATATTTGCCAACTGTGACACCAATTGCTACTGCAGCCTCACCATCTGTAGAGGCTCTTTCAATAGTTTCATTAAACATTCTATCAGTTGACGGTCTGGGCTTTGACCAATCATAGTTTTCAGCATATGCCGGTAAAATGATAAACAGCGCTTGCAGCGCCAACAAAATAATTAACGTACTGCCTACAAGGCGCCTTGTTTTCATGGATATGCCACCGGGGGTTCAAGCTTCCTATAACTTACATGGAAAATTATGTCTTCATCGACGTTTACGGTTATGTTTGGTGTTAGGAAATTTGCTTCTGATTTGTAGAATACCCCGTCAAATTGGTATGTTGTAGAATTCAATTCTAATTGGGGTGGGAAGCTTATTTGATGCACTCCCTCTCTAACGAATATGATGATAGGAGTTTCATAGGTTACATGATCAACTGAAACATTAACACTGACAGAACGACCCTCACCCACAATCACTGCATCATTAAACGTAAGAATATGATAACCAGCATAGAAAATAAGACGGAAAGGCTGAATCAAGTTCTTATAAACAGATCCGTTGTAGTACACGATTTCGCATGTAATCTCCCTTTGATGAGTTTTATTATTCTGTGTGAAAAGTTCCCATTCAAATGAGCCTTTAAAATAACACCAGCTAGGGTTATTGGTGCCGGCTAAACTGATGTGGGCAGTTTTGCCGAAGCCAAAACTTGTCTTGGACAGATTCTCTAAATCAAACTCCGTTAGGAGCCAATCTACTTTAGATTTTTCGCTATCGTTCTTTACGTTAAAGTAAATGTTCTCAATGCGAGCATTTTTGCCGAACACTGCGACATTAATTTTAATGATCAGAGAAATTATATCAGCATAGTTATAAGCGACATCATCGTTACTATAGGTTCCAATTGTTAGGCTAAATGAGGATAAGCATTCGGCATCAGAATATGTATTGCTTAGCAAGTCATCAATATAGTAAAAGCTACTGGTTGGTCTTGGGAATGACCATTCTTTTATTGGCAGTTCTTTTGTTTCGGCTATTGTTATTGGTTCTTTTATTATTCCTGTCAGTTTGAATGTTGTTAGTAGGCTTAATGGCACTATTATTGATAGCAGAAAGGCTGTTTTCCAGCTTTTCAGACCGTTCATCTGCAAAGCCAGTTTCTCCAAAACTTTGAAGTTCAACTAATAATTATATCGCAATTCATTTTTAAGGCTTTTGTATTTGTCCTCTAGAATAATCATGAGCTACCCTTTAAGCGTTCAAAATTGTCACCGTCTCTATAACCGCTGCAAAAAAGAGAAGCAAAGCGATAAATCCGTAAAATCTCAAACACTCTTTTAGCCCCTTTTGAAAGCTTCAAACTTAGATAACCCACCCCCATATGCCCGCCTTGGATTAAGCCAAGAAAACCCAACAACAGTTCCAGCCAGAGCAGCAATCACATACGCTTCACCCTCAAGAAAAATTACTGGCAGAGCAAACAAAAATAAAGAATTAGGCATGGCATAAACAAGTAAACCCCACAAAAAAGCCCTAAACAAAAGTGACACAGCAGATAACGGGAAAAACACAAAGCCTGGCAAAGTTATCACAACGAAAGCTGCAACAGCCAAATTAAACAAGAAAACCACAAACAGCGAAAAAACCCCAAAACGAGCAACAACCCCTGTAATGTCAAGCGTCCAGCCCGTAAAAACCGCAGAAAAAAACATGAAATGCGCATATGCAGCCACTGCAAAAATACAGCTGAAGAACAGCAAATTAAACAAAATAAATAGTTTCCTTCTAACAAAAAACATCTCTAAAACACAATCGAAAGAGTCTCCAAGCATGTAGTTTTACCTAAAGAAATAAAAATGCAAGCAACATAAAAGCTTAACCTAATATTTCTGTTAGTCGCTGTTAACAGAAAAGGTAGTTTATATATAACCGAATTTCCGTGGGATAAACTTAAAACTAATGAGAAAAGTTCCTATTTATTGTTAGTTTGATGGTGGTATTGGTTGTCGGGTAGAATTACGGAACGCACACTTTATCCTTTCATCGGCAAGGTTTTTGAGAGTTTAGGCTGGCGTTATTTTTCTGAAACCAGTTTAGATGAGCGCTTTCCTGATTTAGTTCTGGAAAGCGACGGCGCGAAGGTTATTTCTGAAGTTAAAATTGATTCTGAGATTCAGTTGACTAAGGCAATTATTGATGCTGACCAAAAGGCACGGAGACTCGGAACTCGTAATGCCGTTGCCCTGCTCTTTCCGAGCTATGTGCGTGGTATCCCTTTAAGCGAGTTAGAGCGAAACTATCCTCGCATGAAAGTTTCTGCTTTGGTTTTGACGGATTGGCTTGCTGAAAGAAAAGAATTAACTCTTGAAGATTTAGCAGAAGCGTTTACAACATCCTTCAAGGATTGGCTTGAAACTAAGAAGACCAGGGTTAGTTATGATTTGGTTGTCGATGTTGCGCGCGATTCTATTCGAGAAATTGCTGGCTATTTGCGACAAGGTCTCTCCCAAAAACCTGTTTTTGACAGTGCAATGGCTGTTGTGGGACGTTTTGACATTTACAAGAGTCTGCTTGAAGATTTTTCTGGTGTAAAAGAGGATGAAGCAAAATTATACATTGCGGATATAACGGCATACATTTTAGTAAATCAGCTTCTCTTTTACCACATCGTATCAGAAAAGCTTGGATACGATAAGCTGCCTGATGTTGACCCGTTAAATCCACCAAAGGATTTCCTCGACATTTTGGATGAAACTTTCAAGAGGGCCAGGGAGACTTATCCGCATATTCTTGGTTTCGATTTATTTCCTGTTCTCCAGGGCGATTATAGGATCGTTTATTCCATTGCAAGAATATTGTCAACTTTGAAGGCACTTCGTCCACAGCATATCCGAGAGGACCTTTTTGGCAGACTTTACCATGAAACTATCCCACCTGAGACTAGAAAGAATCTTGGCGCTTTTTACACCAAACCTGAAGCTGCAAAGCTTTTGGCTGCGCTTGCCATCGACTGGTGGTATGCAAAAGTTCTTGATCTTGCGTGCGGTTCTGGAACACTTTTTAGTAGAGGCTTATCATCGAAAGGCGCAATTAGCCCCACCTATGACCCGCGAAGAGCTACATAAACGCTTAATCAATGAGATTTACGGAATTGACGTTATGCACTTCGCATTTCACATGACCTCCATGAACCTAACAGCTCAAGATATAGATGTCCCTCTGAAGCCTCATGTAATGAGCCAAGATGGAATAAAGGTGATGATTCAATCAGCCCAAGAAAGTCAAAGTGCCAATGACCCACCAAAAAGGGCTGAACAGTCAATTGCTAAATGGTTAGAAATAATGAAAGAAGAAAGGATACCGAAAGATTTTGATGTCGTTATCATGAATCCGCCTTTCACGAGACGGGAACGCATCCCTGCCAAAAAAGAAGATCTAGAGCAGCTGGTTCCAGAGGTTAAGGGGAAAACCGGATACTGGGCATACTTTGTAGTTGCGGCAGACAAACTGTTGAAGGAGGATGGTGTGCTTGCCATAGTTATACCCGAGGAATTCTTCGTTGGAAGATCCGCTCAAAGTATTAGAGAATATCTTTTTGAAAGAGGATACACCATCAGACATATTTTGAGAAGCGCTGCAGAAGTTGCGTTCAGTGAATCAGCACATTATCGGGATTATTTGATCATATTGCAAAAAGGTTCAAAAGATAGGCCACTTGTTCTTTCCGTCTTGAAGAAGAAACTAGATGACATACGTGAAAAAGTCGATACATTAGCACTCAAAATCCGAGAATTTGAAACCTCTCCTGATAAGAGGCTGAATCTAGAGGAAATAGTTTCGCTTAAAATATCTAAAGCAAATGACTTTGTGAGGCGGCATATTGGCAATTTAAAGCCCCTTGTAGGATTCAACTCGGCGAAAGCATATGCTCTCGTTTTAGAATTATTGGATCAATTGAAAGATAGCCCTACAATGGAAGATTTTGTAGAAAATAAAACAATCGAGGTTAAAGTCTACAATCCTGGGCAATTCACCATAAAAGGAGTTGAAAAGTTCGCCCGCAAACTCTTCATAAGCAGATATGGCGCTAGAAGCCCTAACACAGTTTTCTTTCTAGATGGCATAAAAGATAGAACTGTATTTCTAAAAGTTAGAAAAACAAAAATGACCTTCGAAATTCCAGAGAGCGCTACAGTATTTTCGCTAAAAACCTATAGCAAAGTGAATCATATGGATATAACAGACGAGGAAGAACGCGCAATAATCGATGCTGAATCGATACCTCAGGAAACGCTAAAATTGGCAAGTCTTCTTCCATTAAACAATGCAATTAGAGCGGCAAATGATGTATCCTCTGCATACAAAAATATTTCTGGTAACATTTTGTTGGTTAGAAAAGTAAGGTTAACATCACCAGATTTGTTTTGGACGGCCTTTTTGTCGAAAAATAAGATGCTAGGAACAACGTCAGCATTACTTAACATGAATATAACAGATGCTACACTGGCGGTTCCATTAGTTCTATACCTTAACAGCACAATCACCTTCTTGCAACTAATCGCTTTTATGGCAGAAACAGAAGGCGCATGGGTTACATTCCATGGAAAACAGGTATGGAGCCATCTCTACATGCCAAAACTTGAAAAACTACAAAAAGCAATAAAGAAAGCACAGGAACTCTTTAAAAATATTCGCAAAATTGATGCTAAACCTCTTTTCAGGCGTATCAAGGAGCATGACACTATCCAGAGAGCTATCGATGAGCCGGCGCTAGAAATGCTTGGGCTCGAGGAGTGGAAACCACGTCTAGATGAAATTTATGACGCCACAGCAAAAGAACTAGAAATCATGCACAAAATCCTAGAATCAACAGGAAAACCGTTCAAAAAACCAAAAACAACAATAGAAAAGAAAGGAGAAGCTGAAACCATAACAAAATGGCTAGAGAAATAAATAATGAATCAACCAATTCTGTTAGTTGCAATTAGAAGAACGAGTATATCTGCAACTCCTGTTTATGCTACCGGCGCTTTCAATAACCACGCGACAAGAATAGTCTTGCATAAGCATACGAAAATACTCGAATAAGGAGACGCTGATTCACCTATTCTTTGACCATGCGCTTGGCAAATATGAAGCACACGTTGATATGTCCGTTTTTGGATACTGTCCATTGCGAGCCTCGCCAAAGGATACTGTCCTTTGCTAGCGGCAGAAAATTCTTGTGGTTTTCTGGTGAATGTGTAATGGGGCATGGGTTTGATGGTTGAGTTTGTTGTTGGCGTTAATCGGCAAAGGATTGTGTATATGACCACTGAGATTGTCGGAAATCTAGTTACGATTGGACTATGGTGCCCTGTACAGCCTAATTAAGTGGCAAAAATGACTGTTGTGGCAGCGGGAGAAAAGCTTGGTCTTCCACAAGCGCCTTCCGGCGCAGCTCGGCAAAAGCGAGTTAAAAATGGGAAGTCCGCTGAGAAGAGCGGCTCGCACAAGGCCTCTATACGCTGCCCAGAATGCGCATCGCAACGCGTTTGGAAGGATGGTC
Organism: Bathyarchaeia archaeon; assembly: GCA_038883795.1. Lineage (GTDB taxonomy): Archaea > Thermoproteota > Bathyarchaeia > Bathyarchaeales > Bathycorpusculaceae > JASEJA01. The sequence continues at coordinate 9,359 of JAVZLK010000045.1, forward strand.
TTCGTAAGACCGGTAGGGGTAAAGTGCAAAGGTGGCTATGTCGAAGCTGTGGCTTTAGATTCAGCGAGTCGACTGCGAACAACCAAGTAAAGGTCGACGTCTTCGGCCAACCCTTTAAACAGTCGGATGCGCGACAGGGTCTTCTGCAGTCGGATGTCTTTCAAAGTGAGTTTTCCGTCGAGCCATCCTTGGAGAACTGTCCTCTCAAGAGGTGTGAAGATATAGGTTCGCATATCTCATCGAAAAAGACTATGACAGAGAAAACTATATATGCCTTTTCAGACTATAATAGAGATCGCCGAGTATGCGTCTCGGAAGCCGAGGCGAAAAACTTGGCTGCAGTCGAATCCCGACAGGAAGTAGCCCAGCGGGAGGGCACAACGCAGTCAACAGTCAGCATTGAAGGTGAAATACTACGCTACTTGGTCTGGCTGAAGAATCAAGCCTACAGCCATTATACAATCAGAAGCAGAGCCAATCTTTTGAAAAGTTTCGTCAAAATGAAAGCAAATTTGAGTGATCCTGATTCGGTCAAGGAAGTAATAGCCAATGCAAACAATTGGAGCCAAACAACGAAACTTCTCGCGACAACAGCTTACGACAGTTTTCTGAAGTGGCAAGGCAAAACTTGGATTTCCCCAAGATATAGACAAACCCAAAAATTGCCCTTCATTCCAACTGAAGAAGAGCTTGATGCTTTGATTACTATATCTGGAAAGAAACTTGCAACAATGCTCCAGATCCTAAAAGAAACAGGTGCCAGACTCGGTGAAGCCTTCAAACTTGAGTGGACTGACATCGATTTCGAACGCTCCACATTAAGAATCAATCATCCAGAAAAGGGAAGCAACCCTCGAATTCTGCCGATTACCAAGAAACTTGCCAGTATGATAAACACGCTTCCAAAAAAGGGTTCAAGAATCTTTGGTGGCGGAAGCCTTAGAACCTTCGAAACATCCTTCTGGAATCAAAGAAGGAGAGCAGCCGCCAAACTTCAAAATCCACGACTGAAAGCCATTACTTTCCACACTTTCCGACATTGGAAAGCAACAATGGAATACCACAAAACGCATGACATATTCCACGTTCAGAAACTTCTCGGACACAAAAACATCCAGAACACAGCAATCTACATTACCCTGGAAAACAGTGTATTTCAAACAAAAGAAGACGACTTTCACGTTGCAGTCGCCAAAACACTGGAAGAAGCATGCAAACTAGTGGAAGTAGGCTTTGAATACGTCTGTAGCATGGACAATGCGAAAATCTTCAGAAAGCGAAAATAAAAGATAAAGATGAAAAATAAAAGGTAAAGTTTAAAATGTTCTGAGTAGTAGAAGTGTTCACAAATCTGAATGTTACGAGGGAAAAATTGATGAACCTCTCGCTTAAAAAAATTAAATCTATAATAATTTTGTTCTTAATCATATCAACAATCACAACTATCTCGCTTATGCCAAAAGTGAATGCGGAAGTAACAATTTCCATAGAACCAACTGAAGGGTATGTTGGCGCAAACGTCACATTAACAGCAAACATAACAACTCCTAATGGACGATACGAAATTTTGTTTGATGGAAACTTGTTGCTAAGCGATAATGCGACTGGAAACAGCGTGGAAACGTCAATTACTATTCCTCCAGCGCCT
>JAVZLK010000046.1:0-10454 GCA_038883795.1 Bathyarchaeia archaeon
TGCAAACGCCGGATTAAGAGGCGGAACAAAACTGGTTCTAATAGCTGGACAATATGTAACCATCGGCGGCGACATAATAATAGCCATAAACGGAACAAAAATAATAGGAATAGACACACTTTCAACTTACCTTGAAGAAAACACCCTCCCAGGACAAACAGTAAACGTGACAATAATGAGAGAAAACCAAATAATAGATGTTGCTATAATACTAGGAGCCCGGCCGTAATCATATCGTCTTAAACTTAGAAATGGACCAGCCGAAGATTCTTGTTCCTAAACTCACCTTTCGCGCTCGTCTGTTAATAACGTGTAACCGAACGGTAACTCCGCTACTGAGGCTAATTTGTGGATTAAATGATTTTTGAGAATATTTCAACGATTTTCTCTTTTTCTTTGTAGATTTCGGCTTCTCTCGCCTTTATTAAAATGTTTAGGAGGTTGACTAGCGGCTTCACTATCCTGGATGTTATCAGGTAGTCTACAAGTTCGTGTTTGAGGGTTTGTATGGCTTTTCCCTCGTCTGCTTCGTAAATGTATATGGAGCCATCTTTGACTTCGCCGGATAGGCTGGCTTTTTTGTCGGGTATCCAGACAACTTTAAGGCTGGAGTTTAAGCCTAAAACTTCTTTTAAACGTTGGAGTTCAGCCTCCAGCCTCTCCTCAACTGCATGTTTATGGCTTGCGCTCGTTAAATTATGGTTGCGCTTTGTATACCTGCGCTGACATTGTTGTTTCTTGTTCATTTTTCAACGCCTTTTGATTGAGACCTACGTTTTAACCAGAACCCAGCGTCCCTGTTCCTTTGAAAGCAGCAGGTTGCCTATTCCGCTGTGCAGGCTTTGCCAAAAGTCAACCAAGACGCCAGTAACGGGCTCTACATAGGTGTCCACGATTACATGGTTGCCAATGAAACATTCAAGGATACTCCTACTTTTTCCCTGTTTCCGCTTCATAGCTTCATCTATTGGGGTTTATCCATGGAGGCCTCTTCATTAAGCGGGTGATGCCATTGTAGGGTCCTTTCAGACTTAGGCCTTTTTTGCGGCAGTATTCTTCATAGGCCTTTTGGGCTAAGTTGTCAGCCTCATTCTGCCAACGCGGAATGAGGGCGAAGCTTAGTATGGAAAAGTGACTTGCCAGCTTTAAGGTCCACTTATATTCCCTGTAATACCATGTTTGTGGGCTGGCTTTTTGAAGGCCGAGCATTTCATAATAAATTAAAGGGTTGTCAGTTTTAATGGCGATAGGCTCTTTTTCGCGAAAGCTTGCCATTAGCCATCTTAAAGCTTGCCGCAAACAAAAATATGAAACCTGATTCTGAGTGCACATTTTCTCGTAAACGCCAACCTCTTCCCTAATTTTTTGGGTATTGTCGTAAGCCACGAAGGCGTAAACACCAAAATTGTTCGGATTTACGGGTCGAACAATGGCCTTAATATAAACCGTTATCAAGTAGCTCCCTTCTCCCTTCTAATTTTAATTATCTCCTCGATAAGCCACTGAGCGCAGGCGTGGCAGAGCGAAGCGCTTAAAATTTGACCTCCGCGGACAGTTAGTGGCCTTTGCAATCCACAGATGAAACAGGTAAAGCTTCTCTCTCCTAAATTTGGTGAAGGTTCTCTCGGCCTAACGTGTTCTGCAAGCTTACCCGTCAGTCGTGCCCTGGCGAGAAACTCTTGCCTGGATATTTCTCCCAAAGCATATTTGTTGGCAAGCTCAGCTTGATGCTTAGGATCCTTAACCTTAAGCAACATTAATGCAAGCTTAACTGGAAGCCTTTTACGGTAAACGCACTCTTGGACGTCTGGGTGCAATTTTAAAAGCTGAAGCATACGACTGACATGCGCTTTATCAAGGCCCAATGCATGGGCTATCTCGCGAGTTGACATGCCAAAATTTCTCTGAAGCTTCGCGAAGTACTCAGCCTCTTCTATAGGGTTCAAGTTTTTGCGCTGAAAATTTTCTAATCCTCGTAGAATGGCAGCTTGTTTGTCGTTGATAATATTAAAAACAAGAGCTGGTACCTCTTTCAGTCCAGCCTTTTTAGCGGCCATAAAACGGCGGTATCCGAATACCAACTCATATTTATCGCCTTTAAGCTTAACGCCTACTGGCTGAATCACTCCATCACGTTTCAAAGTTTTGGTTAGGCCGTCTAACTCAAGCGTCTCCTCGCCTCTGAGAACAGCGTTGGGTGGCACTATAATATCTGACAATTTCACCGATAGAACTTTAGATGTTGAAAGTGTCTCACCGTGAGACACTTTTTCCGCATTTTGGGCTTCTTTTCGGAAAAGCGCTTTTTTTCTCGGTTTTCTTTCTTCCAACCTTAAACCCTCAATTTCTAAGCGTTTTGTAAAGATAGACCAAAATTTTGTTTGATCCGTCGTTTTTGGCTGGATAGCGAAGCGGAGCTCCGTAGAACCACTTTAGAAACAGCCAATGCCCCAGGGAAGCCTCGCTTTGCCCGTTATGATTTGAAGGGATTATGCATTTAAAGCGTGGGATAGGCGTTGAGCCTCGGCGGCTTATTCTAAGAATAACTTGGCGCTTCCATCAAGACATAGTGAGCTGACGCCTATGCAAACATTGCCATATTTGACGAGCTTTTTCCGTTTCTTTTCGTCGAAAACCAATTATAATTTCTCCCAATTTAGAAATCGGCCGTTATTTCGCTCTGTATAGGTAATCCAGCCGTTTTTCCACTTTTCTATGTTCCAGGAGTGCAATCCGCTACTGCTTTTTTCAGACCAGATTGTTTTTGGCATCTTTTCCAATCTAGCCCTTTGGATTGCCATCTTTAGAACTTCCTCACGTAACCATTGAATTATCGCTTCTCTTCCCTTCTGTTGGCCAAATCTTGTCCTTTTGGCTATTCCCTCAATGCTTTCTGGAGTTTCTTTGGAAAAGTCGATGCCTAAGTTTAGTTCAAGCCATTCCTTTATGCGTGGGTAGCCTGAAACCTTACCCATTTATATTGCCACGCGCCAAAATCCGGTGGAAGAATCAAAAATCAAGGCTATTTCATCGCCAATTTGAGGGTAGTGACCGTATTGTAGCCGATAGCGCTGTAAGGAGCTGTTCGGATGGCTACTTATGGACATGCACTTTCTAATTTGATAGTTGTCTGGTGTTTGAACGATCAATTGTAAGGCTTTTTGGCTAGCCTTTGCCGGGTTGCGTAGTTTAGCTTCCGGTATGAACTGGCTTAATGTTCCCAGCTGTATGCTAATGACTTTGCCAAAGGCCTTCTTTTTCCGCAACTTGATCTGCTCTTCCAATTCTTCGTATAATTTTTCAAGCGTTTTTTCTTCGCTCATCTTTTCACCTCCTTTAAGTTTAATAGGGCTTTTAAGTGGGTGTAAATGGCTTCAAGACTGGCTAGAACTTGTTCAGGGGGAAGACCTTCAGGGTAGACAAAGACCCCCCTTCAAATTTGGGACAACTTCCAGCTTTGGCCCAAGGGCTTCAAATATTTCTTTCGGAATGTAAGCCAGCCTTTGTTGGGGGTGCACTTTTATGCGAAACTTAACCATTTCTTAGTTCCTCCTTAGAAATTTTTAAGAGCTTGTGCTGGTACCATCTTTTAAAGGTTGTCAGCTTGCGAAGAAAGCGCGAGTTAGGCTACTTGTATCAGCTTATTTTTAAAGGGGATAATCGTTTAGATATTGAGGATGAATGTGCTAAGTTCAAAAGGCTTGGTTTTTTCGCAGAAATTGTAGAAAACCCCCAAGGCGGAAGTCATTTAAAAGTAATCGTTGGAGCATGGCTTTTACAGATTTACGGCACGGGAACCGCAAATGTTTTCGTTATGGATAAAGTGGACGCGTATAAAGTTTGGCGTTTTCTAATTGGTTTGGGTTATAATTTAAATTTGGAGAAAGTTATGCCAACTCGGACGCAACTTTGGTACGTGTATGATGGTTCAGATGATGGTAAAAGTTCAAAGGAATATCCAAAATGTTTTAAGATAGTAAGGGCTTTAGAGGTTATAGTACTGAAATCTTTATATCAAGTTGCTCGAATTGCCGATATAAACATGACTTGTACCAGTAATTCTCTCTCGCGGAAGGCTTAAATTTTGTGGTGTTTTTGGTTTTTTGGGCAAAAATGGCTCTGCAACGGAAAAGGGGTAGGCCTCGTGGCCCATCCTATCTAACGATGCTTCGTTTTAGGGTTCTTAAGCGCGTGCTTTTGGAGTCGCCGAAATGGCCCTTTATTCGCCCCTGCTTAGAGGCACTAGACCTGCCTGAGAGGACCTATCACAGACACGCGCGAAATTTGCTTTGGGGCGATCCGGAATTTGTCGGCCGTCTAGCATCGAGGTATTTGTCTCGTCTTTCTGTGCCACTTTCTTTCGAGCCTGTTAAAAACGAAGGTGGAAGCCTTGACCGAGTCAAGCGTCTAGCCAAACTTTTGAGGGAGTTGCAGGAGCGAGCTTACAGTTAATTGTAGGACCTGTAACGCTTTGAGTCTAAAACCACCTGCCCTTCAATCATGGACATTGAAAACTGTTTCGGCAAAAATGCCAAAAATGCCATAAATCCCTTTTCCGACAGAGCTCCTCCTCCCATATATTTTTGCACACACACAACTAGCCTTTATAACAGGCTAGTTAACGATCTAACTACTTGGTAGGCTATTAGCCAACAGCCCAGTCGCTTATTAGTTGTGTGTGTGCCTATTCTAAATTTAGAACTTTTTCTTTGTTTATCTATCAGACGGAGGATTGCTCCGAGGGCAGTGTTTAGACCGAAAAAGATTCCGATGGGTATGATTGGGATGAGAAATTCGTATGCATATGAAATTCGCATGCCAAGTATGGTTAGACCATAAGGCGTCTCGTCAAAAATCATTATAATTGCGATCACCCCCAAAATTAGACTGCACACAACTATCGCAAGCCCTTTAACTACTTCTATTTTCCAGATAACCTTTAAAGAGGTTAGCATTCCAACAAACAGCAAAACTATCCCGATAGTGATACCGGCCATATCTACATAAACAAACCATTCTGGAATACCCTCTTTTGTATAGCAATAATAAATCATTTCCTTCCACGCCCACTGCCTATAAGCTTCTAAATCATCAACGTAATCAGACCTTTCTGGATACTGCCAAAGACCCCAAGTAATTGCAAATCCAACGCCTCTTAATGCTATATAGAATCCAAGAATAACTAGGAGACAGCTGAGAATTAGGCTGACTATCCTCCATTTTTCGGCCTTCAAACACATTCGCTTACATAACAGGTACAAGAGAGTTACGAATATCCCCAGCGAAAATAAAACGGTTAAAACGGGATTTGCATGTGACAATGCTAAGATATATGGAGACAAAAACACTATTGCAAAAGCCAATACGTGAAATAAAACAACTCTAACGTTCATATAAGAACTGCCCTTATCACAATTTTTCCCTTGCACCAACTAAGCTTCTTTGACCCTATTTAGGACGTTCTGATCCCATGTGCTTAAGAATTATTGCAATAAGAGTAGTCAATATCAGTAGAGACAGCAAAGTTACGTGCGGAAACTCTGGTATTACTTCCACCGAATATGCAAGTGTTTCAAAATCTTGTAAGAAATAGGCTTGCAACTCGATAATTTCGCCCATGTGGCTCGTCCAATCTAAGTCAAACCTAAATGTCATGGTGGAGTTTGGCATTATGCCTACCGACGGGTAATACCTTTCGATAATTGTTCCATTAGCAAGTTTACATGTTATTTTTGTAACATTTATGTAGACATCTGATTCTGGGAAATTGCGTATTGTCACGTTGAAGTAGTCCGGGTGTTCTTCATAAAAGTCCACGCTTTGGATTAATGCAAATGCAACCTCCAACTCGACAGTCTCTCTGAATATATATCCCTGCTCTGTATCTACATAGATCACCGTTTTAACAACGCCATGCCAACTTCCATTAAACCTGAAATAGATAGAATTGTTAGGCTGAAGGCTTACCGGAACCGCTCGTATATCTGGATCCATATCTACAATGTCTATGCCAGCCACTAGAATATCCCTAATTGTAAGGTTTACCTCTGACCAAGGATCATTCGTTATTGTTATATTAAACCTCCTGAAGGAAACTTTGGCGTTAAATTCCGGGGTTATATAAAGCTTAACATACGGCAATTTCGCCTCTTTACTTACTGTCGGAAACTCTTGAAAGAATACGTGGACAATAATAGTTTCTCCAGGGAATTTGCTGGCAATTTCTCCCCATGAAAAGTGAACTTCATCCTTACGAAATCGCCCACATGTGATATTCACGGACTCTCCTCTCGGAATTAAAATCCCATTTTCAATTGGAGGTTCCGTTTCCACAGCCTCGTAAATTTCTTCCCCACCCTTAAAGCCGACCCTAATTCTTGTAATTACCGCGTCTAACGGCGAATATTCAGGATTAAAAACTTCAATTTTTAAAGTTTTGACATTTTCCTTATCGATACGAATTTTGACTATTGAGGGGCCAACAGCCCATGGAGCCATTAATGGATATCTGTCAACGTTGTTATCGTCAATATTGTATGGGACGTCGCTGATGCCATCACTGCCGGTAGTATTCTGATAAGGTCCACTGTACAAGTCAACGCCTGTATAGTCGCTCCAAAAGTTTCCCCCTGAAGGGTAGCCATCATCCCAAATATTTATCGACGGAGAAATAACCAGTTCGTCCCATGATAAATCATAAACTTGTCTGGTATTGTTTATGAAGTTATTGTGATAGATTTTGTTTTGAGACGACATTGCAAACCATGTGCCGTTTCCGTTGTTTTCTATTCGGTTTTCAGATACCATGTTGCAGGCGGAAGCTTCAAAGTGTATGCCGCAATTAACATTTTCTTTTATGATATTTCTTGAAATAGTGTTGCCATGTGAGCCGAGAAGGTAAATGCCGTTCTCGTTATCTTCCAAAAGGTTCCCAATTAAAGTGCTGTTTGATGATCTGTTCACTTCAATGCCGCTTTGTTCGTTTGCTTTTATGATGTTCTTCGAGATGTCATTGTAATGTGAGGAGTCAGATATCAAAATTCCATAAGTATTATCTGTTATGTTGTTTAAAACTACACTGTTGTTATTGCTTGAATAATAAAAAAGTATGCCCTCACCGTTGTTTGTAAGTTGGTTCTCCGCTATGATGTTGTTTGATGATTCAAAGAAGCGTATAACGTTTGAATGTGAATGAGTTATCTCGTTTTTTAAAATGGCATTGTTAGAAGAATTATAGAAGTATATACCTTCTTTATTCCCTCGTAATTTGTTTTGAGAGATTATATTAAAAGCGGAATCTTGAAGGTATATTCCGCAGGGCATCCACCATTCAACGTGCTCTGCTATAACATTTCCAGAAATGGTGTTATTCCATGAGCCCCAGAGCCCAACACCATGCTCGTTTCTTGTTATGTTAATTCCAGAAATTAAATTGTGGCTTGAATATAGAAGCGCAACACCATTAGTGTTGTTTCTTATGCAACCACTTCCGAGCAACTTGCAACTAAAAGATCGATTAAGGAAGATACCAACGTAGAAACCTTCAACGTTTATATTTTTAACTGTCACATTGCCAACATTTGAAAGCAATATCCCCTTACTTTTAGGCGTTCCCAACCCGTGAACGGTATAGCCTAGACCTTCAAATGTTATATTACTCCTTTCAACAATAATTCCATCAGCATTGCTAACGATATTATCCACTAAAATGTAAGTAATATTCTTATAAGTCACTATAGGAGCGTCTGGGGGATCTATTGTACCATCCGCCCTGATATAAACAGTCCCAATCCAGCTTCCATAGGCCTTCTTCAGGCTTATGCTATGCCAAATAGGCAACGCTACAGATATAGCTAATAACATAAGAACAAAAATTGATAATAATGATGGTGAGCCTTCTAAAGCCTTCTTCATCTCATGATTTACCTCGTTTTTATTAAAATAAATGTTGCTACAAAGGCAATAATCAACACTATCAGAAGGAGAGTGTATGAAAGGGGTTCGATGTTCACGTCTTTTGGTTGTGGTGAGGGTGAGGGGGTTGGCGTCGGAGGTGTGGAGTTGCTTATTTGCTGCATGGTTATGTTTACCTGCGACATTTTATCCTGTTGCACAGTAGCCGTAATTGATGCTGTTTGAAAGTTAGCTTTTGAGGAGACTATCGTGTATTGCCCAGGCGCTAGATCTGAAAATGTTATTTGCCCTGTAGAGTCCGTGTAGCCACCCCGTGACTCCGGTCCAGAAATGCTTACGTATGCAGCGTTAACTGCACTTCCATATGTATCCTTTACAATGATTCTTAAACTTCCAGCTATCCTTTCCCGCCATATCAGCTTTTCAGTCCAAGAATATAAGCGGGCCGCACTTCCCGCAAAGCCCATAACAACTACATAAAAATTATCTGAAAATCGAACAACGAACTGGACACATCCGGATTGAGCTGTCTTCATAACCCTGTAGCTGGATGGCCCGCCATATCTTGGCCAATTTCTCCAGTCAACCTCGTTAAGTATATAAACGATACAAGGCGATCTGCAGTCCATTCAACATAAATGGTCTTGTCAGATTCAACATAATAGGGTCCGGAGTAACGGTAACCCATAAATCCGATGTCCAAATTTTGCCCCGAAAAGAGTATTTGCTCCTTGTTTATGATTTGAGCCGCGTTTACGTATACAATATTATTTAAGTATAGGGCGAAAATAAAAATGAGAGTAATTATAGAAGCTTTATGACTCATATTTCCTTCCTCCTTTTGGTTTATTATAAACTGGTTATTAACTGGTATATAAAAAATCCGTTAAAGGTTTCACCATACATTGTTAGCGGGTTTACTTGCCGAGAAAGAAATACAGAATGGTCGGGCTTCCAGAAGACCTATACCTGAAAGTTGAGAAGATAGTTGAGGCTGGAAGGTATGGCTATACTTCAATATCGGAATTCGTTAAAGATGCTGTCAGAAGGAGACTTGAAGAAATAACTAGAAATTCGGAGGATCAATGAACTTTTCAAGCAATAAAGCTCCAAAACGACATTCCACTTAAACTTGCAAAATTTCTATACACGAACCTTATTCAATAATCATACCCTTTATAGTTAAGCAGAGAGGTTCATGTATAGAAAGCTTACTTCTCTGCCACAGACGACGCAAATTCTCTGAATGCTGGACAAAATTTTATCTATGTATGCCTCGCATAAAATAACATAAGAGCAAATTCACCATGGATGTTTAATATCTCTGACAAATAGGTTGAGGGAATTGGAAGTAAAAGATCAACGGTCAATGTTACAGCGGCAATACTACACGTATATCAAAGAACCAAAAAGCATCGACCAATTACCGAAAATTAGTATAAGGGGGGACAATCTACCTAAAAATCAACTGCGTAAAGTAGTCAAAAAATAGCTTAAGAGGCTTAAGTTAGAAAAGTACTTGGTTATCATTGAGGAAGTACCAGCATGGGACTATAACGCTGACGACGTGGAGTCACATACATATGCAAAACTTTGGGTTATAGATGAAAATGGAGAGAGGGTTGAAACTCAAGGCCCTATAGTTCAACTTGACGCGAAAAGGGTGAAGGCAGGGGACTTTGTTTTAATCTATATCATGTTCTACCTGCTCAATTGGAAAACTATGTCTTTAAGAGAATGTGAGGAAAACGTGTTACATGAACTGTTACACGTTAAATACCCTGATAAAAATGAAAACTGGATAAGGAAAAAGACAAGCGAACTTCTTAAAAGGTCATCCTAAAGCCTGGACAAACCGATTCCCTTCGAAGGATTCTAACATTCAGCTCAGTCAAAGTCATCATCATAACTTTACTAAAAATTAAATAGCTATCATTTCTATGAAGCCAAGATCCAGACTTTAACAACTTTAAGGATTCACTTAATTTTTTAATTGCATACGGCCCGGCCCATTTTCAGCGTTTTGGCATCAATTTTTTATACTGCCTATGGAGAACTTTATTGTATGATATCTGTTGAGGAAGTGGTTGCCACAGTTGTACTTTTTGTTTGGGTTATTTTTGTAGCTGAAGTTCTAACTAGAAGGCTTTATGGCTTTTTAACGGGGCGGGGTGTGGGGCATTATGTTGCAGTCTATTATAACCGGAAAATTATTCATATCTTGACCGGTGGAGTTGTGGCTTTTCTTGTGCCCTTCATTTTTAAGACGCCCATTTTTCCATTTGCTATGGCTATACTTTTGGCTGTTTTTCTCTATGTGCCGCATAGACGCGGCAAGCTTATGTACTGGTTCCAGACTGAGGAGAACGCTTACGAGGTTTCCTTCTGCATCATGTGGGGTGTTGTGATAACTCTCGGCTGGCTTGTTTCCGGCGGGGAAAGCTTCTGGTTTGGAGTCTTACCAGTTATTTTTATGTCTGTTGGGGACGCCATAACTGGGATTGTGCGGAACATTCTTTATAAGAGGAGGACAAAGTCTT
>JAVZLK010000047.1:0-10318 GCA_038883795.1 Bathyarchaeia archaeon
CCCTTTCACCATAAAACCCAAGTGCCATTTGCTGCACTGAGCTTTTGGTAAAGGCTAGTTACATGCAGAAAAGCCACCCAACCATATAAATCTTGCTAAGTCTTTATTCATAACGTAATGCTTCCACTGGGTTTAGTTTTGCCGCTTTCCTTGCTGGGTATAAGCCAAATATTATGCATACGATTATGGCAAAAACAAAAGCGATCACAGTCCACTCTGGAGAGAAAACCGGGTTCACAAGCATCCTTTGGGTTTCTGGCGCTTGAAAAACTGTGTCTTGCCTTTGAGGCTGCATAAAGTTGGAAAGTATTCGCGCCAGCCCATATGACAAGCCATAACCAGTGAAGGCGCCTATAAAACCGCCAATAACCCCTATCAACACTGCTTCTGCAAGAAACATGCCCAAAACCGTTCGGCTTTTAGCTCCAATAGCCTTTAAAATGCCTATTTCACGGGTTCGCTCCATAACCGCAACGGTCATAATATTCATTATGCCAACTCCAGCAACCAAAAGCGAAATAGAGCCAATAGCCACCAAAAACATCTGGACAACGTTTAAAATATAGTCGACCTGACGCATTAAAGCAGAAGGCACAAAAACCGTAATGGAATATGGTGGAAAAAGCTTCTCAATTTCTTTGGCTACGCTCTCCGCATATTGCGGATCAGAAACTTTAACGAGAATAATTTGGTATGGCTCTGCCTTATCTTTAAAGAAGGGCATTTCAAGGGCAGTTTCGATGGGAATGAAAGCCCAATAATCAAAGTTTGTTATTCCAGAAGTTCCTCCCTTCTCCAATACGCCACTAACTGTAAAATTGTTAGTATAGATAACATAACCACCACTTTTCACTATTAACGAAACGTTGTCTCCAACACCCGCCACCAATGTTTCATTCACTCTGCTAGCTTTGTAGCCGAGGATAATGGATTGGTTCTCGCCCGCTTGCGGAAATGTTCCATCTGATAAGCGGAATCTTAAAGGAAGTATTTCCTTCATCTCAGTAAAGTTTACGGCGCCAACTGTAAAGGCGCCAAGCTTAACGCCTGTTTCGTTGTAAAGTTCGGCTGTGGGTATAGTGATTAATGGTGTTGTAACGTTTACATGATCTATTTCAGTAATATTTTCAACGTTTGTTTTGCTAAATCCTCCGGTTAAGCCGGCTGTAAAGCTTCCTGGGAATACTATTAATACGTCGAGTTCGAAGCCTTGTTCCATTCTTTGTTTCACTTCTAACCGGAAGCCTTCGCCCAATGAAGCAATTCCTATTATTGTTGTTATTCCAATGATAACGCCGAGGGTTGTAAGCGAAGTTCTCAGTTTTCTCTGTTTAAGGTTCTCCCAAGCCATAGCCAATATTTTGCTTATTTTCAAGGCTTATTCCTCCTCGGCGCTTCCTTTATTCCTTCAATTAAGCCATCTTTGAGGTGGATTATACGGTGGGCGGTTTCTGCAATGTGCGGGTCGTGGGTGACAACCACGAATGTTTGCCCTTTCTTTTCGTTTAATTCCTTCATCAGCTGCACTATTTCCCAGCCAGTTTTCGTATCCAAATTCCCCGTGGGCTCATCGGCTAAAACAATTTTTGGATTGTTAATTAGGGCTCTGGCTATGGCTACACGCTGCTGTTCTCCGCCGCTTAACTCGGATGGTTTATGGTTCATCCGAGCCTCTAAACCCACAAGCCTCAACATTTCTTTAGCTCTTTTAAGCGATTCCTCTTCGGATGCGCCAGCAATCGTCAATGGTAACTGAACATTTTTTAAAGCTGTAAGTCTTGGAAGTAGATTAAAAAATTGGAAGACAAAACCGATTTTTTTGAGGCGAAGCTCAGCCAACTCGTCATCGCTCATTTTGAGAACATCAGAACCGTCAATTAGTATTTCTCCCTCGTCTGGACGGTCCAAACATCCTATCAGATGCAGCAAAGTTGATTTTCCACTTCCAGAAGGACCAAAAATAGTAACCAGTTCCCCTTCCTCAACTTCGAAGCTTACCCCACGCAGGGCTGGAACTACCACTTTGCCCATTCGATAACTCTTTTTGACATCATTGACTTCAAGGATTGTTGTCATACATCTTCCAGCCTTCGAAAACAACTTTATGGGTTAATTTGCTTTTTTATAAACTTCACTTTTAATTTAGATTCCAAATATTATGCCCACTAAGAATATGCTGGCAAAGTAAGATAAGGCGCCTATTAGAAAGCTTTTCGTCCAAGAAAACTGGGTTAGCGATTGAGTGGCAATTGCGCATAATCCCATAGTCCACAAGTATATTGCTATTTGGACATACCAGTAAATTTGGTTAACAAGCCCAATATCCTCTAACAATTTGGCAATAGCATTCTCTCTTTCTCCATTCACGCCGCCGAGCAAATCAAAACCATAATAAAGCGTTGGTAAAGTTGAGAATGTTATGGCGTTTATTACCGCTTGTATAAACATGGTTATAAGAGCAAAACCCACTAAAATCAGCACGGGTCTCCATAAGATTTTTGCTCCAAAAGCCCTAACCATTATGTAAAGCAGCCCTCCAAGAATAATCCATCTAAAAACAAACTGCGTGAAAGCAGAAAGCGAAAAGCTAAGCATATCAACAACACCTGTCAAGGAAGGTTTAAAGATGCCTCCAAAAAACAATCCATCAACCAATAATGTTATGTTCCAGTTTTCGCTCCATTTAAACTCTAATTTCAGACCCGTAATATTAGCCCAACTTGCAGCATCGCTATTATTTAACCAATTCTTCCCAAGCGGAATTGTTAAGTTATTCCAAACGTTAACAGTTGAACTTACAAAATTGTCTGTTAGGTTATAATAAAAGTATTCGGATGGGGTTGACGAAAATAGGAAAATGGTTACGTTTTCAGGGCTTTGCTCTGGACTTGTCCATTTTATTCTTAAGTATAAAATTTTGTAACCGTCGGGTTCTGAGCAGTTTATGTTTACAGTATCATTTAGCTGCATCCAGATTTGGTTGCTATCATTAACAGAGAATTGGATACTTCTGTTTCCATAATAGGCTTCACTTCCACTTATATAATCAATGAAATTTTCCTCGCAGAGTACCCCATCTGGAACAGTCCATAAAGTGGAGTTTTCCGTCCACATATCTAATTGTTGAGCCGTTGGCAAAGTTTCTTCGACGTATTGTTTAGAAAATAAAGTGTAGGCAAATCCCATATCTGCCGCAATAAAAAGAATCATTACTAAAATTGGTCCAATGTATTTTGGGTCTTGGATCATCTCTTTAAATGCCTTGTGAGGTGCGTATATGACTTTGAATATTCCGTAAGCAAACAATTTTCTGCTCCGCCACTAAATCTCTTTTTAGGGTTTATTAAGGGTTTGCTACATTCCCACTTTTAATCGCCTATAAGTTGTATAATCCACATAGTTCAAGAATGGATTTTCAGCTTGATACTTAACTGTGAGCTTCTGGCGTTTTCGCTTCTCAAGTATTTGATTTGTGGTGATAAGCGAATAGGCGTCGCTTCCCGCTCCTGAACCATAGCTTACGATTAGGATGCGCTCGTTTGGTTTGGCTACGTCGAGAACAGATGCTAATCCGAGGGGTGAAGAGCCAGAATATGTGTTGCCAAATTTGGCTACTTGAATTGATGGCAAATACTGTTCTTCTCTGAAGCCAAGTTCTTTGGCAACTTTCATCGGAAATTGAACGTTGGGCTGATGGGCAACAAAATAATTAACGTCTTCAACTTTAAGGTTAAGCCTTTCCATAAGTTTTCTCGCAGCTTTGCGGATATGCTTAAAGTAGGCTGGTTCTCCTGTGAATCTTCCACCATGCATTGGGTATGGTTCGCCGTCTCTGCGCCAAAAGTCCGGCGTGTCCGAGGTGCATGAGTACCATCCTTCAACCTCAGCAATCACATCATTTTTTCCGAAGATGTAGGCGCATGCGCCGAATCCGACGAAGAGGTCTAATTCTCCGCCTGGGCAGTCTCTTGGGGCGGCTTGGGAATTGTCTGTGCCTATCACCATAGCGTATGGAATGTTTGATTTTGGATAATTAACCAGTGAGGCTGCATCCTTAAACATGCTTGTGGCAGCCTTGCAAGCGAATTCCGTATCTACGGCATCCACGCCTTGAACATCTTCGTCTTCTTCGCCGAGTTTAAGGACCTGCGCAACTTTTGAGGCTATGGGTTTAACAGCGTATGGGTTAGATTCTGAACCAACATAAACTTTTCCAATAAGGGTGCTGTCAACTCCAGAATGGATTAGGGCGAGTTTTCCAGCTTCTACAGCCGCAGTTATGGAGTCTTCGTCGATGAAGGGGACTGAACGTTCCATATTGCCCTCTTTAATTCTGAATCTTGAAAGGTAAACTCCATAACCTACTATTCCAGGCGTCTCATACGTTTTATTTGGCTTAACCACATTGTATTCTTGATGTGGATAATATTCATCGGCGAATGTGAAGGCTAGAGAGATTGTTGGAATTACGTCGCTTCTGTCCACAGAATAGCGTCTCCTAAACCTTGGAACCACTTCCTTTCCCTCAAAAGCTGAAAAGTCGATTTCTTCGCCATCCTTCATTATTTTGTCAGTTAATCTTCCTGGGACGCGGATTTTGCCATTGTGAAAGGAAACAATGCCATAAATGTATTTTCCAAGTTTTGTGAATTTGTTTGTTGGTTCGTTGATGAGTGTGCAGATTTCAAGCTTGCCCTTCTCGTAGAATAGGTCTATGTCAACCATTTTTCCGAAGCTTTTTCTCCCACAAACGCCGCAATAATCCCTAACCTCAAAATATTCTTTCCCGCAGATTCCGCAGCGTCTTCCCCTTAACCTATCGCCTAAATAGGAAACTCTTCTCTCTATTGGTTCACTGCTCATTTATGGTTCCTCCCTAAAATGTAAACGTAACTTTTAGTTCCAAAACCCTCCAATTCAACCACGCATCCGTAATTCAGTTTTTCATTGCTTTGGGCTTGGCGTTCTCCTGCCTCGCCTCTTAACTGTTTGAAAACTTCGAAAATTTGGGCTCCGCCAGTAGCTCCTAGGGGGTTTCCATCCGCTTTTAATCCACCGTTGAGGTTTGTGAATAGCTTTTTCCCGTTAATTTCATAATAGCCCCTATAATCTTGACAGCTTTTGTATATGCTTTGCCAAGCCTTTCCACGTTCGCAGAATCCCAAATCCTCCAGCGTAATCATCTCCATAACCGTTGACTGATCATAAAGTTCCAAAACTTGTATGTCCCAAAGGCTTATTCCAGCCATCTTTAAAGCATTTTTTATGGCGATTTGGCTTGCAAGAAAATGGGTTAGGTTTGCCCTTGATGGAAAAGTGAGATAATCCGTGGCGGAAGAAGAACCGAGAATGTAGACGGGTGTGTCGGTAAACTTTTCCGCAAAATCTTCGCTTGTTAAAATAAGCGCAGAAGCACCATCAGAGATTGGCGCATAATCGTAAAGCCCCAAGGGTTTTCGCGCTTCTTTCCTAGCGTTTAAAACTTGCTCAACAGTTATTTTCCTCTGATATTGCGCATATTCGTTTTTTGTTGCATGCAAATGGTTTTTAACTGATATTTGGGCTAAAGCAATGTTTAACTTTTCAAGGTTTTCGCCATTTATCCCATACTTTTTAATGTAAGCCCTAAGCATAAGCTCATGGTTTGCTTCTGGCGTGCACCCAGCATAATAGCTCCAAGGGTCTTCAAGAAGCATAAGGTCATCGCGGATTTTGTCCCAGCGGTCTGTCATTTTCTCTATTCCGCCAACCAAAACCACATTGTACCTTCCAGCTTGGATGGCGTTGCAAGCATTCATTAAGGCTGAGCTGAAGGAGCGGGTTACTTCCATTGGAACATGCAATTCCGTAAGTTCTGAAAGGAAACCCTCTTCAAGTCCAAGCTTGTTCGTTATTGGCAGGAAATAGTCTGAAAGGTAACATGCTTCGAGGTCTTTGCGTTCTATGCCCGCTTCTTGCGAAGCCTTAAGCCAAGCCTCTTCGATAAGCTTTTCAGGCTCCTTTTCGTAATGTTCGCCGAATTTTGTTCTTCCAACCGCAACTATAGCTGGATGGTTCCCCATTACTTTTTACACCTTTTATTGTCAATTAGCAAATATCCCTTCCAAAATGACTTTTAAGTGTTTGCCATTTTGGGGTTCCAGAAAATTATAATTCCATTCAAACAATATGTAATGAGAATTTGAGGCGAAGCCTATGCAAAACAGAAAAAATTATCGTTTAATTATAACCGTTAAGGAAATACGGGGAAAATGTCCAGTCTTCAAAGTTGGAGACACGATAACAGTAGAATCGCCAAAAATTGTCATCAACAAAACGGACAACCTTTGCATTCACGCCTTTGGTTCCTTGCTTTCAATGATTGTGCCCCTAAGTCATGGAGTAAGCTTTAAACAATTAGGTTTAGCAAAGGAAGATGGAGAAAAAGGTTATATTCAATGTTTAGACCCTGGAAAACCCTACACGGACGGCGGAACAGTACTCTTCGAAATAAGGCGAGAAAGAATCTGAAGGTATTGTTCAAAAAACTTTTATTTCATGGCGTTGAATAGGCTAACCATTAAGTGGTTGACATGACGTTGACAAACGTGTTGCAATTTGTGCTGATTACATGCATGAGCCTAATTGCGAGAAGGGGCGGGTCTTGGTGGGATAATATTATCGGCGAATTTGGCAGGGGACTTGCAATAATCTTCTCTTTAGCGCTTTTCTTTGCGGAATTGTTGGTTTTAACCGTTGTTCTTTATCTTTCTGGGTTAATTGTTGTTGGTGGAAAACGGGCTCGTTTATCAGACGCTTTGATAATTGCTCTTCTGGGAACTGTTTTGTCAACACTTTTCTTCATGTTTATCCCATATCCGCTATTGGGATTAGTGCTTAGCATCATCACTTGGCTTCTTCTAATCAAAAGTCTCTATGAAACGGGTTGGCTTGGGTCGTTGGCTGTTGGCATATTGGCAATAATCATTTATTTTGCTGTGTTTATTTTACTGGCTTTGTTCTTTGGCATTCTCGCCATCATAATTGACCGTCTTCTCTCCCTAGTGATTTTAATCCTTTAGAGGTTCAAAATTGTTTGACGAAAGAACCAAAACCGCCTTTTTAGGTTTAGCCTTTCTAATCTTTCTTCTGCTTTCTTATGTGGAAAATACAATTTTCTTCCAAAATTTGAATTTAATCCTCACTAACCAGTTTGCAGCTATTGCTGTACTTTTCATACATAACCTTCTTGTCATTTCGCTGATTCTTTTAGGTATGACTTTCTACGTTAATTTGGTAGTTTTGAATTTTTTTAAGAGAGAGAAATACGGGAATATTGTGCTTGAGCATCCGAAAACCTTTGCACTTGTCTTCACAGTCATGATTGTTTTTTTAAGCATTTTGAGGGGAGGCACCCTCGTTTATGGTGGGTTAACTGTTGAGGCTTTGCCTTTAATTCTGCTTATAAGTACGCCCATAGGGATTGTGGAGGGATATGGCATTTACTTAACCATAGAGAAAACTCTGAGCAGAACCATGTCTATGAAGGATTTAGCGTACATTTACGGCATTTTCCTAATTGCAGCGGTCATGGAAGTTGGCTTTGTAAATTTGCTCATAATGGTTTTGAAAGCGTAAAACGTAAAACCCTAAAACGTTATTTAAGCTATGTTTGGAGCGCTGAACAGATGAAGAGGTTGTTCCATTACGCTTCAGATGAAGAGATAAAAAGCGGCGAAACCACAGACATATACTTCGTGAGAACAAAACAAATCATAGAAGCAAAGGGCTTAGAAAAAACACCAGTAATCGCTGATGTCACACCTGGCAAGCTTCCACATGGTTGGCCTTGGGGAATCTTATGCGGAATAGAAGAAGTCGCCCACTTGTTTGAGCGTGTAGGTGCGGATGTTTATGCCATGCCTGAAGGAAGCGTTTTCCGCCATGAAGATTTTAGAGGCGTAAGAGAACCAGTAATGCGCATTGAAGGATCTTATGGCAATTTCTGCCTTTACGAAACACCACTTCTCGGCTTAATTTGTCAAGCCTCTGGTATAGCAACCAGAGCAGCAAGAATGCGCAAGGTTGTTGGAGATAAAACGTTAATCTCTTTTGGAATTCGCCGTATGCATCCAGCGCTTTCTCCCATGATTGACCGAGCCTCTTACATAGGCGGCTTTGACGGCGTATCAAGCCTAAGTGGAGCAAAAATTTTGGGAATAGAACCTTCTGGAACCATGCCCCATGCTTTGATAATAGTTTTCGGAGACCAGGTTAAGGCTTGGAAAGCCTTTGACGAAGTGATCTCGCCAGAAGTTCCAAGAATTGCCTTGATAGACACTTATTCTGATGAGAAGATGGAGGCTATAATGGCTGCTGAAGCCCTAAAAGAACGCTTATACGCGGTGCGCCTCGACACACCTGCCTCAAGAAAAGGAGATTTTGCAGAGCTTATCCGCGAAGTAAGATGGGAGCTTGACATTAGAGGCTTTAATCATGTGAAAATCTTCGTTTCTGGCGGATTAAACGAGGAAAACATGAAAGAATTATGCGAAGCGGGGGCTGAAGGCTTCGGGGTTGGCACAGCCTTAAGCAATGCGCCAACAATCGATTTTGCCATGGACATTGTTGAAATTGATGACAAATTATGCGCAAAACGAGGTAAGATGGGCGGCAAAAAACAGGTTTGGAGATGCCAAAAATGTTTAGTGGATTTGGTTTTACCTTTCGATAAAACGCAGCCTAAATGTCCAGTTTGCGGAGGCAAAACTGAACCCATGCTAAAACCATTAATAAAGAATGGAAAAGTAGTTGCTAAATTACCAAAGCCCAGTGAGATTCGCCAGTATGTGCTTAAACAGCTGGAAAAGCTTCAACTTGAAGAAAAATTTGCCTAAAGAGAAGATTTGTTCTAAACAATAGACTTAAAAATGGTAGAATAAAATCAGAATGTGATGTTCAATGCCCATATTCTATGCTGTTAAGCGTGTGTTTCGTTCATGGAAACTGTTTTTGGCATTGTTGATAGGCATAACTTTAGCCTCAGCGTTCTTTGCAGGAATAGACATTAAAGCAAACGCAACAGCAAAACAAGCCCTTGACCAGCAGCTTAGAAATGTTTACGTTGACATGCAAGCCAACATACAAAGCTTTAGTAACTTGACAAAACTGCAAACCGTTCGAGAACGTGTGTTAAGGGTTGGTGGAGTTTTAGATGCTGAAATAATTTCAAGGGTTTATTGGGTTCCAATAACAATTTTAGATGAGAATGACTTGGCGAAGGAGGATATGGCAAGAATCACAGCCATAACAAATTATTCATATGTTTACAAGGGATGGTTGAACAGACCAGCTGAAGAAATCGGGGAAAATGAAACTTACATTCCAGAAAACACAGCTTTAGCAAGCATGGTGAAAATCAATGATATAATCCAAGTAAACTTTTCCACCTATAATCCCCGAATCAATGGTGGTGCTCAAACTAATTTATTATTAAATCTAACAGTGAAAGGTTTCGCCCAGTTAGATGGTAAAGCTTCTGCAATTGCTTCTGGTTATCAATATTGGCTGAGGCCTTTCCAAACAGATGTCATATCTTCAACAACTCAGATGGATTTTCTCCTTCTTGTAAGTTGGGAAAAAACAATGCAAAAAATTTTGGCAGTGATACAAGATTTATCATATTTGCCGTTGGAAACAAGCCTTCTCGTTTACTTAGACCGTGACGCTTTGATAAATCCATGGGACATAGGCACATCCCTAAACAATATTGAGAGGGTAAAAAACAGTATTGAGAGCACGATTCAGTCCCATTTTAGCTCTGGCGCCATGAGTATTCAGAACAATTTGGATTGGCCTCTGCGCACTTTCCAATTTGCATCCATAACCATAAGGTTCATGTTCACCCTTGTTTCTCTTCCAATATTTTTTATGGCTTGGTACATGGGAACAACCGTCTCAGATGTTTCCTTCAATCTTAGGAGACGAGAAATTGGGTTATTGTTAACAAAAGGTTTTTCAAGAGGTCAGATTCTGCGCACATTCTTGACTGAAACCTTGCTGATAGGATTGGTTGGCGGAACCCTTGGAGTATTCTTAGGCTTTCTCTTAAATCCGTTATTTACCCAATTTAGCACAGACACGCTTTTTAACCTAAATCTAATCAGCCCTTTCACGGTAAGCTTTACCATAGCCTTCGGCGTTACCATGGCTTTCCTCTCAACATACAGCTCAGCAAGAAAGGCTTCCCAACTTCCCACGGTAGAGGCGCTCAGAGAATATTTGCCTATGGAAATGGAGAAACCCTACAGGAGGAGATGGCCTATGGTTGCTTTAATTT
>JAVZLK010000048.1:0-9687 GCA_038883795.1 Bathyarchaeia archaeon
GGCGCTGTCAAAAACCGGCTTCTGCGATAGACTTTGACGTAGATAACCAGCAATCTCTCTAATAGAATCTCTGGCAACGTCAACAACTAAATCGTAACTAACCTTAGTCTTCCTTGTCTGAAGCCAATCCCTAAAGGAGGATGAAAATGCTTCAGCTAAATCTTCAAGGGCTAACTCTCTTCTATCTGCAAGCCAATCGGTCAAAACAATCGCGGAGACTTTCATTCGCGGATAGTTTCGTTCCAACTCGCTAAGCGGAATATCCCGCACATAGCTTGGAAAAAGCAAGGCAACAGCATTCCGCGTGCCAAGCCTTCGCGCTTTCTGGTCAGCCTCAATAATAGCCTTAGTCAACTGAATCTCAGAATCAATCTTAACTTCAGAAATAACCTTAGCACCATCACCCTCCAACACCAAATCAGGAAAACGCTCATTCAAACCAGTCTCAGAAAAATAACGCCACCCAAACCTCTCAAAAACCCTGCCAATAAAAGGATAAAGAGTACGCTCAGTAACCCTGCTAGACAACATCCCCCACCATCAAACCACACATTTCAAAATATACGTGCATTCTTATCAACTTTAAGTTTATCCCAACAATACCCTTCTGTTATCAGCGACTAACGGAAAGTGTGAGAAAATAAAATCCAATTGCTGTCACGCACTGTAAGCATCAAACACTTCAAAAAGAGAGGAGCAATTAATCCCTCTCTTTTCTCTTTTTCAATAATAATGGCGTGGCAAACGTTAATAATAGTATTATGATGTATGATGGGAATTCTGGGACGAGTGCGTAATTATTTTGAAGTTCAAAATTGTAGTAAACGTATGTTTCGTTATTAGCGATTCCGGGTAATACAAGCTTTTCAGCCATATTTCCTTCAAGGTCTATGGTTTGAATTTCTATTGTGTAGTTGCCAATTCCACGTCCGTGGACGCGTAAATTGTAGTTTCCAATCAACGGCTCAGGAACTATCATAATTTCCGGTTCGGCTAATGGCCCTGAATAGTATGCTCCGTCTATTTCGTTAACTATCCCTATGTTAGGGTCATATCCACAGCGTCGCCCGATAGGGTCAATTAATAGAATATCCACAGGAGAATTAACCTTCAATATTAAGCCGGGCCTGTGAACAACTACAACAGCGACAGCGTGAGATGAGCCATACGAGAATTCGATAATGTAATACCCTTCTTCATAGAAGCTTATTTCACGCTTCAAAAATCCATGATATACACCTGGGTGCGGCGCGTCGTTTATATAATATAACTTAACCTCTTCCGTCCACATCACTTTGTCGTGTGGATAATACTGCCGGCAGATTATTTTAATGGAGTACTGTATTTCATTTCCAGGATTAATAGCGAAGCTGAGCGTTGCTTTTTCTCCTGGGTGTAGGTTAAGGTAGTCCGTAACTTTGGATTCTGTAATTAAATAAAGTTGACATTTTGGAGGGTTGCCAGCGCTGGGTGGGAACAGGAAAACCCCAATAATGCTGCCTACTATTGTACCAGCAAGCCTTCCAATAACCTCCTTTAAGGCTTCGCTTATCAATTTTTTAAGCATGAAACTAATGGCAAATTCAAGTGTTTTTTCAAAGGTTGATGGAGGATTATTTACATATGGTATAGTTTCGATGATGGCATTTTCAGTTTCCTGCCACGTGTATAAGGATGGAGAATTTTCCCAACCACCTTTAAAATCATATATTATCATTGGATCACTCCAATCTGTGACGGTGGCATAAACAAGATAGAGAGGACTGCTACATACCTCCGGAAAAGTAACATCAAATGTTATTTCCGTTAATGTACTACAATCAAGCCAGATCTTTTTGTCTTGACCTAAATCTTTTGAATCATATATAGAAGCGCCCGATGACGGATCTTTGATACATAAATTAACTCGAACGTTTAGCTTTTTTTCTCCATTGAGTATTAGTAGTTTTACTTTAATTGATTCACCAGGATTAACAAAATATTTATTCTCAGATAAAACCTTAGCCTCAACTTTAATGGATGAAATTTTCAGCCACGCTGGGTAAAGATTTGTAAATGTCCAGGAATCGGACCACGGGCCATAACCTACATCGTTAAAACCTCTAACTTTCCATGTGTAAGAACCAGAAATTACAAGATCAGAGGAATAAGAGGTGTCGGTAATATATGTGACAGCAAAAGCGAAATTCTCTCCTGATACAAAAAGTTCGTAATAAGTCGCTCCTGGAACAGGACTCCAAGAGAAAGTAACAACAGCGCGAGACAGGATTGCTCCGTTATTTGGGCTTACTAGACTTGGAGCTGTTGAAGGAGCGCTAACAGCCTTCAGGGTGAAGCTCCATGAAGGGGACCATGGGCCGTAACCTGCACTGTTATAGCCTCTAACCCTCCAAGTGTAAGAACCAGAAGCTGAAAGACTTAGAGTGTAAGAAGTGCCTGTTATATCAACAATATCATAGGCTGCTGGACCGGAAACCTGAAGCTCATAACGAGTAGCACCGGAAACGCTACTCCATGAAAAAGTAACAGTGCCGCTGGACAAAGACGCCCCATTAGCAGGACTAACCAAACTGGGAGCTTGTGTGGGTGCTCCTCCTTTAAATACTGCGGTTAGGCTACCATGACCATATACATTTACATCATACTGGCATGGATTAAATGAATATATCGAAATATTTCCGCTGTGCTCCAAATGGTCAAATTCGTACCCTGTTGGAGTAATTATCTGAAGAATGTGAGTTCTGGTAGTAGTGCTGATTGTTGCGGGTAAGTTGTAGGTATCCGTATTGTCCCAAATAATTGTGCCTACATTAGGAGGAGAACTGGAAAATGTGATGATAGCTGCATTTATCATGTTGATCCACCCTAACTTGGTTATGGAGTGATATTGGGTTGTCTTATCACTCGACCATATTGTAAATATTACGTTGTAGGTCCCGGACGGTATCCCAGAAGGCACGCAAAAATGTCTAGATAAATATACTAAAGAGTCGCCCGGCTTTAAAGTAACTTTTAATTCATGCGCAGGATCACTATAGATTAAGCCTCCAATTTGAATGCTGCCTCCTAATACAACGTCCACTGAAAAATTGTTTGGATTATAAAGTCGATACCATAGTCTCATAACTCCCCCGGGCGTTTGAGTTATCGGCGGGATATTTGGAACAGAAGAATTTTCATATGAAATTCCAACGTTCAATATGGAAGGGTTAGAGAATGCTTGAACATTTTGTGGAAGCACTGAAAACATTGAAATAAATAGTAGGCCATTTATTACGAATGTTAATATCCTTCTCAGCACTTTATTCATCATCCTCTCTCCCAAAGTGTTATACAAAATTTAATTTATAAAATTTTATCATATTATTATAGTGTTATTGAACAAGGTTCTATTTTTTAAAATTCATGCCCAAAGATCTGAACAGTAAGGTTTATATCAAAAGAGCGCGTGCGCCCGTTATTCTTTATTTTGGTTTCAGGCTGTGATTCCCTACATAGAGATTGTATTGCCGACATCATTTTTCAATGCTGTTATAAGCATGATTTCATCAGTAGCCAAAATGTGAAGTTCTTCATATTTTTGACGTTTAAACAACATAATTTCAAACACTTTTTCATTCCTATACTGTTCTGTTTAATGCTAATGACTTAATAGGCTGGCAAAATGAGTCAATATGGAAGGGTTAGTGTAGGATACAAAGGCAAAGACCAACATGGCAGACCAGAACAAAAAACTGCATACCCAATCAGCAATAAAGCATACTTAAGATTAAGCATGGAGTTTCACACCCTTGTGTCAGATAAAAGTGTAAAATTCTCGTATAAACATAAAAGCGGTTCGATTTCCTACGTTTTCTCTCTAAAATTTGACGAAAAAAGGGCGAAGAAGCTGAGAACAAGCAAAATTTACATTTTCAAAGCAAAATTACGGACAATGTTATTTCTTCTTCCAGAAAAGGTAAACCTTAGTCTGTAATAGGAAGCCGCAGATTTTAATCAAGTGTGCGAGCCTTTCGAGGCTGGCATCCCCGACCTCTTTAGTGTAGGCTTGCTTTTTTCCGAAGGGCATGGCTATGTTTAATGAATGCTTCTCTAATTGTTTGCACATCTTTTTCATTTAGGGTTTTAAGCATGTTTAGGACGTATTTTTCGCTTCCAAGCAAGTGAATGCTGAGGCCGAGATGCTGGAGTGTTTCCGCTATTTTAATGGCTTGTTTTGGCGGCGGCTGTTCAATTATTTTTAGCATTCCAGCCTTTTCTGCAAAGGGGGTTGTATTTTGTTATGACAGCGGACATTTCCCAAGTAGGGCGTTCCCGCTAAATGTGGTATTACCCTTAGACGGATATATCTACATAGCAGCATTCACCGTTGAAGAAGCAAAACAGCTTATAGAAGCCGGCTTTGAAATACATCCGCAACATTTGGGCATAAAGCTTTTCATAAGAGAAAATGAAAAGTGTCGCCAGTTTGGTAAAAGCGCCGCCGGTCGGACTTGAACCCACAACGGCATTAACCGTATAACCTCCTGTATCCTTCAGATACTGTCGGCTTCTGAATTTTTCACTTTTGTCTAACCAAATTGCGCTCTACGTAATCAATGATAAACTAGTCCGATACATGCTTTTCGGAGAATCCATAAGATCATTAATCCAATTTGAATCTCTATCGGGCCAAGCTTACTCCAGATTCCTTTACCATTCATCATGAATTTACCGCCTCGCATTTAGGCGCGCCTCGCTTATCCATATAAGCCTCTTGGAGGTGCCGATATTTTAATTAAATCTAGCCATTCCTCGTATCCTTCTAATATTGCCACCGAAATTCTATGCCAAAAAATGTCATTCTCTTCTGACTCAAACACGGCTCCTGTCATTAAATATTTTATGAAGCCAATTATACCTGTGCGTATAAGAAATTGCTCAAAATTTCCCCATTCCTTCGGAATTACAGCTTTTGCCTTTTCAATAAAAGCCCACTCTTTATCATTAATAATTACTCTAACTTCTTTCATAGAGTTCCCTGAAATTATTAATTAACGGAATGCGCGTATTAAAAACTTCGACGATTCTTGACCTTAAGCGACTTTGAACAATGCAACTATGTCGCGTGAGTGCATGTTTGGAGGCTAAATATGATGAAGACCCCCAAGTTTTAATATTGAGCAACGTTTACGAGGTGCATTCATCAGAATCCATAAGACGCTCGCTTGACTTGGTGAAGCGCAAGTTTTGCGCCTTTGATATAGCTGAGCTCTGAATACTTGCGATATCGCTTCTCTTTCAAATTGGTTATGCGTTATAAAATCTTATAGAGTTGAGTCCACGCTTTATTCTATCCTCAATTATCATGGTTACTATGCGGTTGAAATTTGTGCCTATGAAATCTACGACCCTTTTGTCTATTTTGCGCTCCTCAAGCTTTTGGGAAAAAGCTTGAAGGAAAGTATCAAAGGACATTTTTCGCGAAACGTCTTCCTCTTCTGAAACATGCATTTTACATTCATTGCAGAATGTTGAGTTAATCGGTCTCCTAACCCCCTTGCATATGTTGCAGTAAGCTGTTATTGGAATAGTGTTTTCGTCTCTGGCTAATGGATACCATATACCCTTATACTTATGGACGAAGCCACGTCTATTAGCAGGATAGAGATCTGTTGTTTGCATTTTTCTAAGCATCCATCTTGATAGTTCTGGGTCTAGCCAACGCTCAACATAGTCCACGGCATAGTGTAGATCCGCAGCAAAGACACCTACATCACCATAAACATCCTTTAAGATAGAGCGAACAATGTCCATAGCGAACACCCTATCATCGTCATGCTTCAGCCCAAAATGGTTCTGTAAACCTCGCTCGCTAAACCATTTATCCGGATCATCAATCAAGAGGTTCGCATCCCTCAATGCCAATCTATTTATGCCCATAAGAGCGCCAATCCCTTCATGACATTTATGACTCGGCATTAGAACAGCCCTCAACGATAATTGGATATGATTAGGAGTCTATTTAAATAGTTAATGAAATAGGTTTTGACGCATCTTCTTAAGTTATTCCCAAAATTCTAATTCTACTAGCCTCTTGTGGGTCCATATACGATGATATAAACGCCTTAGCTTTCCCCGCTAGGCGAATTGGCACTGCCAAATAAAGAAGATCTAAGTCGTAGACGTTTAGGTATAGCCTTAACTGCCCTATTACTTCACTTAAATATCTTGAGGTCAACTTTAACTTCAACTCCCATTGTAATTCCCTTCTTAATGGCTATTAAGTCGATGCGCTTAATCTTCGGGGCTCTTCTAATATAAGGGTATATGTATTTTCTCCTTGGAGGGGCGCTAATCAATGTTACTTCACTAAAATCCACATGCTTTGGCTTCGGTTCACTAATCACTTTATAGCCTTCTTTTCTAAGGTTCCTCCAAACTTTATACTTTAATTCATCTTCATTACTAGATTTTAAATTAAATAAACGCCACGGCGCTTTCCTAACACTTAATGGTTTCTTTAAGATCGAAAGGAACCCGGTGGTAAGTTCATAAGTCAGCAGCCCAAAACTTTCGGGCCTCATCTTTGGAAATGTTTCAAATTCATGGAGCCAAAAACTTTTGGGTTTACTGATTTCTTCCGAGCTTATGAATGTAATCGGTTTTTGACTCTCGAGGCATGTAAAGAAAGCGCATGATAAGTTATTTATGTAAGCTATCACATCGTCTTCGCTTACCCTACTTAAACTATCCATTTTAAACTCGAAACCAATCAAGAGATCGCTTATTTCGACTACCAAATCCACTATTGATTTGACCTTACCTTTAGTTCCCCTCAAATGAGGGGCTTGAGGGTAGATAGAAACGGACGTTTCGGTTTTAAAAGATGTTATGCCCGCCTTCTCCAAAGCCCAACAGAAAACATACTTTATATTAGATTCATGAAGGCCAAACTGAGGCACAAAATTTATAGGCTCCAGATTCGCCCTTATAACGTCCAACAGTTTATCTATTTCTTCATAGAAAGCTTGGTCCATCAAATCAGCTTCAAAATTAATTCCTCAAAATCAATTATTAACTTTTCACCCAATCCTTGATTATTCATAATTTAAGGTTTTAATTTCATCATCAAATAAAATTAAGGCAAAAATATATGATTCGCTTTTGATCTTCAAATTTTCGCTTAGGAGACACTAACTGAACACTATTATTGTTAAAGAGGTTTTGGAGTTAAGCTTTCTTTTTCTTTTTGAATGTAAAGAAAATGGCAAGTAACAATAGAACAAGTAATGAAATGGTTGTTGACGGAAATTCAGGAATAGCCTCCGGGCTTGTTATTTTTATTTTATGGGTACTGTGCTCATAGAAGACATGGATAAGATACTTATCGCCAAATTGCTCAACATACGACTCGCTTGATATTTCGCCATCCACGTATATATACCAATAATCCAAGTCGCCCCACATTAATTCGGCTGGCACGCTTAAATGTGCGTAGCCGCTTGTGCCAAGAAGACCCGTGGCTTGGAATGTGATGGATTTTTCGTCCTTGTTAAAATCAAAGCTTGATATAACCGAGTTCGTTTCTAACTCTACATCAAAAACATTTCCATCTACAGATACTCGAACGGTATCTTTATGATAATCCATAAGCCAAATCAAAGCATTTCTAACAACCCTACGATTATCATAAAAATCATTGAAACCAATACCGTAATCAATTAAATCTATAAATGCCCGCCCAGAACCATAAGAAGAAACCAAAAAGAGCGCATGGTTCTCCGCGTAAAGAATTTGTTCAGCAGGATCCGTTAATAAACTTAACTCTGCAATATAATGTGATGTGCTAAGTTTTATTCGAGAAACCCCATCCATAATTGGATGCGAAAATGTCACGTTTTTTATATCTGGGTATTGTAAATAGTAACGCGTCCCTGAAACTTTTAAACCCAATTTCTCATATAAAACGTTATAGTACGTCGAGGGATTACTAGACCTTGCTGTAACGATATAGATTCCACCGCCTCCCTCGATAAAATTTAGTATCAAATCCATCTCTGTTTGCGTCATATAAGGTGCTCCGAGCGCATAAAGAACAAGTATGTCCAAGTCAACTAAGTCAGATTCTACAATAGCATTCCCACTTATTTCCTTAACCTCAAATCCTAAACCCTTTGCAATTTGGTCAATGTAAGAGGGGAAATAATCGGTGTGAATTGTGTCAATCGCAAGTTTGGGTGTTGTGCTTGATGTTACTGAAGCGTGAATTACACTAACAATAGCCATCGCAACGCATACAACAAGGAAAAATGAGATTAATCCTTTCGAACCTATAAATTTCATTCGCATCGCCCTTAACTAAAATGAATTTTCTCCGAGCACAATTTATATAAATTTTACTGGAATTGTATCCTTTTTCCGTTAGTAACGTTTAACCGAACGATAACTCTGGTACTGAGGCTAATTTGTGGATTAAATGATTTTTGAGAACATTTCAACGATTTTCTCTTTTTCTCTGTAGATTTCGGCTTCTCTCGCCTTTATTAAAATGTTTAGGAGGTTGACTAGCGGCTTCACTATCCTGGATGTTATCAGGTAGTCTACAAGTTCGTGTTTGAGGGTTTGTATGGCTTTTTCCCAGTCTGCTTCGTAAATGTATATGGAGCCGTCTTTGACTTCGCCGGATAGGCTGGCTGTTTTGTTAGGTACCCAGACAACTTTCAGATCTAAATTTAGCCCGAGCTTCTCCGCCAATCTTTGAAGCTCCTTCTCCAGTATTGGTTGTAGCTCATTTGTTTTCCTAGACATTTATTGCGCCACTTAAAGCAACATTTTGTGGCTTTTAGCCATATAAATTTTATCCTCTGCGCTTAGCAACGGTGGTCGACAGTCGAACACCTAATGTGCCTTTTTATCACAAAATTTTTATAGTTAAATCTATAATATTAGCGGCTAGGTGAACGTTAATGAAGCGTGCTTTGCCTAAAGTGGGCGATAAAATCCCCATTGAAAAGTTCTTTGTTAGTAAGATGAACATGAGGGTTGACGAGCCCTTCGGAGAAAGCGAAGAGGATAAAATGCTTATAGAGCACCTACGCCGCTCTTCTGTGGTTCAGCCCTTCAAGGCTAGGCCTGAGGGCGACGGCTACGGCGTAGTTGTTGGACGAAGGCGTTTCTTAGCTTTGAAAGCGGCCGGAGTTAAGGAAGTCGTCGTTGGGCAGCATGTTTGGATTGAGGAGATGAGCGACGAGGAGGCTTTGGACGCCAGCCTAAAGGAGAACCTTGAAGAGTTCCACAAGACGCCGGATCCCGTGACGAGGGCTAGGGCCATAAAGGCTTATTTGGAGAGGCTGCCGACTGGACTGCGGGGACTGGCGAGAGCTTGGGGCATTTCGCATAGCACCTTAAGCGAATACCTGAAAATCCTTGAGCTCAGCCCTGAAATGCAGAAAGCCATACAGAAAGGCCTAATCCCATTCAGGGATGCGTTGGCGGTTGCTAGGCTTGGGCTAAGCGATAAAGAGCAGGCTGAATTGGCTGAAACCGCGGAAAAGCAGGGCGTGGAAGCGTTCAAGCGGGCTTTGGCGAGGCTCATGGCTGGAAAGGGAAAGCGTGGGATCCCCGCTGGCGTGTACATTGTGATTAGGTCTATTTTCGACAAGAGAAGCGAGGAAGAACTCAAGTACTATGAGGCTTTGCAGAGGC
>JAVZLK010000049.1:0-9169 GCA_038883795.1 Bathyarchaeia archaeon
ATGCTTAAGTTTGTTAAGCATACAGCGTATGCTTTGAGGCATTAGGGGCTGAGAGACAAAAACTTTGCAGTTCTCCATCTTCCCATAACATTCAAGACAAGTGTATTTCACGCGGCCCCTGTTAACCGTTTTGAAAACAACATCTCCCCGTTTAACGGTTTTCCCACAGATGCGGCACCGCCCATTTTTCCGCGCACAAACTTTCCTCAAGGGCATTGAGAAAAACCCGTTGTTTAAACTTCAACGCAAAAATTTAAACTTGTCGCGTTTCTTACGACAAACAACCTTCAACCGCCCTTCATGCAGATTTTAAACACCTCATAAACGTTACACAAAGAAAAAATGGGGGATGTGCGGGAGAGTTCTCCATATACCAATGGTTCAAACCCGGCTCTCGGCACTTCCATATTAATTTTGGACCATTCGACGACGATATTAAATATTGTTATCTGCGTTTATAGAGAACACGGCTCTCTTTCCGTATATACATATTCAAAAGCTTACCTTGAAAATTTACACATTCAAATAAAAGTACAGCTCCCTACTTAAACAAAAATTTAACATTTCGCATATTTAAAAATCTTTCGAAATTATTTTCTTAAAACGTTAATTAATCGCTTTGCATGATTTGAATGTTGATTTAATATGAATCAGAGTAAGTGTTGAGTGAGAGCGAAGATGAGAAAAGAGATTGTTATTGCTGGATTGGTATTTCTCTTTGCGGCTTTAACTTTAACGTTTGTTATTTATGAGCGGCGCGTTGTTGAAGTTGTTGTTGACGCTTGGGATCCAGTTTCACCATCTTTGTTGTATCCTTATCCCGAGAATTTTACGGGCTGGTCTTTTATGACCTTATCGGAGAGTGGAGATTTTTTAGAGCTAAATATTTCAGCTTCAGATTCCGTGCGTGTTTTAATTGGAAAACTTACTGGCTATAACGAGACTACGAGGGAGCTGTTTTGGGAAAACATCGTTTTTAACGATACTGGAAAGGTTTTTAACCAAAGAGTTGAGATTTCTGAAAAGTCCGTCAATTTTTTGGTTATAATAAACGAGGGGATTAGCCCTATAACATTATCAGGCAGTGTAAAAAAGATCGAATACAAAAACGTGATTTTTCACCCTTACTCAAACCTGGCAATCCCAGCAACAATGTTAGGATTAAGTCTTCTTATTTTTGGATTGGTAGCTAAAGCGCACAAACGAAAACGAATGCGATAAACTTAATTCACGAGACCAGCAAGATTATAAAAAGGCTTATTGTTATTTTATTTCCATTTTAAAGTGTTTTATGATTTATTGTACATTTTGGCCACCGAATATAAAATTGCCAGCGAACTGCGGTCGACTTTGTGCGAACATGGAACTTTGGGAATTATTATGTGAATTAAGGCTTAATTGCTATAATATTAGTATTCGAGTTTTCTGTAAATCTTATATACAACTTTTGCTATGTCTTGGCATAAAAAAGAGGAACCCAATTATGAACCAAGAATTTTGGGCGAAAAGTCCCAGCAATAAAGGTTATCTAAAGAATGTCGAAGTTTTAGCCTATAACGATCTTGATGGAGGTTCATTTTTTCAAACGGCACTATACAAAACCAAAGAAGGCGAATATTACCTATATGGCACAATGAACCAACAAGTTGGCATTGTTGATGTCACAGACCCTAAAAAGCCCCGTTTTATTAAGCGTTTCCAATCAATTGATATTAAGAAATATCCCACAACTAGAAACTTAAAGATACAAGTTGCCAATGGTTTAATGATCACAGCGCTATGTAGCGGAGGTGGACCATATATTCCAGGCATGCCGAAAGAGCCGGTGTTGATGGATCCTTCGAGATGCCAGCAAGGCTTATACATTTTTGATATAAAAGGAGATCCAGAAGACCCTAAATTCCTTGGTTATTGGGATTGTGGAGTACCAAACTCTTGGGGTGTTCATCGATTCATGTATGATGGTGGCCAATACGTCCACGTTCCAGCTGAAACACGTGGATTCGAAGGTGCCATATACCGATGTGTAGATATTAGTGATCCTGCTAATCCTGTTGAGGTGAGTCGTTGGTGGTGGCCTGATCAGTATGTAGATGGTTATATTGGTCGCACCTATAATCCAAGCGATTATCATAATCCGGCATTCATGGCTAAAGCTTGGCTTCACGGGCCTCCGTTCGTACGCGGCGACAAAATATATTGTGGCTATGGCGGCGCGGGCCTTGTAATTCTAGATATTGGGGACGTTACAAGACCTCACATCATCGGCCATTTACCCCTTTGCCCTCCCTTCGGCAGTTATTACGGCGGAGCTAGAACACATACTGCTGTGCCCCTTCCTGGGAGAGATTTAGTGGTCGTAACTAATGAGGGAGAGAGATATAGCTGGTTTGTTCCTAACAATAATCCCAATATTGAAGGCAAAAGAATAGGCAAAATGGCGCAAGCCCTTAATAATATACACATGGTTGATGTTAGTGATCCTACTATGCCCACGCTTATTGCAGAGTTCCCATATCCTGAAGTTCCGGAGAACTTTCCCTATAAAAACTTCCAGCAGTTAGGACTGGGGGTTAATGGGCCTTTCGGACCTCACAATCTTCATGAACCAATGCCTGGCAAAAATTGGCTTGACTTACGTGGTGATCGTGTATATTGTGCTTATTTCCATGCGGGTCTTCGAGTTTATGATGTCTCAGATGAGTTTGTTCCAAAAGAAATTGCATATTTTATTCCGCCAAATCCTATACGTCCCAGCCCTCTTCCGGGGCCAAATATTGCTTGTGCAGAGGATCTCGTAGTTGATGAACGTGGCATTATATACCTAAATACAAATAATGATGGCTTGTATATACTTCGCGCATTGTGCTAATGGCTCCGTGGGGAACAGGATTTGCTATGTCTATTTTACCACTCGTGGAAAAGTATAGATACCCAATGATAGCTACCTCTTGTCAGTCATTGCAGCTTGTGACTACTTCCGCATTTTCATTCATATGATAAACATCGCTCAAGGTGGCTAGTACTTCGCCGTACAAGCTAATACAAAGGGTTCAAGACGCAGTATATCCATTAGATTACAGCATTATTAAAAGCGAAGAACGAATGAAAGAAGCCTTAAACATAATATTAAGTCAAAGAGAATCTAATTAAAATAAAAGCTAAAGATTATCAGAGCTTGCAAAGTGCATAGATGCTGAAAGCATGGTGTTGTGTACAGAAATGTCTATAGGGGCGCCATAGCATAATTTTTCCCTTTTTATATCTTTTTTATTGATTTATTATGTTCTTTTTGAGATTTTTGTTAAGTGCACTTCTGTTATGCAGACTTATTTGGAATTCTCTTTCTCCATTAGATATAGTTTTGGCAGTTTTATTAACAAGATTTAACCGTATCCCCTATCATAATGCAAGCGACCTTGCATAAAAGAACCGTAAATTTTATTTATCTAAATATCTAACCGCTTTTCTGGTGTTTAATATGGCAAAACTTGATGTGGACTCCAAGTATCTTCACGGAATGCTGGATCCAAAACTCATCGGTAAGCCCGAGGAAGTGCTAAAGAAGCCTAAGGTTAAAGTTTTAGGAAAGGAAGTCGAAGTTTATGATCTTTCCCACCCGTTTGGACCAGGTGTTCCTCTTTGGCCTTACTTTGAGGACATAAAAATTGAGAGGATGCATTACCATGCGAAGTCTAGGGTTTTATCGCAAGTACTTACACATACAATGCATGTTTCTACGCATGCGGACTCGCCAATTCACGTTGAAGAAAACTTTCCATCAACTGAACAAATACCCATAGAAAAGTATATGGGGGAAGGCGTTGTGGTTTCGATTCCAAAAGACAAGTGGGAAGTGATAACGGCTGAGGACCTCGAGAATGCTGAGCCGTCTATAGAAGAAGGTGATATTGTAATTGTGAATACAGGTTGGCATCGTTACTGGGGAGATACGGTAAAGTACTTTTGTTATGCACCGGGGTTCTATAAAGAGGCAGGCGAATGGTTTGTGAAGAAAAAAGTCAAGGCTGTAGGCATTGATACACAAGCATTAGATCATCCGCTTGGAACAAGGGAAGTTTGGTGTCAAGGGGAAGGAGACGAGAGAAATCGTGTTCTTCCGTGGCTTGCAGATGAGTACAAAAGAGAAACCGGAAGAGATGTCCGCGAAGATTTTCCATACTGGGAACCCTGCCACAGACTCCTGCTGACTCATGGTATAATGGGCTACGAAAACGTCGGAGGTGACATAGACAAAGTAACAGGCAAAAGATGCACCATTATCGGTTTGCCTTTAAGGTGGGTGGGAGGAGACGGTTCGATCGTAAGACTTATCGCAATAATAGAAAAGAGTAAATAGCCGGGTTTTTGCGCACTCATGAAATTTTTGATAAATTAATTTCCCAACGTAGTTTTCAACTCCATTTTCGCTCTAATTTGATTAGTTTGATATATGGCGCACTTTTCGGTGAAAGTGAAAAGTCCACATATGCTGAATAACCATCCAGAGTACTGAATTTAAATATAAAAATATATCCCAAACCCTTAAAGTGTTTCATATTTTTCTTTTAATTCTTTTAGTAATCTTTCATAAGTTGCTTGGTCTATTTTCTTGTTTTATAGTAAGCCTTCAAGGTGTTCTAATTCCTTGCGATAGTTTATTTCCTTTTCAAGTTTAACCCTCAGCCGTTCGAAGGTCTGTTGATCAATTTTTCCATCAGTTAATAACTGCATTAGTTTTTTAGATTCCTTAGCCATAAATGAAGCTTGTTTCTTTTCAGAATACAATACTGCAAATAGGATAACAATTATAATTATTGCTAAAAAGCCAAATATAAGAGCAAAGATGACAATTATTTCATCCATAATATTTAATTATCATAACATTTAATAATTTAAATTTTGTCAATGTTTTAAAGAAAAAGATTTGACTATTTAGTTGGATTATGCGTAGAGTCCATGAGTCTTTTTCGTTGCGTAGGTATTTAGCGAATAGTAAAGCCTCTTCATTAATTAAAGTTTCAATTTGCTGTTTAGAACCATACCTTATTCTACTTATGGGAACTTTAGTTTCAAAGAACCGATTAAGTTTTTCCATTAACTTTTTTGTCTTTTCACGGTTTAAAACTTGTCTTTTCCCTAGACGATTCACAGAATACCATTCAGTTTTTACAATGAAGTCTTTAGGCTTTAGGTTTTGGCTGAACTCGATAAGAAAAGAGTCTATGAGATAGCGGTAAAGCTCTTGAAAATCACATACAAGCGAAGGCTTACCATGAACCTTAAACTTCAAAAACGTGTAAGCTAAGTTAAAAGTGTTGTTCAACCGTCATAAGCCTTCTATCGGTAAGAGCCTTTTCCGAACATCTTTAAGGCTTTTAGATTCTAACCTTTCAATTTTGGCTTTCAAAGTCGTAATGTCAAGTTGCCTAAGCGAATACTCTTTGAGAACCATGTTTTGGCTCTCAATTTTCGACTCTACAATGGTTTTCGCTATTTTTATGCCCTTGCCATTATGGAAAGCCTCATATTGAGCCAAACGTGTTTTAATATGGCTGTCATTCTCAAACATTGAATAACGTCTAACATTGCCTTTTCTATCCTTAATAACAAAACATCCTTTCTCCATCCCTAAATATGAACCAAGATTATCTATGATGATTCTCTCCACTTTAGCCTTCATGTTTTTCACCTTCTTCTTTAAATTCAACTTTTTTCCAAAGTTTAGAAAGTGAAATGTTTATTTCTCCCTTGAAACTGTTAGGAATATTGACTGTTTTTCGTTAAAGCTTTAACTTTGAATTCTTCATTTGGTTTCCGAATTCCAAGCTCTTTTTCCACGAGAAAAATAAGTTTGTCAAAGCATTCAGATGTTTCAGGATTCAAAGGCAAACCATATCTTTCCTTTAGCTGTTTTAGATTGTCAAGGAGAGTTTGTTTTAAGCCACGCTATAAAATTCTATTTAAAACATGGGTTCAACCTCACAAATGTAGAAAACATCAAATTTTCAAAACAACTACTTTAACCATCCACAAAGGAATTTTTCGGGTTTGGGATAAAAATATATCTGAGCACCGAGTAGTAAATGTTGGCAGGAAGTACGTGTTGATGCATCAAAGAGAAATTGTTAAGACAACATGTAAGAGTTGTCATGGTGGCTGTAGAGTCATTGTCACCGTGAAGAACAGAAAAATTGTACATATGCCGTTGAATCCCACGTGACCCCCATGTCGAGGGGGACTCTGAATCTCTTACGGAAGGAACGATGTGTGCTAAGGGACATGCAAGTATTCTAGAGGTTTATAATCCGAATCGAATACTTTACCCGATGGAAAGGTTGGGTGAGCGGGGCGAAGTAAGTGGAAAAGGATAAGCTGGGGTGAAGCTTTAGATTTAATAGCATCTAAAATTAAAGAAGCTATAAAGAAGTATGGCCCCAGTTCTGTTGCGGTGGGGCAAGGGACTGGGAGAGGTTATAATAGATATACATTTAGATTTGCCAGGTCTATAGGTACTCCTAATTTGTTTTTACCAGCACATTTTTGTTTTGGCCCTAGATTGGCGACTTTCGGCATAACTGTTGGGGAGCGGCTATATTGTGATTATCACGGATGGGGTGGAGAATATCCTAAAACAATTATTCATTGGGGAAAGCAGTTAGAAATAACCAATGCTGATGGAGAGATGGCTGTTTGGTTTCTTAAAGCTCTCGAAAAGGCCGAATGCTTCATACTTATTGATCCGAGGGCCACGCACCTTGCCAGCAGAGCAAATTTATGGCTACCTGTTAGACCTGGCACTGACGCAGCATTAGCTCTTAGAATGATGAATGTAATAATCAATGAAGACCTATTTGATAAGGAGTTCGTGGAAAATTGGACTCATGGTTTTGAAAAGTTGAAGGAAAGAGTTCAAGAATACCCTCCCAACAAGGTGGCTGAAATAAACATGGATTCCTAAAGACAAGATTGAAGAGGCAGCAAGGATATTTGCTACACACAAACCTGGATGCATCCAGATCGGCCAAAGTCTTGAAGCTAGCAATAACTCTACACAAACGCTTAGGGCCATAATATGCCTCATGGCTATCACCGGAAACATTGAAAGACCTGGAGGTATGGTCAGCTGGGTTACACCAGATACAGGTCCAATGGAAAACTTCGCTTTGGAGGTCCCTGCACCGACGGAGATGCCCTTAGGTTCAGACAAGTTTCGTCTATTGACCAAGCCTCCATTTGCAATATGTCACGTGGAAACAATGCTTGAGGGAATAAGGAGCGGAAAGGGTCCAATCAAGATTATGCATATTCAAGGCTCAAATCCTCTTTTGTGTTATGCCAACTCTCGAGCAGTTCTAGAAGCTCTTCTTAAATTGGGGTTCTTGTCAGTTGCAGATATTTATATGAGCCCAACAGCCGAATATGCGGACGTTGTCTTGCCTGTGGCTCATTGGCTGGAGACGGACGATATCTATGATATGCATCCACGATTTTTTATTTCAGCGGTACAAAAAGCCGTTGAACCGCAAGGAGAAGCTTGGCCAGACAATAAAATCTTTAATGAGTTAGGTAAACGTATTGCCCCCCAATGGTGGTTCAAAAATGTTGAAGAAATGCTTAATTACCAATTAAGAAAGGCGAGAATAACTTGGGAGCAGTTCAAAAGAATTGGAGTTCTAGCCAAGACCGGGAAGGAACAAATTTACTACAAGTATAAAACGGGATACTGGCGAAAAGAAGGCGGGTTTAATACCCGACAGGCAAAGTGGAGCTTTATTCAACCATTATGGAAAGGCTGGGATATGACCCGTTGCCATATTTCAAGGAACCCAATGAAAGCCCATACAGTACGCCAGAACTTTATAAAGAATATCCACTGGTCTTGTCAACTGGAGGCAGATCACCATACTATTTCCACTCACAATACCGTCAAAATCCTTGGCTAAGGGAGTTGCAGCCCTATCCAGTTGTTCAAATCCGCCCAGAAACAGCTGAAAAATTAGGTATTAAAGACGGTGACTGGGTTTGGATTGAAACGCCTAGGGGGAAGATCAAGCAAAAAGCATTGCTTTTTGCAGGAATGGATCCGAGAATTGTTGTCTGCGAAGCGTCATGGTATTATCCAGAGAGACCTGGTCCAGATCATGGATTATGGGAAAGCAACGCAAACGTTCTTACAAGTGATAATCTACCATTTGATCCTGCTATGGGTTCAACAACTTTTAGGGCATTGCTTTGTAAAGTTTACCCGGTTAAAGAGGCTAAATAAATATGGGAAGTTTTTAATATCAGAAAATGATTTTTGTAGATCGCGGAAAATGCATTGGATGCTATACTTGTGTCATTGCGTGCAAAATGGAACATAAATTGCCGCCGTATCCAACTTCACCACCGACCTCCGAACCTAAAGGCCCACAGCTTATAAGAGTCTACCAAGCGGGGCCCAAAATGCTAGGCGGGAACGTTTACCAATATTTTTGGCGATCCCTCAATTTGACCCAGATGGCAAAATGATGCTTTGCGATTTGTGTCATCACAGACCTCAGAGAGGAATGAAAACCGCTTGCGAGGTCCACTGTCCCGCACGGTGTATATATGTGGGCACTCCTGACGAGATATCAAGGATAATAGGACAGAAAGCTGCATTAAAAATCGAAAGATTGCGAGACGCTATAAAATTCACTTTTACACTTGAAAGCAAATTTTGACATGTTAAGTTAAAAACGATTTTAAAATCTTAAGATTGTTAGAAAATACTCGACAATTTTATTTCGGACACATCTCACTATGTATTCTGCGTTCATCAATAAAAATTCTGCTAATCTGTAATACGCTATTACTTTTCTTCCAGAAAAAACTTTAAAACGCCTTTGTATTATCCAAATAATTTGAGTGCTGGCAAAAATGCTTGAGGGAAACGTTTTATTAAACGCTTCGGAGCCCTAGAGGCCGTTAAGGATGTAAGTTTTAAAGTGGTTTACGATTGGAAATATGATAACATACCAGAAACAGCCACGGTAAAAACAATACAAGAACTACTTGGGCCTTAATTAATCTTTTTCTTTTAATTTGTGGTAAGCACGAGGTAGGCATGGTTCTTGCTGCTTTTTCTTAACGTTGTATGTGACTGAATAATTGGGTTATTTTACAGAGGGGCGGTTGGGCGCAA
>JAVZLK010000050.1:0-9163 GCA_038883795.1 Bathyarchaeia archaeon
AGGTGTAAGGCTTGGCTTTAACGAAGACATTGCAAATTACCTAGGCTTAACTTTAGACCAACTTAAAGACAGAACTTCAATCAGGTAAATCACTTGCAACAATTGCAACCGAGCACGGAAAAACTGAAGCTGACTTAATTAACTTCATCGTATCAAAGGAAAAAGCATATCTCGACGATGCTTTGAAGAACGGAAAAATCACTCAAGACCAGTACAACAAGATTACTTCAAATCTTGAAACTCGTGTAAAAGAAAGAGTTGAGAAAGTCCCACCTACAAAAGACCAAATTAAAGAAGCTTTTAAGAAAGGCTTTAAGAAAGGTGTAAGGCTTGGCTTTAACGAAGACATTGCAAATTACCTAGGCTTAACTTTAGACCAACTTAAAGCAGAGCTTCAATCAGGTAAATCTCTTGCAACAATTGCAGTAGAGCATGGAAAAACTGAGACCGATCTTGTAAACTTCATCGTAGCAAAAGAGAAAGCTTTCCTTGACACAGCTTTGAAGAACGGAAAAATTACACAAGACCAGTACAACAAAATGCTTTCAAATCTTGAAGCTCGTGTAAAAGAAAGAGTCGAAAAAGTTCCTTCAGTAAAACAGCCTAAACCATAATAAAACACTACTAATACTTTCTTCATACCCGCCTCCTTGCGTAAAGCAAGGAGGTTTTTAGTTTCTTAATCATACATATAGGAATTCAAAGAAAAGTTTAGTTTGAGTAAAGTTTTGATACATATATTTTCAGTTTTTGTGAATCTTGCTCTTGAAATTGTTTGATATATAATATTTTTAGAACAAATTTGCTAGGAGGTTTGCCATTCTAAACGAAGCAGATACCAGAGCTAAGTTAATTGATCCTGCTCTTCACAAAAAAGGATGGACTGAAGACCTGATTAGTCGCGAGGAAACAGAGCGTGGAATAATTATTATCGATGGTAAACCTATTAGAAAGAGCTCCGGAAGGGTAGATTATCTTTTAAGAATTAGGATAAATGCTTCTAGCCAACCTATCGCAGTAGCTTATTTAGAAGCTAAAAAAGAAAGCGAAAGTCCTTTCCAAGGCCTTGAACAAGCAAAGAAGTATGCAAGGCTGAATCATGTTTATTTTGTGTTTTCTTCAAATGGTCATATGTTTGTTGAATATGATTTTTCCACTGGTATTACCTCTGACCCTAAGCCTATGGACGAGTTCCCGACGGTAGATGAACTCAGACAAAGAGTGGAATCGATACTAGGATTTTCGTTTGATAGTGATGTAGCAAAACCGCTATTAATACCTTATCCAAGAGGTGAAGCAAGTAGGCGTTATTATCAAGACGCTGCTATTAGGGCAACCCTTGAACACATTGCAGCAGGTAACAAAAGAGCACTTCTTTATCTTGCGACTGGTTCTGGCAAGACATTCATAGCAGTTCATATTCTTAAGAAGATAGCTGATGCAGGCAAACTACGTAAAGCATTGTTTTTATGTGATAGAGACGAACTGCGAAGGCAGGCTTTGTCATCGTTTCAAAGTGTTTTTGGAGATGATGCGGCAGAAGTTACATCAGATAACCCACAGAAAAATGCAAGAATACTTATTGCAACTTATCAAACCCTTAATGTTTCAAGCGAAGAAGAAGACGCAAAGTTTTTCCTTGAGAATTATCCGGAAAATTATTTTAGTCACATTATTATAGATGAGTGTCATAGAAGTGCTTGGGGAAAATGGAGTATAGTGCTTAAGAAAAATCCCGAAGCAATCCAAATAGGATTGACAGCGACACCGAGACAGATTAAAGGAGGTACAGATAGAGAAAGAGAGGAAGATGAGCAAATCACAAGAGACAACATAGCCTATTTTGGTGAACCAGTTTACGAGTATCCAATGTCACAAGGTATCGAAGATGGTTATCTTCCTGCATGTGAAATTGTAAAGCGTGAGATAAATCTCGATTTGATAGGAATTACAAAAGAGGACCTAAGGAATCTTCATAT
This sequence comes from Bathyarchaeia archaeon, assembly GCA_038883795.1. Taxonomy (GTDB): domain Archaea; phylum Thermoproteota; class Bathyarchaeia; order Bathyarchaeales; family Bathycorpusculaceae; genus JASEJA01. Next base: position 1,980 of record JAVZLK010000050.1, read on the forward strand.
AAGGGATGCTAATACAGGGCTACCGATTTCTGAAGATGAAATTGCTGAGAAATATGAGGCAATGAGTTTTGAGGATAAAATTCAGCTTCCTGATAGGGTGAAAGCCATGTGCGAAGATCTGTTTAATATGCTTCTCTCGACAGGAGGACCTTATCAAAAGACTGTTATTTTCTGTGTAAGAGAGAGTCACGCGGACGAGGTTGCAAACCAAATTAATAACTTGTATGTAAAATGGTGCGAAAAGAGTAACGAAAAACGGGTTGAACCCTATGCATTTAAGTGTACTGCCTCTGTTGGGGGAAGTCAGTATATTTCGGATTTGAGAGGTTCCGAGAGAACTCATTTTATTGCAACAACGGTTGACCTTATAACGACAGGAGTGGATGTTCCAATTCTTCAAAATATTGTGTTTTTTAGATATGTAAAATCGCCTATTGCATTTCATCAGATGCTTGGAAGAGGTTCAAGAATCCATACACCTACTAACAAATTAATGTTTAGAGTATATGACTACACAAACGCCTCCCGTTTGTTAGGCGAAGACTTTATAACCAGAAGCTCCCCATCTAAAGAGAGTGAAAGCATTGAAGAAAGAAAAGAAATGATTATCAGAGTTGAAGGATTTGATGTGCATATAAACCCTGCAGGCACATACATTGTAATGGATGTTAATGGTAAACTTGGAAAAGTTACAATTGAAGAATATAAACAGGCACTAGCTTCTAAAATTCGCGAAGAGATTGGTAGTTTTAATGAATTACAAAATTTTTGGATTGATCCTCAAAAAAGAAAGGCACTTCTAGACTTTCTTCCAAATGGTTCTGCAGGAATAAAGTTGATTCAAGAGCTGCTAGGGTTATATGATTACGATCTTTATGATATTCTTGCCGAAATTGCATTTGGTATTGCTCCAAAAAGTAGAAAAGAAAGAGTTTTAGCCCTCGAATATAAATTTGCTGATTGGTTTAATTCTCTTCCTAAAGAAGCAAGAGAAACACTTTTTGCGATCGTTAAACAGTTTGAAAAAGGGGGAACCGAGGAATTAGAAAATCGCAATATTTTTGATACGCCAGAAGTTCGAAAGTCAGGCGGTCTCGAATCTTTGAAAATTCTTGGAGAACCAAAGAACATCATCTATGAAGTAAAGAGGAGATTATTCGCTGCGTAGTAAATTTTTGATTTTATTTACGGGGGTTGAGAATAATGAAAAATGAAGTTGAGTTAGTTGAGGAAATTAGTAAGGATTTAAAGGATTTTGAAGCTCTTTTAAAGGGTAAATGGAAATTTAATGCACCTCCAGAGGAATTAAAAATTGATTTACCAAAAGGTATTTTCGATACGGCTGACGACAAGAGAAAAGAACTAGTATTTATCGAAAACGAAGTCATTAAAACAAATGTTTCTTATCATTTAATGCTGTTAGATTTTTACGAATGGTTATTAAACAGATTCAAAATTGGACTTACATTTCGGGAAATGTTAATTAAAGAATCTATATGCTTAATTGGAAATATATGTGCTGCATTGGTGAAGAAGCTTCCTGGAATTGATGGGAAAGGGGTTAAACCCTGTTTCGACAAATTAAAAAATAAAGGAGTAATTGACGATAAGCTTAGAGAGGATTTGATTTGGATTTGGAATACCCGAAATAAAGAACATATAGAAAATTTGCCAGAAAGAGAATATAGAAAGTACAATGAAGGGAACTACAAGAAAGCTAGAGAAGCCCTGAGCTCCTTAATAAATGCCTTAAATAAAGGATTTGGAAAATGACTGCAAAGTACAATTTACCACCGGGCTGGAAGTGGGTAAAGCTCAGCGAAGTTCTTGTAAGCATAGAGAATGGAAGTCGACCAAAAGGTGGTGTCTCACATATAAAAGAAGGAATTCCTTCGATTGGTGCTGAGCATTTAACTGCATACGGCAAATTTAACTTTTCTAACTTGCGCTTTATATCTAAGGAGTTTTATGAATCAATAAGAAATGGAAAAATTTCCAAAGGTGATGTTCTTATAGTTAAAGATGGAGCAACAACTGGACGAGTCGCATTTGTAGGTGATGATTTCCCATTTTGCGATGCAGCAATTAATGAACATGTTTTTAGACTAAGAGGAAATTCCTTATTATACCAAGAATACTTATTTTATTTTCTATATTCACCATTAGGTCAAGAACAAATTAAAGATGAGTTTCATGGTTCTACTCAAGGTGGTATAAATCAGAAATTTGCAAATGAGGTTATTATCCCTATTCCTCCTCTTTCCGAGCAAAAGCGGATTGCTAAAAAGCTTAAAGTGATAATGGATGAGATTGACAAAGCGAGGGCTTCCTGCGAAAAACAGCTCGAAGCAGCCAAAGCTTTGCCCTCGGCATACCTCCGTGAAGTATTTGAAAGCCCCGAAGCTCAAAAATGGGAAAGAAAAAAGCTCAGCGAAGTGTGCGAATATGCTCAATATGGGTTAACTATATCGGAGTTTTCGGATAAAGTCGGTTATCCATTAATTAGAATCACTGATATTGACGATTTTGGAAAAATTAATATAAACAACATAAAATACGTAACTTGCAGCGAGGAAGTTCTTAAAAAGTATAGACTTAAAGAGGGAGATATTCTTTTTGCAAGAACTGGATCTATAGGCAGGAGCTTTTTATATACCGGGAATCCGTCTAACGCCGTCTTCGCTTCTTACTTAATAAGATTTATGCCGAAAAAGACAATTGTCGATCCTTACTACTTGTTTTACTATACTCATTCTCAAGAGTATTTTGCGTTTATAGAGGAGAAGAAACATGCGGTTTCACAGCCTAATATAAACGCCGAAGAGTTTAAGACATTGTTTGTTCCTCTTCCTCCTCTTTCCGAGCAAAAGCGGATTGTTGAATACCTTAAGGAAAAGATTAGCCAGGCAGAAAAATTACGCGAAACTCTAGAAAAAGGATTGGAAGCCATCAATTCCCTCCCTCAATCTATATTAAGTAAAGCATTTAAGGGGGAAATATGAAAAATAAAGAATTAATAAAATTAATTGAGTTGTTTAAAGATTTATTGGAAAAACACCGTGAGTTATGGAAAAATTCATTATCTCCTACGATACCAGATTATCCAGAAAGAAATATTGATGAGTTAGAAAATCAACAAAAAGAGCTTTATAAATTGTTTTATCAGATAGATGGTTATCTATATAGATATAGTAGAGGAAGGATAATGTATCATCCAGCTACGGGAAGTAAGTGGGACATTTACAGATCTGCTATTGGAGATGATGTAGCACAGATTAAGGGTCGTTCTTTAAGAGAAGCAATTCTGGATCTTGAAGGAATTTTGGCGGTATTAAAAACGAAGGATCCCGAAGAGGAAACTGAAACGATAGCTGAGGGGGAGCAGAATAAGAAAATTTTTATTAGTCATGGAAAAAGAAGAAAAATTCTTGAGAAGGTTAAAAATTTGTTAACTGTATTAGGCCTTGAACCTATTGTCGTTGAAGAGAAGCCAAGTGAAGGTAAATCTGTAGACGTTTTAGTTCTTGAATATATGAATTCATGTGTTGCAGCCATTATAATCGCTACAAAAGATGACAAAGTAATAAGTGGAGAAAGAACGTATTACCAACCCCGCCAAAATGTAATTCATGAAATTGGTTTGGCACAGCAAGCTTTGAAAAATAGGGTTATATATTTGAAGGAAAAAGGATGTGAATTTCCATCAAATATTAAACCAAGGGTATGGGAAGACTTTACAAGCCGAGATATGGAAAACGCTTTTATTAAAATAATTAAAGAACTTAGATCCTTTGGAATTTTAAAATAAGTTTCTAATGAAAGGAGTGCTATGAACAACAAAAACAAAAGAAGGATTACTTCCCCGCAATCCTTAAATGCTTATGTTAAAGGCATATGCGATATCATGAGAAGGTCTGGAAGAGCTTCTGCTTTACAATACGTTCCTGAACTTACCTGGATGCTTTTCTTAAGAATTCTTGACGAAATTGAGGAAAAAGAAAAGGAAGAAACTGAGGCTCTAGGTTATATTTACTATCCTTCCCTTGAATATCCTTTCCGATGGAGAGACTGGGCAGACCCTGAAGGAAAAAAACGCCAGGAATTACAAAATAGCACTTTAGGAGCATACATGAATTTTGTAAATGTAGAACTTATTCCTTATCTTAAGAGCCTAAAGAATAAGCCAGGTGCAACCTCAAGACAGAAAGTTATAAGTGAGGTTTTTTCATATATAGAAAGAACAGGAATTGACACGGAAAGAAACCTTCTTGATATTCTTGACCGTATAAGTGAACTTTCTATCGAAAATGTAGATGAGAAGCATATGTTTACTTTGTCCCAGGTTTATGAAGGACTTCTCCAGAAGATGGGCGAAAAAAACAACGATGGAGGACAGTTCTTCACGCCTAGGGAAATTATAAGAGTTATGGTTCGTGTTATTAATCCACAAATTGGTGAAACTGTTTATGACCCTTGTTGTGGAACAGGAGGTTTTCTTGCTCAAGCGTATCAATATATGAAAGAAAAGGCATCCACCGCAACAGAGCGAGAGTTATTAAAAACACGAACTTTTTATGGGCGTGAAAAAGAAGATCTAGTTTATCCAATTGCACTTGCAAATCTTGTGCTTCAAGGAATTGATGAACCTCACATTTGGCATGGAAATACTCTTACGGGGAGGGAGACATACGGTGGGCTTTTTATAGGTGCACCTCAAAGCTACGATGTTGTACTTACTAATCCACCATTTGGAGGTAAAGAAAGTAGAGAAGCACAAACAAATTTTGCATACAAAACTTCCTCGACCCAAGTACTTTTTCTTCAACATGTAATGGATAGTCTTAAACCCGGTGGAAAATGCGGAATTGTAATGGACGAAGGAGTTTTGTTCAGAACTAACGAAACTGCTTTTGTTCAAACAAAAAGGAAACTATTAAATGAATTTGATTTATGGTGTATTGTAAGTTTACCTCCGAAGGTTTTTGTTACTGCAGGTGCAGCAAGTAAAACTAATTTGCTCTTCTTTACCAAAGGAAGACCTACAAAAGAAATTTGGTATTATGATTTATCGGATATAAATGTCACTAAAAAGCAGCCGCTTACGATGGAGCATTTTGAAGAATTTTTTAAACTTCTTCCGACTCGCGAAGAAAGCGAACGTTCTTGGAAAGTATCGATTGAGGAAATAATTCAAAAAAATTACGATTTAAAGGCGGTCAACCCAAACAAGAAAAATCACGCTGATAATAGAAGTCCAGAAGAACTGATTTCTTTAATCGAGGAGCAAAATAAAATTTTACTTGAAGCAATAGAACAAATAAAAGGGATTTTGAAAAAGGAGAGTTAAAATACTAATACTGTCTTGTAGCCGACTCTTCATTGATATTCCTTAAATTTTTAAAAGTAAGGAATATCTAAATTTTGTTTATTTTCAACGAAAAATTGAGCAAATTTATTTACCTTTCTGTTAATTTGTTTCAGATTATCCCTTAAGTCTTAATTTTTTCAATGTATAATAAACCCCATAACCTATTAATCCCCATGGGATGAGGAATGCGATTATTATAAGTAAGCCTATTAATGAGTAGATAAATGCATTTAGTGGGATTTTTATGTAGTCTTTTAGTTTGTCAAAGATTGATGGAGTTGTTGTCTTAGGAGGTATGCCTTCCTTAAGGTATATATCAACGGTTGAAAAATCAGTGTTTAAAGCAATGTAATTTAACCTTCCTTTTATTTGCTCTATTTGGCTTTCAACGTTTTCTATTTCAGAGCGAATCTTTAGAAGTTCATCAATTGTTTTTGCCTGTTTAAGCCACGAGGTTAAAAGCTCCTTCTGTGCTTCGAGGACTTTTAGTCTTGAATTTAAATCCACGTACTCTTGAGTGATGTCTGTTGATGAAATTTTAAGGTCTGTGATAGTTCCTAATTCTCCTAATTTATTTATTACGGTGTCGAATTTGTCTTTTGGAACGATTACTTGAATATAGCCTGAATATTCGTCTTCTTCTTTTGAATAGTAGGAGTTTGTGACGTTACCCCCGTATGGCGCTATCATAGAGGATATGAGGTTGTAGGTTTCAATGAATTTTCCCTTGGAAACAAACATATTTAGGCTTGCATTTTTTATAATTTTCAATCCAAAGGAAGCAGTTTGTGAATATCCCGTAGTTGATATAGAGCCTCCCCCGGTGTAGGTTTGTCGTTCCTCTGTTGAAGTTGATTGGTCTTTTGGCCCTCCCGGTGCAAGCGAGTATTTATTAGAGGTATTGCTAACGATACTTGTTCCTGGATATTTTACTGTTTGCAGTAAACCAACCGAAAGCCTTCCCACAAAATAGCTAACAAAGACAAGAAGAACAATCACGCCCAAAATTATTAAAGATTTTCCTTTCATTTTCTACCTCCGCAAATTAGATACTTTGGGTATTAAAAAAGTTCCACAGGAATAAAAAATGGGGCTCTTGAGGAGCCCCTAAGTTTGGTAGCCTTATTATTTGATGCTACATTGTCAATGCAAGTATTGCCTTAACAGTGTGAAGCCTATTTTCTGCTTCGTCGTATATTACAGAATGAGGCCCATCAATTACTGCATCTGTAACTTCAAAGCCTCTATCAGCAGGCAAGCAGTGCATGTATATTGAGTTTTTCTTTGTAAGGCTCATTCTTCTTTCATCTGCAATCCAGTCTTTGTATTTGTCTGCAACTCTTGTCATCTCTTCAAAGTTATTACCTGCATATACATATGCACCCCAGGACTTTGGATAAACGATATCTGCATCTTTGAATGCTTCGTCCATATCGTGAACAACTTCGAATTTTACTCCTGCTTCTTCTGCGTTTCTTCTTGCAATTTCCATTGCTTCTGGAAGAAGTTCAAATTCAGGTGGCATTGCAAGAGTTACATCAAGACCAAATCTTGGCATTGCCATTATGAGACCCTGAGGCACTGCAAGGGGTTTTGCGTGGCTTTTTGCATAAGCCCAAGAAATTACAAACTTTCTTCCCCTTAGATCGTTGTGGAATTTCTCCTTTATTGTCATAATGTCAGCAAGAATCTGTAATGGATGGTCCCAATCCGATTCAAGGTTTATTACAGGAATTGATGCCCACTTTGCAACTTCTTCCATGTATTTGTGGCCTACGCCAAGATAGATATCATCTCTTATTGCAATACCATGTCC
>JAVZLK010000051.1:0-8840 GCA_038883795.1 Bathyarchaeia archaeon
TTCTATTTAGTTATCTCTGACAGTTTTCTTCCAGATATTAAGCAGAGTTGGTCAAGGGATGTATCCAATAGCATCTATTTCTATGAGAAACTCTGGCCTTGCTAAACTTGCTACAACCGCCACCGTGCTTGCCGGTGGGTTCTCAACTAGGAAAGGAGCGTATTTTTGGTAATATTCTAGTTCTGTTTTTCGCATGCGAGGGTAATCCTCCAAATTCTTAAGAAGTATCAAAGTTTTGACAATGTTGTTCATAGAACTGCCCACCTCCTCCATGGCTTTTCTTACCTTGTCAAGCGCGTTGATCATTTGTTCTTCAAATGTTGAAGGTATTTCTAGAGTCTCATCATTCTGGCCTTGGCATCCAGAGATGAATATTAGGTTGCCAACGACCACTGATCTGGAAAATTTAGGATGCTGTGGAGGTACATGGGGATAAGCCAACTTCTTGCCAGCCCAATACTCAGGATAATACCTTACTTCATCCCTTGCTTTAATTTTTATACGGGAGTCTTTCACCCTAGCTTTCCTCCGAATTAAAGATTAAAGGCCTTGACATTAAAAGTTTTTAGCAGTTATTGGGATAAGCTAAGCATTACCTCGTGCAATTTTTTATAACAAAATTTAAAAAATAGGGTTTGTGAAAAAGGCGCATGAGCTTGAGACTGTTTTTGGAGGAGTCTTAACGATGATTCCCTGTTTCATCAATTGCACTGCTGGTGGCCCGTTTTTGCATATTTCAAGACTAAAAACAACATAACCAGCTCTCGAAACCTCAACCATCTACTCCAAAAGAAACCTGAACTAAGCCCAAAGTGCGGCCTGATACATAATCCCCCTAAACATTTTAGATCTAGGAAAGCTATTATAGCTAAGTCGTAAGTCTGAAAACTGTTTTGAGAGCTGAAAGTATTCGCTGATATGGCACCGATCTTTCGCTAACTGGTCAGGCTGAACTGGCCTGCACCTTTAAGTTGCAGATGGCTGATTAAGGACAACGCCGCCCAAAGTACTGGAAGTCCACCCGGCTTTCTTTGCTTTTGGAGTGACTCTAGGCTTAACTGTTTAAGCCGGCCATGGATTTTTGGGTAGCCGTGGTTGCATTGCCGGTTGAAGATTACTTAGCGGTTGTTCATCATAGGGTTTTCCTTGCTTAAGTTTTTCCAAACCTAACATCGAACACTTTGAAAATGGCCAAAACTTCTTGAAGTTTGAAACAACTTCGACAAAAACGGGTTTATGATTCCCTTTTCCCGATAACGCAATAAATAAAGGTAGCCCATAAAAACCCTCTAAACATTTAAAAGTTATAAGGTGTGTAGGCCACAACGTTTAAAAAGTTGCAACTAATCTAAACTTAAAAAGGTGGTTCAATATGTTCATAGATGCTTTGATTAGTGGAATAATTTTCGGATGCATTTATGCTTTGGTAGCCAGTGGATTCTCAATTTCGCTTGGTTTTACTAAAATGTTGAATCTGGCCCACGGAGAGGTTATGATATTTGCTTCATATTTCTGTTATTTCCTCTTCAAATCATTTGGCTTAGATCCATTCTTATCATTACTTATAATATTGCCAGTCTTCTTTTTTGTAGGTTTCGTATTTTACAAAGGACTTTTAAAATATTCAACTAAGAGTGGTCCAGAGGGGATACTGCTTTTATTCATTGCTATATCAACAATTCTGCAAAATCTTGGACTTTTCTTCTGGTTGCCAACTCAAAGGTCAATAACCCTTGAGTATGTTGCATTACCCATTATAATTTTTGGAGTCACTATTCCTCCTATATATCTAATCGGCGGGGTTACGGGTTTCACTTTGATATTTTTATTACATATTTTCTTAACTAAAACTAGGACTGGAATGACGATACGCGCTATTCCCCAAGATTCTGACCTTGCACGTACATGCGGGATAAACTCTCATTTTATGGGTCGAATAGCGTTTGGCCTTGCATTTTTATGTTCCGCATTAGCTGGGGTAATGGTGGCAGTAATGTTTACTTTTAATCCTGCAAGCGGAGTGACTTATCTATTAATCGCTTTAGCCGTTGTAGTGCTGGGTGGGCTAGGTAGCATCTTTGGTTGCCTCGCGGGAGGATTAGTGATAGGAATTGCCGGGGCTTTAGGTGCATATTTTTTCGGCTCTGGTGTCCAGTTGCTTCTAAGTTACATAATTTTCTTGATTGTGCTCTTAGTTAGACCGAAGGGGCTATTTGGGCGTTATGTGCTCTAAATATGCCAAAATAGTAGGATCCAAGACATCAAAAATCTTCATAATTCTAGTAATTGGTATTCTTTTAGTTTTACTCCCTAGAATGGCTACTCTATACATGGTCGTTTTAGCCTTCTACTTTTTTGTTTACTTAACTCTGGCTCAGAGTTGGAATTTAGCCGGAGGATACTGCAACCTGATTAGTTTGGGTCAAGGAGCGTTCGCCGGTATAGGAGCTTACACTACTTTTTTGCTTTACTTTACCGGGATACCTGTGGAATTTGGTTTAATTGTCGGCGGTGTTATAGCTGCTTGTCTAGCATTTCTGCTTTCTAAGCCTTTATTCAGACTTAGGGGCGTATACTTTACGATAGGCACATTGGCTCTCGTCGAAATCTTAAAATTGATAGCAATAAGATTACCTTATCTGGGTGGAAGTTGGGGTTTACATATAACGTCTCCACCACCATATTACTCATCTGTGTATCTTTACTATTTATCCTTGGTTTTAGGGGTTGCAGCATGTTTCGTCATGTGGAAAATTGTGACTTCCAGAATGGGATGGGCTTTAAGATGTATTAGAAGTGATGAAGAGGAAAGTGAATTAGTGGGGATAAATACTTATCGATACAAAGTTTATGCGTTAATTTTCCATGCGTTTTTTTCTTCAATTATAGGGGGTTTATTGGCGTTGTATACCCTCCACATAGAACCATATTCTATTTTCAGCTTAGCGCTATCCATAGAGGCGTTAACAATTACTCTGGTTGGAGGAAGGGGTACTTTTCTAGGACCATTTGTAGGCGCTGCAATCATGGTTGTACTATCACATTTCCTTGCGGCTTACTATACACTTCACCTTGTTATTTTAGGGGTTATACTATTAATAATTATAATTTTCTGCCCTAACGGCTTGATTGGTATGATGCAAAGAAAATTTAATCTAAAAATCCCATAGCATAGTGTATTATGCCAAACTCATTGTCCGAAGTAAGCTTTTCTAATTTCCTCATCATCAGCTTGATCGCGAGTTCCTTCCCAAACGATCCTTCCTTTCCTCATTATGTACAATCGGTCACATATTTCTATGGCTCTGCGTAAGTTTTGGTCCACTATCATAAAAGTTATGCCTTTAGACTTTAACTCTTTTATCACATTGTAAATTTGAGTTGTCACTATGGGGCTTAAACCTAAAGAAATTTCGTCAAATATGCAAAGTTTAGGTCTTAAGATTAAGGCGCGTGCAATGGCTAACATTTGTTGTTCGCCACCACTTAATGTGCCTGCCATTTGCTTCTTTCTCTCTTTTAAAATCGGGAAAAGCTTGAAAATTTCTTTAAGGGTTTCTTCAAATTTTTCTCTAGCTTCGGGAGTGGATGCTGCCAGCTGTAAGTTTTCTAAAACTGACAAATATGGAAAGACTCTTTTTCCCTCTAAAATGCAAACGATCCCCATTTTTACAATCTCATGGGCATCCATTTTTTCAATGTTTTTATCTTGATATCTGATGGTGCCCTTTCTGGGGTGAAGCAAACCCGCTATAGTTTTTATTGTCGTTGTTTTGCCAGCAGAATTCTGCCCACCAAGAAAAACTATTTCCCTTCTATTAACCCTTAGACTTACGTTGTATAAAATTTGGAGCGGCCCGTAGAAAACATCCATGTTATCAACGGTCAGCATATTTAGCCACCTATATATGCTTTAATCACTTCGTTGCATTTTAATACGTTGCATGGTTTCCCTTCTGCTATTTTTTTCCCTTCATTTAAGCAAATAAGCCTATCACATGTTTTGCTGACGGCCTCTATTATGTGCTCAACCCAAACTATCGTTATTTTCCACTCCTTATTTATGTGCTCTATAAGTGATTGAACCTGCTTAATTTCTAACTCGCTTACACCAGCTGCTATTTCGTCCAAAAGTAACAACTTTGGTCTAATATTCAAAGCTCTTGCCAATTCAAGTAGTTTTAACTGAACCCCGGTTAATTTCCCTGGAAATTCATTTTTAACATCTGATAAACCTACAAACTCCAATAGCTCATCTGCGTTTTTTCCCGATTCTTCCTTTCGCTTTTTTCCTCCGAAAATGCCACCAATTAAAACGTTTTCAAAAACTGTTAAGTTGAAGAAAGGTTTAGGAATCTGATTTGTTTTGGCAATCCCTAATTGCACTATCTTATTTGGCGCTAATCCCGTTATTTTTTTCCCTTTGAAAAATATTTCGCCGCTAGATGGCGGATAAAAGCCAACTATTAGATTTAAAAATGTTGACTTTCCTGATCCGTTAGGGCCCACCAACCCTACAATTTCATTTTCTCTAATTTGGCAGTTAAAATTTTCAAGAGCGACCAAACCACCAAACTTTTTGTTTAAATTTTTACACTCCAATATTGTTTGCATGTGCTTTTTATAGAAATTTCACTTTTAAATATTTTTCCCATATATAGAGTCATCGAATTCCGAAATCTTTTTAAGAGTTATATTAAACACATAACTTGTGGTCAATATGAATAAAAAAGCAATAACAAAAATGCAAGCAGCAATTTTGGCAATAATAATCATAGTTATTGTGATAGCCGGTGTTACCGCATATATTTACACGATGCCTCGACAGGAAGAAGAAATCAAAATCGGCGCCTCCGTTCCTATGAGCGGGGATTTGGCTACATGGGGTAAATACCTCGGCTTTGGGTATCAGTACATCGTGGACAAAATCAATAGTGAAGAAGGCGGAATTTACATAGAAAATGTTGGTAGAAAATTGACTGTAAAACTAATTCTCTATGACGACGAGAGCAGTCCAGACAAATGCTCGAAAAATACTGAGCGGTTAATACTTGAAGATAAAGTCGTTGCTTTGCTCAGTTCTGGGACTCCTCCGATAGGGGTACCCGGGTGCCAGGTTGCCGAGAGATATAAAGTACCTATTATAACTGCGTCATTACCGTTAGAAGTTGTTCAAGAAATGTTGCCGAAACGTGAATACACGTGGAACATCTTCTTTTCGTTGGCAGACCCCGAGGTAGGTATTGTCGCTCGCTACTTTCAAGCGTTAGAAAGTGTTCCTGCAGGGACAAACAACAAAAAGTTAGTGTTGTTCTTAGAAGATTCACCTGAAGGGGTAGCCTTTGGTAATCTATACAAGAAGTTTGCTACCGACTATGGATATCAAGTAGTGTATGAAGTGGCTATTCCCAGCGGCACCACCGATTTCACAGATATGATACGTAAAGCACAAGCTACAGGAGCAGATATAGTCATGGGCTTAATGATTCCTCCAGAAGGATGGGCGATGCTAAAGCAAGCCTACTCTCTTGGGTGGAGACCGAAATTTATGGCAATCTCAAAAGCCTTTGAGCCACACGACTTTATAGATGCCGTGGGACCAAAAATAAGTAATGGAACATGTCACCTTGGCTTCTGGGCTCCATGGCTATATCCCGGAGCACAAGAATTAGCCGACGCTTACGTGAACAAATACAAAGAATTCTGGAGCCAGCACATAGGTGATGCTGCTGCAGCTGCGCAGGTTTTAATGGATGCCATTAAACGAGCAGCTTCTCGCGATCCCCAAAAAATTCACGAGGCAATAAAAAGGACGGATTTAATGACGGTTAACGGGCGTATCAAATTTGAGTTGGATCCAAACAATCCCTATTATCATCAATGCATATTACCCGCCTTCATGATGCAATGGCAAAATGGTGAATTTAAGACGGTATGGCCTCCGGAGATGGCTAACTCTAAATTTTGGTATCCCATGCCACCTTAGAGTTTCATCCCCCTCTTTTTAGTTTATCTACTTTTCAATTCGTAATATGTAGCGGATTACTTCTATTTATACCAGAAATTCGAGCCCTGCAAACTTCAACAACCGCTATAAACGCTTGTTAGCGGATTTTCAGCAAGCTAGGAGGCGCAAAGGGAAAGCCAATTTCTTGCCAATACTTAAAGTAATACTTCTACTTCTTCTCCTAGTTTAAACTTCTTAATAGCCTCATTAAAAAATTTTATATTTAGATATTTTTAATATGATTTCACGAATAATGGGAAAAGAGGGATATAAGAATTGCATGAAATTGAAACCGGTTTTGGAAGGACACTTGAAGACGGCACCAAGATATTCACTAATTGTACTGTTGGTGGTCCTGTCTTTGTATACGTCAAAGATAGAAAAATTATACGGGTAACCCCGATCGAGTTTGGACCTGATGATGCGGAGTCTTGGGTCATTGAAGCTAGAGGAAAGTGTTTCAAACCTCCAAGAAAGTCGCTGCTTGCACCCTACGTAATTGCTGCTAGATCTAGGGTTTATTCGCCGGAGAGGGCTCTTTACCCGCTTAAAAGAGTCGATTTTAACCCTGATGGTGATAGGCATCCAGAGAACAGGGGTAAGTCCGGATACGAACGCATAAGCTGGGAGGAAGCTTTTGATATAATCACAAAGGAGATAGAACGTGTGAAAAGACAGTATGGTCCAGCGGCCATAGCTGCAACTGCATCTTCTCACCATGAATGGGGAAACATAGGATACCGCCATAGTGCATTCTTTAGATTCTTCAACCTTTTAGGATTCACATATATCGACCACAACCCGGACAGCTGGGAGGGATGGCATTGGGGGGCAATGCACATGTGGGGTTTTTATTGGAGGCTAGGCGTTCCAGAGCAATATGACCTACTTGAAGACGCCTTAAAGCACTGTGAGATGATAGTTTATTGGTCAGCAGACCCCGACTCGAACCGTGCTATAGGCTATCAGGGTTACGAGTCAGCTCCCTGGAGGCAATGGCTGAAAGATCTTGGAGTTAAAATGGTTTTCATAGATCCCCATTATAACTCTACTGCTGTCCTTTTTGCGGATAAATGGCTTGCGCCTAGACCTGGAACAGACACGGCTTTGGCTTTAGCTATCGCTTACGTATGGATAACTGAAAATAGGTATGACAAAGAGTACGTTGCAACGCACACATATGGATTTAATGAATTTAAAAAGTATGTGCTGGGAGAAGAAGACAAAACTCCTAAAACTCCTGAATGGGCTGAGGAACTTACCGGAATTCCTGCTAGAGAAATAAGAGCTTTGGCGAGGGAATGGGCGTCAAAAAGAACAATGTTGGCTGCTGGTGGACTTGGCGGATGGGGAGGCGCTTGCAGAGCAGCATATGCGACTGAATGGACCAGGATGATGGTTGCGCTTGCTGCAATGCAAGGTTTAGGTAAGCCTGGAGTGAACATATGGGGAACTACTCAAGGTGCGCCTTTTAATGCAAACTTCTATTTTCCAGGATATGCAGAAGGCGGAATATCGGGCGATCCCCAAAAAACCGCGGCTATGTTTGAACTTTTGGGCAGGGGGATGACTAAGAAGCCTACCGCTTGCCCAATCCATGACAATCATCACATACCTAGGCTATTGTTGCCGGAATGTATCCTGAACCCGCCGGTTGAATGGAGGGGAAGAGGCTTCTGTGGCGAGTCAATAGAGCATCAACTGAGACTATACAGGTATCCAGCAACAGGGTACAGCGAAGCTAAAATACTGTACAGGATTGGCGGAGCATATATTGGCACAATGACTGAAACCAACAGATGGGCTAGAATGTACCGAAGCCCAAAATTGGACCTAGTCGTAAGCCAAACCCTATTTGTCAATGAACCAGACACGAAATTTGCTGACATTATACTGCCAGCTTGTACAAACTTTGAACGGTGGGACATAAGCGAGTGGGCTAGCTGCTCTGGTTATATTCCGCATTCCTCTTGTGGAACTAATCACCGGGTAATAGTTCTACACATGAAGTGCATAGAGCCCTTGGGCGAGTCCAAAAGCGACTACATGATATTCGCTGAGCTAGCTAAGAGGCTTGGGTTTTACGATGAGTTCACCGAGGGCGGAATGACCGAATTAGATTGGGTTAAAAGGATGTTCGACGTAACAGATGTATCTAAATATGTATCTTGGGAGGATTTTAAGAAGAAAGGCTACTTTGTTGTTCCCCTTCCAAAGCCGTATAAATCTACACCAGCTTTACGTTGGTTCTACGAAAACAGACCTAAAGACACTCCTGATTGGGGGCCAGCTCCACGTGACAATCCAACGAATCGAGTAGGCTTAGCGACGCCCACTGGAAAAATAGAGTTCGTTTCTCAGTCTCTTATACGCTTTGACCCCAACGACGGGGAGAGGCCTCCTGTGCCACGTTTTATCCCATCATGGGAAGGACATCTGAGCGTACAAGCTAAAAAATATCCATTACAGCTTATTTCGCCCCATCCAAGATTCTCTTATCATACACACTATGACGGCAAGGGAACATGGATAAACGAGATTCCTGAACACCGAGTCCTTAAAGAAGATGGCCATTATTACTGGGTTATAAGGATAAACCCGAAGGACGCTGAACCACGAGGAATTAAAGACGGAGACATAGTTAGAGTTTATAATGACAGGGGTTCTGTATTATGTGTTGCAAGAGTCACTGAAAGAATTCGGCCTGGTGTTGTGCATGGTTGGGAATCGTGCAACGTCTATGAACCCATAGGTGAACCGGGAGATCCAAAATCAATTGATAAAGGAGGCTGCCTTAACCTGTTAACCCCCTCAAGGTTTATATCTAAAAATG
>JAVZLK010000052.1:0-8572 GCA_038883795.1 Bathyarchaeia archaeon
ATCTGTCCGCTTTATATCTTTATAGACTACAACGTACTTTAGAACTTTGTCGAACACTATGGTGAAGGTTATGTTAACCAAAGGCGTTGAATGGGTAGATTCTGCGTAAAGTGCGGTGTTCAATAAGGCTACAAATCTTCTCGGACCATTATACAAGACTTTTATTGGATCTGTTACTGCTCCGCCGCTGGTTTTCCTTCCACCTCTATTTGTTAGCCCCGTGGAGCCGTCTGTGCAACCTTCCTTCCAGTCTCCAGCAATTCCACTTGCGTCATAGTAGTCTGAGTAGGTGGCTCTTGCCCAAACATTGCGGTATTCTCCGCCTTGGACGTAGGTTATGTTTATTATCCAACCTTCAACCCACTGAGCCTCGGTGACTTTGGATTCGCCTGGAGCAAAGGGATCAGTTTCGTCGCCGTAGTTGAGGCCGACCTTGGCTTCGTAGTCGATCATTTCACCGTATTTGGAAAAGCCTATGGTTAGGTTTTTCTTTTCGAAGGGGAACAGCACATAGTAGTCTGTGGATAGAACTCCTGACACAGTTAGGTAGTCTGAGTTGTAACTGGCTTTAGAAGCGCTTGCATTGAATGATTGTAGGTAGATTATGGCGAAAGTTGAACAGAAGATTAGTGCTGATAGAATTGTTGCTTTAAGCTTGTTTTTCTTTTCCATTTTTCATTCCTCTTTTTTGGGTCATGTATGAGAGCGTGCATCATTTATTAAAAATTTTTTAGTGGTTCTGATTCAGAATTAGAATAAAAGTCAAAAAGCTACTCAAATAAAATCTAAAAACTAATGAAACATTTCAAATTATTCAGAAATTTAAACTTGAAAATCAGAGTCAAATAATCATAAATTGTTGAAAGCAACCGCATTTTACTAACACCACCCTTCTTCCCATAATCCAAAAAAATTGGAACTTCCTTAACGACTCCACCGAAACGGGAAGCCTTCAGCAAAAGCTCAAGGGAAGCAACAAAACCCTTTGACTCAATAAGATCGCCCTTAAATGTGCTATACAAAAACTTTAGTAAATAAGCCCTAAAACATCGAAAACCACTTGTAGCATCCTTAACGGGAAGACGAAACAAACTTTTCACCAAGAAATTAATTCCTCTGCTCAAAATTACTCTGTGAAGAGGAACATTTAACTGCATGCCGCCATCAACGTAACGAGAGCCAACAACGACATCAGCATCCTTCGAAGAAGCAACCATATCAAGAATATGCTTAGGATTGTGAGTGTTATCAGAATCCATGGTAACGATAAGATCGTCATCAGAAGCTACATTGGCGGCTGAAATCAAACCAGTTCTCAACGCGGCACCCAAACCCAAATTTATTCTGTGCATGAGAATCTTTATCGGATATTCTGTTGAAAGGTCTTTAAGGACCTCGCCTGTTCTGTCATGGCTTCCATCGTTGACTGCTATTACCTCGTATGGAATATAAGGCTTCAGAACTTCGTCTATTGCACAGATGAGTTGTTTAATGTTCTTTTCCTCGTTAAAGCATGGCAAGACAACATAGCATTTCATTAGGTGTCACTTGTCTGCTTTTGAAAATTTTTGCGGTGGAGAAAAGAGCTTTAGGGAGAGTTCAGTTTCTGATTTCGAACTAAAACGTTACCGCTCACATTTTTTAAACAACAAAATTTTACCAGCGGAAAGAAGCCCTAAAGGCGTTTCAGAGAATTTATAATCAACTGGTTTTGCAATTGTAGCGGCAACTCTGGAAAATAGGGAAAGAAGATGCGGTGATATGGAAAAAGGTTTGTCAGAAAGATAGTAGTAAACTTTTTGGCTGAAGGATGATGCATATGTTCTTAAGCCTATAAAGGTTACTGGAAAGGACAGGTCTGTTGCCCTCCAATAAGTGAGGCGGGCGCCAAATTTTTCAAATTCCCGAACGTATTCCTTCATAGACCTAAAACGCACATGCGCCGTACACTTTTTTAATATGAACGTTGGCGCAGCTTCATAGATGAGAATAGAGCTTGATGGTTTCGCAACTCTAATCATTTCACTTATGGCTTTCTTCCATTTCGCATCATCAAAAACATGCTGAAGAACCGTGACGCAGCTAACTAAATCGTAAAAATCGTTTGGCAAATCAAGTTTGGACGCATCCATAACAGCAAGCCTAACTCTGTCTCCGAAACTTTTCCCAACCCTACTTTTTGCTACCCTAATCATCCACGGACTTGCATCAATTCCAGTAACGGTAAACCCTCTTTCAGCAAAAATTTTCACCCATTTTCCAATTCCACATCCAACATCCAAAATTTGAGCGTTCCTTCCTAGTTTTACATGACTCTCCACGACGCTGAGGATGAAATCGCGCGCCTTATTTTCAACATAATGAGCAAGCCAGTTCCTTGCAGCCACCCGCCACTTAACAACTGGCAAATGCTCTTTCTCAGCCTCAAGTGCCACAGCATCCCAATGATTTAAATCCTGCCCTTCAGACGCCAAAAACCCTTCCTCCAAACAGCAAATTTTCTTTTTATGCGATCAGCCAATTTCTTCGGCAACACCACCACAACAACAATTATACCAAGGGAGAGAGCGGAAATTTTCAAGCCTAAGTCCGCGCAGGCTTGTCCAACAAAATAAATGCTGACATCAAACTCGCCGGTTCTGTTTACATAAAAACAGTTAATAATGGAATAAGCAATGGTTGATGAAGTCTCTTGCCCATTTTCAATTCGCGCCTTCCAGAGGGGACTGTAGGCCTCTGAGAAAAGTAGGAAAAAGGGCTTCTCAGTTTTTATGTGAAGCTTATAAAATGTAGGGTTCACTTTTTCATAGGTGATTGCTGGCGGAATACTTTCAGAATCAAAAAAATTGTAAAGTGCGCCGCTTTCCTCGTTCTCCTTTAAAGTGTAGAAGATTATTTGATCAAACACTATTTTGCCGAAGGCACTCGCAGAAATTTCGTATTCCTTTCGCTCTAACTCCACAGGCCCAACTTCATACCATTGGAATTTTTCTTCTGCACTGTAGCAGTTAAACTGGAAGGAGTGGTTGCCTATCGCTAGGTTTAAAATTCCATAATTAGGACCTGAGGCGAGGCGTAAAGCTATCATATAGCGGTCTTGTCGCGGTATGAAGTGATTTGCTTTTACCGATGAGAGTTTGCAGGGTTCTAACTCGAAGATGCTTACCAAATGATGAGGTGTGCCATAGGCAGTTACATTAAGCAGTAATTTAGTGGTTTCAACTGGTTCCTTGAACATGTGCACCGGAGAAAGCAAAGTGTTGTTTGCGACGTCCACTTGCGTAATCCATTGAGTTCCATCCCAAGTTTGAATTGTATAATTGCTTGCGTAGGCGTTTTCAAAAAATATTTTTACACCAGCCACCTCTTGGACTGTGGGATACTCAATTTGGAGCCACTGCGGCACATCTTGAGCTGGATCAGAAGCCCATCTTGTTCCAGTTGAGCCGTCCATGGCGTTTTGAGGCATATGCCCGTTTTGGAAGGAGCTTGCTGAGGCGGAAGCATTTTCTTTTATTGCTGTTAAAGTGTTTTCTGCTTTTAATAAATCGTCTTCGTATTTTTGGGCGTGGATTGTCCATCCTTCAGGGAGGTCGCTGTAAGCGAAAAGGTTGGCTGCTCCAATGATGTCGATGATTCTGCCTTGAAAGCTATTTATGGAATTTAAAAGTTCGTTGTAGGTTGACTGGAATAAGTCTGATGGAACTATGGCAATCGTGTCAACATCGTTATAGCCGTTTCCGTCATTACTCAACTTTAGAACATGTGCTCCTTGATTAAGGTATAAAGTGTTCAATTTAACCCATAAAAATCCACACCAATAGTCAGCTTCAGGCTTAATTTCACTAATGAAATGGGAATCGATAAAAACCGACAAGTTTCCCCTACCAGAAAGAAAGCCGATTCTCAGCCATACGTCATAAACTCCGTCTTGAGAAATTTCAAAGGGAATTGTGATGTTATTGTTGCCACAAGTGGTCAATGTCTCTCGGCCCATAACAAACGCGCCAACATTCTTCCAAGAAATTGTCTGTGTCCAATATTTACTTGTGTCAAGGCTGGATATTCCGAAGCTCGCGGCATTTATCATTTCTGCATTGTCCCGTAGTTGCAACATTACAAGATCCATGAAATTCGTGTTAACAAATATCAATGCTTTGCTGCCCTTTGGAAGCTCGTTAAATTGGTTAACATCAAGCTTGTCAATGAAGAAAAGAACCGTTTCGTTCAAATTAAAGGATCTAATATTGAAAAGGGAGGGAAATGCCTTAAATCCTCCGAGAACATTTGTGTGTTCGTATGCTCCAAAGAAGCGGGGCATACAATACGGGTTTTCTATTATCATTGCCTTATTCTCATTGTAAACAATGTTGTTTGAGGACCCTTCTTGGCTTAGGAAAAAATCTTTTACATCTTGATCGAGATAATCCACAAAATCACGGGTGTTTTCATCCCATCCTCCATCCTGCATCATGGGTTTGTTATGGATAAAGGAGCTTTCATAACCTATGTCGTGCGCCCAACCTATTTCTGTAACCATTCCGCCGGAAGCAAAGTCAAATCCGTAAGGGTTACCCATCCATCTTGCAGGGTCACGGTTGACGCTTACAACTTTAAAATCCCCATTTTGCACGCCGACCCACTGATATGGTTCAATGTAGTTTTCTGGTAGCGAGTAAACTTGCAAGCCTTCACGGAAAAAATACCACACTGAAAGAAAGCCGTTTAGAAAGATTGCAATCAGCAAAATTATGCTTGCATAATGCAAAAATTTATGGAGATAAACAAAGAAATTTCTTGCAGTTCTTATTGAAAGTTCTGGTCCCTTTTTTCCAGAACGCTTAACAATTTTTGTATAAAATTGTGCAAAGGAATCACTAATCAAGAGGAACTTTTTCTCTTTAACATAGTTTGTTAACATATCTACAAGAGTGGCTGTGAAGAAAGCGTGAGACAAGCAAGCCATCATTACCCATCTGTTTGCAGCTCTGAAAACAGCGAAATGAGGAATGTTGAACCAAGCCCAAAGGTATAGTTCACCGAAAGGAGGATACGGTCCCTTTGCCACAAACATCGTGAAAATTGCTGATGCCAAAAAGAAAGCTGCGTATTTGTCTCTTCGGATAAGAACTGTGGCGTATGCTATGATGAAGATTGTTAATGATAAGCTTTTGACTGGAAAATCTTGAAAGGAGATACCAGTAACGACGTCAACAGCTTTAAAGTACCCCCATTTTTCAACGGCTTGTAATGTGAAAGCATCTATCAAGTTTGTGTAGACGCCGCCGTAGGTTTCTTCTATATAATATTTGTATGTTGGAAGGTAGTATCTTGGCTTTACATTCAGAACTAGGGGAACTATCACAAACGCAGCTAAAGCGAGACAAATAACCAATAATGGCAATGTTACCTTTATGAAGTTCTTAAGCTGTGTTAATCTCGTGCTACTCTTGGGAGGCATTAACAAGTATACAACAGCAAATATTGAGAAGGACGCGCCGTAAATTACGACACATTCTGGATGAAAGGCGGAAACAAAAACGCCCAACGCTAATCCAGCTAAACAAATGTTTTTCAAATTTTTTGTTTCGAAAGCTCTGAAAATAAGCAGGAAAACGATAGGTGCAAGTGCGTAGCTAAAGAGTATGTCTCCATGAGCTTCTGTGTATTGGGAAAACAGCCAAGGATTCAAGATGTAAACGAGAGATGCTGCAAGAGATGCGATTGAGTTTTTCGTATACCAGTAGGCTAAGATATAACTGGAAAAACCAGAAATAATGAATGTTAGAAACAAAAAAACTTTGCCAGTGACTATGGAGTCTCCAAGAATCCAGTAAAGAGGTGCTAAGAAAAAATCGTATCCGTGAATAACTTCAACAAAACCGAAGGATTGGGGTCTCCAAACATAAAGCCACTTTAAATCCTTACCAAGAAGATAAGTTCTTGAAACCAAGCCGAGGGCGTCTCCTCCGGCTGGCCACTTGTCGGTGAAAAGGAAATTGCGGAAAATGATTATGCCTAACGCTGTTATTATGCAGAAATCAAGCAGTATTCGAATTTTCTGGTTTTTTCCAGTTTTTATTTTTGTTATAAAACTTCGCCAATACGTTAAGAATTTTTTCATTTTTAGCACCTAATATTCTGCGGTAGCTTTGAGAGAACGTAGGCAGAAGCACCAGCGATGTATGCCGAGTATTCAATTAGTTTTAAGAAGCATAATCCCACAAACTGTATTGGTTGATTTCGAAGGAAGGAAATATGCTTCAAGAAACGAATTGGCGATGATGTCTTAAAGGCTAGGGCAGGCTCTTTTCTTACGTACGTCGGAAGCGTTTCTCCATAATAAAAGATTTTTTTGACAAGCTTTTTCAGCGAAAGGTTTTCTTCACGATGCCTTATTACAGCGTTGCAGCGTTCCACTAAAAATCCAGCCTTGTAAATGCGTTGGGCAAGTTCAAAGTCTTCTCCAGTAACAAGATTGTTATCATATCCGCCTACTGACTGGAAGACGTCTTTTTTGAAGAATCGAGGGGCTTCGCCGTAAAATTCTTTCAGCCTCATTTTTTTCTCTAATTTTTTGCATTCAACTAGGAAGCCTTCACCGAAAGTTTCTTCTGGAATAATTACGGCATCTGCCTTTCTGCAAGTGCAAATGTTTACACACTCTGCAACGACATTTGGGGTTAACTCCATGTCTGAATCTACGAAAAGCAGAAAGTGTCCCTTTGCTTGTTTCGCTCCAAAATTTCGAGCATAACTCCGTTCTTTCGTTAGGAAAAATATTTTATCAGCAAACTTCTCTGCAATCTGTCGCGTTTCATCCCTGC
Organism: Bathyarchaeia archaeon; assembly: GCA_038883795.1. Classification (GTDB taxonomy): domain Archaea; phylum Thermoproteota; class Bathyarchaeia; order Bathyarchaeales; family Bathycorpusculaceae; genus JASEJA01. The sequence goes on from JAVZLK010000052.1 coordinate 6,828, forward strand.
TCAAAGCGTCTACAACGATTACTTCAATGTTTTTGTAGCTTTGGCTTCGAATTGATTTGAGGCAACTTTCTAAAGTCTTGCCAGAGTTAAAGGTGGGAATTATAACAGACACGAGGGGATTACCCGTCGATTTTTCGCATTTAATAGAAGTTTGGGGTTTCATTTTTACTCCTCTTTTGGCAAAAACCGCCCGAATGCACTGTTTAAAATTCCGATGAAGTAAGCGATATACTCAATTAATTTTATCATTGCAAGACCTGCGAGGTTAAGTGGCTTTTTTAAGAGATATTTAATGTTCCATGCAAAGCGGGTGGGGCAGTAACCTCGCAATACTAGGGTAGGTTCTTTTGAAAAAAATGGAAGCAAACTCTTTCCATAATAATGCGCCTTCAAAACTATCTTTTTCAGAGAAAGCGCTCCTTCCAAATGTTTTATTGACGAGGTTATTTTCCCGATACGGTATCCTTGCGTTTCACATCTCCGTGCCAAGTCGAAGTCTTCACCGCAGATCAATTTCTCATCAAAGCCACCAACTTTGAAAAAGACAGTTTTTCTGAAAAAACGCGGCATCAAGAAGTAGTTAGGATCATAAGAATATAATTCAACCTCCAATTTTCTACACTCTGCCAAAAATCCCACCGCGTCAGTTATCAACGGGACAACGGCTGCGTCGAAGTTTCTTTCCTCGCATAGTTTTACGCATTCTTCAACAACATGTGAACTGAGCTCCATGTCTGAATCTAGGAATAGGAGATATTCTCCGCGAGCATTTTTGGCTCCGAGATTTTTAGCTGTGCTTCTTTCTTGGGTTACATAAAACAATTTTACTTTGAAATTTTTGGCTATCTGCACGGTTTCGTCAGTGCTATGCCGATCAACAACGATGATCTCTATTCTCTTGTAAATTTGCTTTTGAATTGACTGGAGGCATTGGCGGAGCGTTGTTTGCGAGTTATATGTAGGTACTATAACTGAAACAAGTGGCTTATCTTTGGCGCTTTTCACTTGGGAGCCCCTTGTAGGGCGTGTACAAGCTATTTGTTTATGAAGTTTCTTTCAAACATCGAATAATATTCGGTTTCCGAACTAGAACAAGGGCTATTTTCTGAAAAGCTTCAACAATTTTGGCGATTCATGCACTTTTCCTATGGTAAAGAGCTCGAACAGTTCAAAGTTTGCTCCACAACCCTTACATTGCACATAGGCATGGTCATGTTTCATTCCAAGCCAAAATCCTTCCTTTGAATCGCATTTTGGACACTCCTTAAAACGGCTTAATGCGTTTTCAATTTCTCGTAAATCCAAGCGTTCTCCAATCTCCATAGGAAAACTCTTTTCTTAAAATTTATCAGTTTCGATTTTGCTTTTGCTTTGGAGGAAGCGAAACAGTTTATTAGCCTTTAACACAGTTTCTTTGCCGATGAAAATGATGGTGAAAATGTTCACTGTAGGCGCGTTTTCCACAAACTGCTATGTTGTGGGTTGCGAACAAACTAGAGAAGCAATTTTAATTGACCCAGGTTTCGATAATAGTTTTGAGGCTGAAAGAATTTTCAAGTTTATTGATGGAAACAACCTTAAACTAAAATTTATTGTAAACACTCACGGACACCTTGACCATGTCTGCGGGAATGGTAGAGCTAAAGAAAAATATAATGTGCCTATTTTGGTTCATGAATACGACGCGTATATGCTAGGGAAGATTGGCAAACACATGGCGATTTTCTTAGGTTTTAAAGGTTCTT
>JAVZLK010000053.1:0-8523 GCA_038883795.1 Bathyarchaeia archaeon
CAATATAACATAGTTTAGGCCTTGTCCCCCATAGAATTTTACGACTTCCTCACCCATTAGTTTTGATAAGCCATATGGCGATGTGGGATTTGTTGGATGCATTTCATTTATGGGAAGGTGTTTAGGCTCGCCATAAACGGCTGCGCTGCTCACGTAAATTATGAGCTCAACATTTTTGTCTAAACAGTTTTTAGCAATGTTCGCGGTGGCTGCAACATTATTCCTAAAGTATTGTGCCGGTTTTTGAAGGGATTCTTCAACACTTATGTACGCGGCCGCATGCACAACAACCTTAACCCCAACCAAGGCATTTCTGACAGCCGTATCGTTGAGGATATTGCCTTTTATTATAGGCACACCAGCGGCCTTCAGCCTATTTATGGCTTGCTCCGAAGCCCTTTCCAAACTGTCAAGGACAACTACCTCAAAGCCATGGTTTTTCAAGACTATGGCCACGTTATGACCTATAAAGCCTGCACCACCAGTTACAAGTATCTTCATGCTACAGCCCCTCTAGCCCAGAATATATCGACAGTCGCATAGAAAAATATTAATTAGTAATATAACCACAAAGGCGAGACTGGGCGAACCAGCCCAAAACTAATAATAAGAAAGGATGCCGAACATTTCAAAGATTTTCAACAAAATCGCTATTAACAGCGCGTGCAGATAATTCCAAGCAATACCCCCAATTATTTCTAAAATAGTCTGCACATTTTCGAATTTTCCTTTCACTCAGTTTTTGTATTTGTGCTTAGGTACGCCGCCCGTATTGTTTGGACTGCAATTAGGGCGATGGCTAAACCAATAACGCCCATTAACATTCCCAGAATTATTAATCCCGTTACCAGCGAAACTATGCCAATTAATCCAGCTGCGAAGACTTTTCGACTTTTCCCTTTTTCAATAAGATTTGCGTTTATTGTGGCGGTTCTTGGCGAGGCATAATAAACTCACGCAGCGTTAAGGAGTTATGTGGAGAAACGATTTTTCTGTAGATTTTGTTTTAATTGTTTCTTTGTTTGCCGAAGCCTATGCCGTAATATAGGAAGCCTAGCCTTTCTGCTTGGATAGGGTTTATTATCCTTCTTCCGTCGATTATGGCTGGTTTTTCAGCCATTAGTGTCTTGATTTCCTGAAGGTTTAGGTTTTTGAATTCTATGTGGGTCGGTTATTATGGTTAGGCAGTCTGCGCCTTTAACTGCCTCATGTAGAGAGTTTGCCTTTTTGGCTCCGAAGCTTTGGCCGCAGTGGGGGTCGTAAACGATGATAGTGGCGTTTAGGCTTATGAGTTTGTGGATGATTGGCTCGGCTGGGCTGAGTCTTGGGTGGGTGTCGGCAAGTTTTATTACTTCTGTGACGTCTACTCCGTGTTGTTCGCATATTAGGGCAAGTTGGTTTGCGAAGGCTATGTTTATGTCGCGGAATGTGTTTTCTGCGAGTTTGGCAATTTCGGCTGTTGGGGCGTCTGTTTTGAATAGTTCTGCGGCTATTTTGTGCTGTTTGACCCTACGCCTCCTATCAGTCTTGGGCTTTCAACAAACTCTTTTATGGCGTTTCCGGGCGCTATTCTTTCTGGAACGTGGGCTAAATAAAAGTCTTTTCCAACGGTTAAACAACTTGTAGCCTTTCTTAACTTTAGAATTAGACCGAAACTAAGATTCGAGCGCTTCGCAAGAAACTCTCACAGAAATTGATGAGGAGGAATCTATTCATTCTTTCGATTCAGCATTTTAATCAACGTGTATCAATGATAATAATGCAGAACATATTTTGCGTTCATTAATCTTTTTGAGTTGTTGAATTGTCATTATGAGGTTTGTTCTTTCTCGCTCATAATGTTTAAGCAATTTTTCTACGCAAGTCATTAATCTATGAGGAGTTATATTTTCAATGCTGATAACATAGTTATGTAGTCCTAATTGTTGAGATATGCCATGCGCCTTGAAATGTTGGTAGGAGATTATAATTGATGGTATTCTTGCTAAAGAGGCCATGATCACAGAGTGCATTCGTGTTCCTATGAAAATATGTAACCCGAGTTTTCCCATTATTTTGACTAATGAAGTTGGTGATTCTTCTTTTACATTCAATAAATATACTTTTTTGGGATATATAGTAGAAAGTTTGCTGTATATGATCTTGCATGGACCTAAATCGTCTTCCCCTCCCCCGATATAACTGAATGGTATTAGATAAACCTCAAATCCATCCTTCATTAAGTTGAAGGCGGTTTGTGTAATGCTGTCTATATATCTTTTATATAAGTTAGGCTGATTAAAGAGCCATTTGCGAACAGTTATTCCAACTCTAGGTTGGCTTTCAAGAACTTCACAGGTGGTTTTTGGCGACTGTAGAAAAAAGGACATATCACATGAGACAAACATGTTTGGAGCATTTACATTAAGGTTTTTTCGGACATATAAAGATGAGAGCTCTTCACGATAAGTTACGAGATTCATACGATACAGAATTATGCGTGCAACAGTGCGGCTAAGAGCATCTTCAAATGGTCCGATGCTATGACCAAGCATCACTGTTTTCTTTTTCCTTAAAAATTTTGCGTAAACTATCGGAATCGCATGTATGTAAAAGCCGAAATGAGAGTAAAGGTAATTTCCACCAACTATTATAACTAGGTGAGAATCATCTATACTGCGAAGAGTACATTTGAGTTGACTGTCAAACAATTTTAAAAGAGGCATCAACGCTAAACTCAGTATCAAAAAGAGGGGCCCGAATAATCCTTTTAAAGCAACGCGTGATGCTGTACCAAACAATACTCGTAGGGGCTGCAATGAATCTGTGATAGATGGCATTGGCAAAACTTTGATGGAATCTCCCAATTCCTTTTTGTGTTTTATAAAGCTATGGTGGTCAAAAGCCAACATCGTTATTTCTACGTTTGGCACAATCTTCTGAATTAGCTTTATGGTGGCGAGGGCAATAGCGGCGTCGCCTTTGTTATAGTAGGACCAACAGCAAGCTATTACTATTTTCATTTTACTGATTAGAAAAATTTTCTTTTGGTTCTTGAGTTTTTCTAACTTTTTCAATGGTGGCAATAAGCACGAGGACGATAATTGAGAGGTATAATGAGGTGTGGACCTGTTCAAGTTGAGGATACAATTTGACAAGATCCGAGTAAACCGTGAAGGATCGGAAAGAACCATTATACTTGAAATCAAAGATGAAAAGATACACATTTGGATAATGAATTGTAAAAGCAGTCTCTCCGTTAAAAATTAATGTACGTCCCCAATGTTCCGCTTTTTTTCTCCAAAAGCTTTCCTCCAACTGTGTTTCGCCGTGAACCGTTATTCGGGGGTCCTTAACTAAAAGGGTGCTATTGTTTGTGACATAGTATTTTGAGAGAAGTTTTTCGTTTTCAAAAATATTTAACTCAAATGGTTCATAAAAAGAGATTTTAGCGTAGGTCCCCATTGTGTATGGGGTTATTTCTATATTGGTTGCCTTTATTGAGAAGTGAATATTGGAATAGTCTTGGGCTTGTAGTTTGAGTTCAAAACCATTAATGAACATAATTGAGTTCGAGTCTATGTTTATGGAACCTTGTGCGGTAACTCGTTTAGTGTACATTTCGAAGCGTTGGTTTATGTTGTCTCGTGTCCAATTGAATGAGGGGAGTTCAGTTGTATCTTTTATCCATTTCAAAACCTCTGGTAAAATCTTGAGACTAGTTTCTTTATTATCTATTAAAGGAAACGCGTTAACGTAGATTAATTTTCCAGCGCCGTAGTTTTCTTGTATAATAAGTGGGGACACTTTTGTTTCGTTAAGCATGTAGAAAGCGGTGGCGTTATTAGTATTTAGGATGGGAACATTAATTGCGGCTGGTAGCGTTAGTGTTTGTTGTTTGTAGGCTATTGAATTTGAAGGTACACTGTTGGGTTTGAGAATAATTTCGATATCAGAAAAATAGAAGTCGTAAACTGAATTTGGTTCTCCGTTTATTCCTATGCGGATCTTGCTTATCGCTGAAAGATTCATGGAGGTTGAGGCTTCGGTGAAATTATAAAAGTTCAATTTGAACTCTTTCCATTCTCCAGCATATGTATATGGAAGGGTATAGGCTTGATAGTTATTGTTGATGTCGAACAGTGCAAAACGTACAGATTGAACGGGTTTGTTACTTTTAAACTTGAAGGCTAACGCTTCTGCATTTTTTGAATTCCAAGGCTCTTGGAAAATGTAATCGATTCTTAGCCAACCGTTGATATTGGTCTGTCCAGTTACATTCATAGTTGTTTGCTCGTTTTGCATCGTGGTTTTGATTTGGCCTTCGCCTATACTAATTTTCCATGAATCAATTGGTTCAACAGGTGCAATTTTGTCTTTTCTAATTAAATTCAGCTTTTCAGCAAAGTTCCCAAGTTTATCTACATTAAAGACGATTAGCGTTGCCCCTTCATCCAGTCTTTTTGTTAGTTTCTGGCTTAACTCATTGTCAAGCGGATCGTAGGGTAACACTATTATAGGATAATAGAGGTTCGTGAAGGCACTAGGCAGGGCGACATCGTAACTGCTGTTCGTCTGGGCAAATGCGTTTAATATGGAAGTGTAAGGTGAGCCTGTTGGGGTGAGAAGTAAAACTTCCGATTCTGTTGTTGGAGGAACACCGTAGGGAAGCTCGTAGATTAATGTTTCATTAATTTTGTACACTGGATCAAAAGCCTGAAGCACATTAGTGCATATAAAAGAATCCCTATTCGACTTCAAAACGTAATCGTCAAATTCATATATGTACAATAAATAGTTTGTGCCCGTAAACCATGTTTCAAAGTAGTAAGTTTCAGCATTAGACGACGAGATTATTATACCTCTCATAGGTTCAGATATACGTTTAACTCCCAACCTATCGAGAGCGTACATCGATCCGGGACTAAAACCAACAAATAACGCATTTCTCAATGGCGCACTTTCCTCTGCTGTAACTTTGGCTATGTTTAAATCCTCAGAAACAGTACTCCTAGATTGATCAGCCCAATAATCGATTGAAAATAACGTAGACGTAGTGCCTATGATTAAAATTGACGAGAGTAGCACAGACGTTGCTAATCCTATAAGGAGTTTCCGTTTGATATTTAAGATGCTTCGGATTCGAACACTCATAAAGCTTAATATACGTGCAAAAAATACCGTCGCAATCAAAGAAATGATGGCGTACAGAAAATACCTTACTATGCAAATTTCCCAATAATTTGGGTCTATAAAATATATGTTGGCAATCGTTATTGCTTTCCCCAGAAAGAAAAGACCCCCACATAAGATTAGCAAAGATGAAATGTGTCCTATGTTTTCTTTAAAGCTTCCACCACTGCCAAGATCAAAAAGCATTGCGATGAGTGCAAAGAATCCCACTATCCCTAATCTTATGGGATAAGCGTACCAAGGTACAAAACGGATATCGCTATTCACACCGCGTAAGTCCCATAAAGTAGGTTCAATCTGAACCCAAAGATAATAGGAGAACAACCATAAGAAAAGAATTAGCATGGTAACACTCATATAGATTGTTCGATTGTGTCTAATGTCCAAGATGTTCCTTTTGAAAAATCTAGATTTTTTTTGAAAAATAATATTCAACAGTGTCGCCGTGCTTAAAAAGAGCAAAAGTAATAGCGATTGCCAAAAGCCAACGTGAAAAAGTCCAGTTGTTGGCAATATCTGTGATGCCATAAGAACGGAAAACAAACCAGAAATTGACGCTATGGAAATGGAGAGAGAATGTCTGCTCATAAATCCGCAAAGAAGAAGCATGATAAGTAATGCTATGAAAACTAAGACCTCTGAAATATGCACAAACCAGCCTGTAATAAATGTCAGGAGCGTTAACGTGATGACGGTTTTTCGGCTTTTACTTGTACAAAATAGTAAATAAATCAAAGCGAAAAAAGCGGTAAAGCCGACGCCTAATGCCGGACTCAAACCTGGAAGACTCCACAAATTTGAAAAAAGTGTATCATTTGCTGCAACAGATGCCGTATGAACTAGAGCGCTATTCCAATTATCTGTTTGCATCAATAATGCAAAAATCCAACCAAAACCAGAAAATAGGGAAAAAAATATCGTTGAAATACTTCCAAGCGCATTACTTTGTTCTTTAAAGATTTGTCGTGCCATACAATAGAAAGCAAGTATCGGCATTATTTGCAATAAATTTATCACTAATGTGGAATTTATAATTGGAAAGCCATAGAATCCAAATAAGCAAGCGAGCCCAACGTGAAGCCAGCCTGATGGCATTCTTACAGCATCTAATCCGTACTTTACTATCGAAAGAGAGGCACCTTGATGCACCCAAATATCACACATAATATATCCATAATCTTTTGAAAAAGCAAGAGTTGCTACAAAAAACGCAATTATAGTGATTAATAATATAAGGTCTAAATGAACCTTTCCATCTCTCCGGTTCATTTTTACATTTTTCTTTAAAAAAATACCAAGCGCATAGGTGCATATTAGAAGGAGGAAGGAAATTGACAAGTAGAATACTGTAGAAATCTTTCCGAGAAACAATAATGAAATCAAACCAACAAACGGCGTGTAAAAATAGCTCAGAAGAAACGAAAAGACAAAAGCATCTAAACTACGTATCGAACAACCTACGTCGATAAGTCGAAGAATAAAGTACCCTGGAAGAAAGAAAATGACTCCTATTGACGCAAGTAAAAGTATGTAGTTTTGAATTGGAATGGCACCCCACTCTTGGAAAAATATTAAAGAACGAGGCACTAAGCCTAACATATGGGCAGATAAGAGAAGAATTAATAGAACAGCATACAATATAGCAAGCAGATTGTATGTACTGATTTTACATAAAAGAGACATTCCCACACACACTGATGGAGGTTCGCCTCGAAGCGTGAAACGTGTGATAGCCACCGATAGAACACTAAGTATGAAAGCGAACGCTAAGCCAAATGCAGTCCTTGAAACATAAACCAGCACAGAAAACGTTGTGATAAATGCAAGTATCTGTGCGAATACCTCAATCTTTCCTTTGAACATATCCTTACATCAAGCTAGCGCTTTCTCATACAGCTGGATTATTTTAGGACCTAAAAGAGTTATGTCGAATCTATGCACCCATTCTAGATTGAAAACTTTAACTTGAGACTTAAATTTTTCATTGTTTAATATAATAGATATTTTGGTTGCAAGGTCGTCAGGGGAGTTTGGGTCAGCCAAATAACCCCCCTTCTTATCGACAATAAGCTCAGGAATTCCGCCTAACCTTGTGGCTACCACAGGAAGCCCCAGCGCCATTGCTTCAAGTATAGTCGTTGGACAAGCATCAGGATACCTTGCTGGATGGACGAAAACATCACTTTGCGCCATTATTGCAAGTTGAATTTTTCTTGGAACAAAACCAGTGAAGATAATATTTCCAATCGGTTCCGCAAGGTCTTCTAGCTGTCTTCTTTGCGGGCCTTCCCCACCAACCACAAGGTAAATATCATCCCTAGCACTTTTGCGAAGTTTTTTAAAGGCTTTTATCAAAAGGTCAACACCCTTATTGAACGATAGGTTGCCAAAGTACGTTATAATCCTAGCACTAGAGGGAATGTTCAAATAATCCCTTAGGTCAAAATTTGTTGAGTGCTTAAGCGCGGATGTTATTTCCTCAAGATCTATGAAATTGTATATTGTAACTAAATTGCCCACGTTTAGGACATTTTTAATGTAACTTTTTACATAATCACTCACACATATTACATACTTAACGCTATTCAAACTTTCTTCCATTAACCTGTAGTAGCAGTAATAGTAAGGTATCATAACTGGTAGAACGCACACATGTTCAGGTTTTCCGCTTACGTCACAGATCGCACAGTTTACCAAAGACCGTTTTTTGCATGGTCTTGACAGTTGCAAGACGCAGGCCGGGAATATGCCATGGACGGATGTAATAATTGGGCTTTTACATTTAGTAAACCTCAAAAAAAGTTGATGTGTTCCATGGTAGTGTACAATGTCATATTTGTCGGCGACTTCGTTAAAATATTTTACAATACTGCGCGAGAACAGAAGATATTTTGTTGTGTTATAAAGAGGAAGGCTAGTTGCCATCGGAAGAATTCTTAAAACTTTAATCTTGTGTACTCCTTCTAGATATTTATCTAATTGAGAAGTTTGACAAATATATTTAGATGAACGTGTAACCACGACAACGTCATGGGATAGCTTACTAAGGTAACATGCTAAGGTATATGTATGCCGCTCCACACCGCCCAGCGATGGAAGAAAATTATCTGTAAGTATAAGGATTTTCATTGCCATTTAATTTATGCTTGTTCTAATTGTTGGAGGATTTTTGCCATGTTTGTATTGTTTTCTCGTAGCTGAAGTTTTCTTTTCACTTGCATCTATAATGGAGTTTCATGAAACATTGCTCTTAAGAGAGGATGTAACAGTAATCTATATGATTGTAGGATTCCATAAAATCTCGCGTAAAATAGCATACTATTTCTATATTCATAGTAAAGTGTCTTCAGC
>JAVZLK010000054.1:0-8361 GCA_038883795.1 Bathyarchaeia archaeon
ATTTTAGAGCATATAATAGCCGTTCTAGACGTCGCATGGTCCAAGATTGTAGAGCTCGAGCTCATAGAAGAAGTCTTCAGAGAAGCCGCAGCTTGGCAAAAGCCCTAACATTTCTCCTTTGAGGAAACCCTTCTAATGCAGACAAGCGTGGGCTTAGATTTTCTTCGAAGCAAACTTTCAAATGAACAGCTAGAAGAGCTCAGCATAGCAATTGGAATTTGCCTCGAATGCGGCGGCTCACTAATGATTGTTGAGGGCGAGGTTGTATGTAGAAAATGTGGGCGTGTTTGGGGCGAAGAAAACGTTGACGAAAATATCCCCTTTCCAGAAGATGGACAGGCAGACGCATATTTTGAGGGGCATTGGCAGCCTGGAAGCAGCCTATGCTTCCTAAAGGGCATCGGTGACCCGGCAGTTCAAAATGGTGGAGGAAGAGGCCTGATGAGAGTTTTAGCCTTAGCCCCAGCAAAGGGCGAAGATTTGGGTATTAGAGCCCAACACATCAAGGTTTTAACGCAAATGGAGGATCCGCAGCAGCTTAGGCGTATACTAACACGCATATCCCTACTATTGGACAAGTTTAGAATGCGTGGCAACCATGAAATAGCCGACTACACAGGAAACATAGCAAGAAAAATTGTAGCCTTCTGCCTAACAGCTCAACTGCAAATCCCAACAAGGCTGGCAGACGCCATAGTAAAACACGCCTTACAAAAACTGCAAATAAAAATTCCGAGTGAAGCAGAAACTCTAAACTATAAAAATGAAGAACTGCAATTTGTAGGATGGTTTGAAGAAGCCACACAAAAGTTCAAATTAAAGAGGATAACCAAAAAAGACGCTATATAAGCCATTTTCAAGGCTTTTAAAAATTTTTGTTATTAGTTTACGTTTTATGGGCTTCTGTTAACATTTATTAACAGAACATAATTCTCCATAAACCAAAAGCCTAAGCCGAGGGTTTTCTATTATGATATTTTGCTAATTAATTAAAAATGCGCAAACAGAGAGAGTATAAGTATACTTCATCATTTTAGAGGAGCAGAAGGGGGAGGGTATCAGAATAATTTAGTTAATTATTATTTTTCCTACGGGAAAACCTATGCCAAGGCCAAGAAAGTATGCTGATATGGTTGTCAAATCCTTCAGCATAGAAAGGGAAGCGTATACGCGTTTAAAGGCTGCTTTGGCTGTGCAAGGCAAGAGCATAAGCGAAGAGGTCAACGAGCTTTTGCGGAAGCGACTTGCCGAGCTCGAGGGCATACAAGGGCAGCCCTCGCAAGGAGCTGCGGATTACGAAGTGTAATGGCGCCAAAAAATCTTATCTGCAATTTCAGAGCGCCCACGCTTCGCGCGCGAGAAAAGAAGTATGAATACAAGCGGGGCTCAAATGCACATTTAACGAAGCCAAGTGAGTATGCTGATATCCCAGAAAGCGACTTCGCTGACCCTGTCGGCTACAACTACCCAATTGACAAGGAGCATATTAGAGGCGCAATAACTTATTGGCAACACATGGATCATCGTAAAGCCCATGACCACATCATATAATAAATCCCATCGATTTTTGAAGTCTGGTGGCACGTTATCAGAAATGAGGAGCACGTCGAGGTCGCTGCCATCGTGCCAGTCTCCTCTTACAAAACTGCCGTATAAAATTACTAATTTGGGCTTTAATGTATCAAAAGTTTGAGCTACGAGGTTTTTTAGCTTTTCAACGACTTCTTTATAGACTCTACGATTTTTTCGCGGATTTTATGCATCTTTCTGCATCCTCCTCTGAGTACAGTTTATAGCTAGGTAATGAAACGCTTGGGTGCAAGTTTGGATATCTAGGAGGGGCATAGTGTCTGTCTAATAAGCGAGAATTATTATAAAGCTCTTTAAGCTCTGAATTGCTAACTCTCTCCAAACCTTCGAGGAGTTCAAGTATTGAATGCCCTCCAGCCTCGACCCTATTTGAGTATAAGGCTGCTTTTACTGCCTTTTCTGCTGCTTGTTGAGAATGAAAACAGGAAGCAGCGTGGTGCATATTTCTCAGCAAATCTTCTGCCACTCTTAAATCTTCCGATGCATCATCTAACCATCTCAAAGCCTCACGTTTCCAGTAATCTAAGGACAAATAAACCTCCGCCCAAAGATATGCGCTTGATTTTAAATATACGACCAATCCTGATAAATCTTCTTTGTTCCAAAGCGGGCGCTGGGTTGTTCGTTCGTCTCTTCTCTTTTTTCGTCTATAATTAAATTACTCAAGATACTCTTTGGACAGTTTTGCGACAACTGTGTAGAGCGGATTTACCATCTGAGCAATTCTAGCTTTTCCCGCTATGCTCAGCAGCATGTAGGCGTCGTATACAGAAAATCCATAATCACTATTGAGCCATTGTATAAGTTCTCTAAAGGCAAGCCTTGCAGCGTCCTCAAGAGGCTTTGCGCTGCCTACTGCCATAATCTCCTCCTTAGATTCTATTCTAGGCCAATCTATAGACTTACCTTTAAGAACCTCGAATTTTAAGGTAATTAACGCTGGTACTTCTACAGCTGTTCCACAGATCTCTCCATCCCCTTGGTTTGCATGTACATCGCCCGCTGCGAAAAGACCCCCCTTTACGCCCACTGGAAGATAAATTTTGTTTCCGGCGCAAACTTCAGACACATCCATGTTTCCGCCATGCCTGAAGGGCGTTATAGTGGATATGGATTCTGTCGGAGGGGCAACCCCAATGGATCCTATGAAGGGCTTCACAGGAAGAGAGATCTCCTTACCATGATTTGTTCTATAATAGATTCTTCCATTTTTTATGCTGCTAAACTTTGTAAGAGCAGGAGATTTAGTTAACCAACCCTCCAAAGCTCCAAAGCCTGGAACAATTGTCGTCACCCCAAGATCAGGCACTTTTATATCTACTATATCTACCTCAAGGACATCGCCTCTTTCAGCACCTTCAATGTAAATCGGTCCGCTAACAGGGTTGTCATACAATGGTTTCGCCGATTTCAGCACTTTGGCTAACTCTTGGCCGGGTCTTACGACATCAGCGAAGCAATCATAGGTTTCTAGCTGCACAGTCTCTCCCGGTGAAACTCTCACAACAGGTTTATTGTGAGGGCTAAAAGTACAGTCTACAATTTCCGAAAGATCTTTATTTTTCGCGACAAATTTCAAATAAACCACCATAGAAGTTCAGCGAATTCTTATCTCTACGTCTCTCCACCATTTTTTATTAGGCCCTACTTTGTTTCTCTTCTCCCATTTCTTGGTTTTAGGTTCTTCATCAATTAAGTTCTTGAGAGTCTCTATTTTTTCGTAAACAAAATTTCGAACGTTGCTGTCAATTAGCTTATCATTAACATATTTTTCTAGGAATGACGAGATTTTCTTAAGGTTAATGTTTACGTCGTACCAAAATTCCCAGTCGTCAGCGAGAACTTGAGCTATATACTTTCCATTTATCATATTATCAAAATCCCTGTCGCCTACAGCGTTAGCTGTGAAAAGCAAAATCAAATCTTTGATGTCTTTTTCATTGATTTCATGGATTTGAAGTTTCTCTAGAGCAAGGTCTGTGGGAGAAAGGGTGAGAGGATTCAGGTTTAAGCGGCCGTTCTTGGGATTTGACCCGAAACTTACGTCATGACTAAATTGCAGTTTATCGAAAAACACATCCACTGTATAGTTTTTCTCAGAGTTGTAAGAGAGCATTCTTGAAGTTCCATGCAACAGAAGGAAATGCGGATCGACTTTGCAGCCATGCTCTTCAAGTATCTTTCTCACCTCGCTCCTTTGACTACTATATGCCGCTAAATCGATGTCTGTAAACTTCCTCTTTGAGTTGAGCCTATTAAGTTTCACAAAAAGGTCTTCGTGCCTGAAAGCGTTGATTCTTATTCCTATGGCGCCCAAGAGCCTTAGATATACGCCTTTCTTGTTAGCTTCTTGCACGAGTTTTATAGCATCCTCGACCATGATTTCGTCTTCTCGCATGAAAATCAGCCACTTGTGAAGAGGTAATCTAGAACTTTATTCTCTTGAATGTCGATTATGACGCCTCTCAATACTCCATCAATGTATTCGCTCCCCGGGTTAAAGCATAGTGTCCTACCTATACGACACATCCCTTTTGAATCGTGTACATGCCCATGTAGCCCAATTAAGGGCTGATATTGTTTGATTGCTTCCCGGACCGTTTTGCTTCCAACATTGGTCATTACTACCCCTCCTCCGCCGGCGGGGATAGGTCTAAGATTTCTGTCGAGTTCAGGCGCCAAATCGATTGTTGTTCCATACGGAGGGACATGGATGTTGAATATGGCGGTTTCCATTCTTCCAATTTTTGAGGCTAAACTGTCAATTTTTGATTTAAGTTCCTCTTCGGTGATGTCTCTGGGGCATTTCCAAGGAGTCATGTTTGAAAATCCCAAGCTTAACATTTCATGACCGTTGATGGAAATTATTTTCTCGTTTGGATTTGCGACTATTTCGTGTCCCTCTAGAAGAGGGTCTATCGCATAATCGTCATCGTTTCCCGGCATGATGTAAACCTTAATGTTGGTTCCCTTTAATCTCTCTTCGGCGAATTTAACCCAGTTTTTAATCGTTTCCCGCATTCTGTCGGTGAAAATTTCCTGAAGTTTCTTTTCGTCTTGTTTTAGAAGCTCGACTTCAGATTCGTCCGTGAGATATGCGTAGTATCCTATAGCCTTCATTTGCTTTTTGACTTTGTCCAGCTCCTCCTCAGTCTTCAAAATCAGGTCTTCCCCCAAAAAGTGCACTTTATAGCTTTTATCTGGTTGTTTTATGATGGGAGCCATCTTTTTTCCGGTGACATCTCCTCCAAGTATTAGAACATCCGCCTTGTAGACTTTTCCAGCGTTGATATACTTGTTGAAGCATTTTTCTGATCCGTGCACATCCGAGGTGAAGAATATCCGCATTCTACTCATGTGTTTCAACCGTAAATTGTTTAAATCTTGAACATTAAGGCTTACCTTGTATATAAAGCTATATTTTAAAAAGGAACAAACTTGAGTTAAAAAAGAAATTGGAGAGTTCTTATTCTGGTGGTAGTTGTTTGAAGACTAAGTCTAACGGTATTCCTTTGCGTTTGTGATATACCCATGAAGCAAGATAAATCACTGCGCCAATGGCGTAAAGCACGAATACAAAGGCTACGTACACTGGGTTTACGGTTCCGACGTACGCTGGGGATATGCTTGCATATCCGATCCAGATTGACAGCAGAAGAGTCCCTATACCTAGAATTGAAAGGATTGGAACGGGTCCTATCTTTTTTCTGGATATCGCGGGGGAGGTTTCAAAGATATCCCTGTGAGTGTATGGAAATATTATTCCTGCAATGGAAGCAAACGCTTGGAAAATCATCCAGCCCAGCATAAGGTATACAAAGTAGCTGAGCAAAGGCGTGTATGTCCATAACACTTGCATAATGATCGCTACAATGGTTGTGAATATCAAGGCGGCGTAGGGAGAGTTGTATCGAGCGTCAACCTTGGACAGCCATGAAGGCAGAACTCGGTCAAAGGACGCTGCAAAGATTACACGCACTGCAAAGAATATGTAAGTCAAGATTGCCCCGATGGTCATCATAGACCATCCAAAGCATGCTAGACCAAATACAACCGGGTTGCGAGTGGCATACTGAAACATGAGGTGTAAGAATGGCGGCCATGGCAACGTGTATAATGGATCGCCTTTTGCAGCTAAATTAGCCGATGAGATTATAAACGCTTCTCCCATCCCCACGTAGCTGGCATAGTAGACAGCGTAATCGATGACGAAGAAGACCAGAATTGACGCGATTATGCCAATGACCTGAGTTTTGTGGACTTCTTTAATCTCTCCAGCCATGTACACGGACGAGTTGAACCCTGTGAAGTTTAGGTATGTGAGGGCTATGCCCAGAAGGGTTGCTGAAGCAACAGCGCTAGTGGGTACTCCCAGGGATTGCGCGCGACTTATTATCTGATCATAATTCGTGCCTGAATAAGCGTTAAAGTTTGCTTTAAAAGTTGTGACGGGGGTGGTTAAGAGGGTTCCCACGAACACAATCCAACCTATCAATATCAGTATTCCCAGAATTGACAGAAACCTCATCGTAGGTTTTGCTCCCCTCGAGATCAAGATTGCAAAGATTATGTAGATCACTATCGCCAATACAAAGTTGAAGTTAGTATCTGAAATGGTAGCGGCGAGTTGGCTGTTACCAGTGAACTCAAGGACTGGAGCGATTCCCCATTGTGTAAACCATGGAACGTAGGATCCCGCGATTCCTAAGATTGCAACGAACAAGAAGAATATGCCTGCAAATCCTAAGATTGGATGTAGAACGCGGCTAATCCATATGTAATCTCCGCCACTTCGCGGCATCGCGGCTGAAAATAGAGCGTAGAATAGTCCTACAACGAGGCTTATGAGCATGGAAATGACAGCCGTCATTGGTAGGTCGACACCTGGGAACAATTGTTGCGCCCAAATGCCGTAGACAGTGATCGCCATAGGAGCCATCCATAATATATTGTACCACATGACGTCCCACCAGTTCAAAGTTCTGACCAAACCTGAAGCTCTTCTGACGAACACTTCTTTCTCTTCCATGTGATCTTTCCTCCACGGTCTTTTTTGTATTATGTTATATTTGTACTTTGTGGCGCGTTCCCAAAACGTCAACTCATGAGCTAGCGCGCGCTGCGCTTCTGCGTCAACTTGCGACAATAGAGGAGTCGGATAATATTTCATGCCATGCGCATTGTATCTTGCACCTACCAGAGGAACAACTGTTGTATCAAGGTTAAGTAGCTCTTAGCGCGCGCTTATCTATAATGTATTACGTGGCAACACATTCTTCAAAGTTTTGCATAATCATTCATAGTCTCGTTTGTTTTGTGCATAAGAATTCGACTGGCTCACTGCCTACGTTTTTGAATTGATGCTCTTCATATGACTCTATAAATATAACGTGTACGGGTTGAACCGTAACTCCAACGGCGTGTAGCCTCCGACGTGAATCATGAACAGGCGTAGTTGCAGCCGTTTGGCGCCCACACCCTTGTGCAGCAGATACTTGACCTCAAGCCCGCGTGCGCCCTTTTCTCTTAACTCATACTTGCGCAACTATGTCACACACATGAGCATTCAGGTTGACAGTGAAGAGGTTGAATGCAGCAAATGCAAGAGGCCGACAAGGAAGGAAGGCGTCTTTGTGCATTTGTGTCCGGGAGCATGGGAAGTAATCCATAAACCCAAAAGCAAGAGAGCTAAGCATAGTTGCAAGTCCAGCCTACAAGACAACTGAATTTCATCCAGTAGGGTTTTCCGCTGCCATGAATGAAGAGCAATGGGAAACCATAGTTAAAACCGCAACTAATTCACAGTCACTTCCTGACAAAAGTGATGATGTGGGTTCTAAGGCTGTCGAGGTTACTGGCGATTTTGAACCAGTATTTTACACAGGTATCTACGACGAGATGAGCTTCCAGACGACCCCTTTGTGCTTGAGGGCATTAACGCCTTTATCGAGGATATGGAGCATCATAGGCTTGAGGATTTAGGCTCAGACATCGTGGGCTTCATTTATGAAGAGCTTATTCCAGCCGCTGAAAGACACGCTCTTGGACAGTTTTACACACCACCAGCTATAGCAGAACTGATTACGAAGTGGGCTGTGCGTAATGCTGAAGACAAGATTTTAGACCCTGGCTGTGGTTCCGGAACGTTCCTCGTTAAGGCTTATAAACATCTGTTGGAGTTGAAGGGTTACCGAGAACCTACCGAGAGGGTACATAAGGAAATTCTACGCCAACTTTATGCTTTTGATATTAACTCATTTCCATTGCATTTGACCGCATTAAACTTGTCTTCGCGTTATATTAAGGCACCTTCAACGGAAGTGAATACCATTCATACTGATTTCTTTAGAGTCGAGGCTGAACAGAAAGTTGTCACGCCCTACGTTGTTAAGACACTTGCAGGAGAAGTAAAGCGCGAAATACCAATTCCAAAGTTTGACGCTGTTATTGCAAATCCACCATACACAAGATGGGTGGAAATACCAAGAAAAACTAAGGACGCAATAATCGATGCTATTGGTGAGTGGCTGAAAAGGTATGGTTTAAGCGGTGGGATTGCGAACGAGACTGGAATTTATGTTCATTTTATAATGCATGCCTACAAATTTCTAAAAAAGAATGGTAAACTTGGGATGATAATTTCTAACAGTTGGCTACAATCAGATTATGGAATAAATTTCGCAAACTTTTTGCTAGATAATTTCAAGGTTAAGGCTATTATCGACTTTAACCAAAGGCTCTTTAGAATACCATTAATAGCTACTTGCGTTT
>JAVZLK010000055.1:0-8234 GCA_038883795.1 Bathyarchaeia archaeon
ACCTCCTCATGTTACCCTAACAATAATTATAATGCTCCCTCTAATTAACACTATTGAAATAAAGTTCTATAGCCGCTTTACTCTTGAAAAGCCATGGACTTTATTTTAGTATACAAGTTCTCTTTTTCACTACAAATATGTAAAATTTTGAAGGTCTTGTGTTTTTGTGTTGTGCATGTAAACCGTAACGTTTATTACGACTCAATATTCAAAGGGATTTTGAACATCCAAGAGGGAACGAAAATGAAAAAAGTCTTGAGCATTTCGATTCTGATATTGGTAGTGGCTTTGGTTCTGTCTGTTCCCGCTATGGCAAGACCCTCAACTTTCATGGTAAGCTATCTCCAGAAGCAGTGGCAGTGGCGCTCCACGGAATGGGGAGGGCCGTTTGGCAGCTGGTCTTGGATTAGCGACTCTTTTAAAACTGAAAGCGAGTTTAGGCTTACTGGAAACGTTTTGCACACAAGCTTCGAGTATTCGCCATCTGTTACTGATCTCGTTGGAGCCTCAACGGTTTACGTTTTTGATAAGAAGAGCGGCCTCTGGATTCTGCATGAAGGAACAATTAATTACACTTCTCCCTACTCTGGCTTCAAAATAACTGAATACTGGCGTGGATACATCAAATTTGACAGAGAAACAAAGCAACTTCTACATGGTGTTGGCTATCAGTGGGGATATGTTTACGGTTTAGATGAGGCTGCTGTGAAAGAAAAGTATCCATATGCAGTTTGGGATGAAACAATGGGCGCATGGCTCGCAGGCTTCAGCATATACATCTGGGACCCAATAGGATTCGACCAAAACACTTACGATATCCCGTTTCCAGACCCGTTCATAGAGCCTGTCCCGGCAAGCAACTATAACCCCCTGAATCTTTAAACAGGAAAAATCGAGCTTCTACATCTCCTCCATTTTTCTCGACCAGAACAAGTAAACTTTTGTTTGCATTAGAAAGCCGCAGACTTTGATTAGGTATGCAAGCCTTTCGAGGCTGGCTTTTCTCACCTCTTCAGTGTAGGCTTGCTTTTTTCCGAAGGGCATGTGACAGAAAAAGTATTTCATAAACCGTGCGTGGCAGTTTCTAGTGAAGGCTTCTTTGACTATTTGTTTTTCTGCCTCGTTTAAGCTTTCCAGTTTGCTTAAAACATATTTTTCGCTACCAAGCAAGTGAATGTTGAAGCCTAGTTGCTGTAAGGTTTCCGCTATTTTTAGGGCTTCTTTTGGCGGTGGTTGCTCAATTATTTTTTGCATCCCAGCCTTTTCTGCAAATGGGTTGTATTTTGCCATAACTGCTGGCATTTCCACGTAAGGCGTTCCCACTAAAGGCAGAGTTTCCCTGACAAGTTGAGACCCTAAACCTATGGTGCGGTATTTTGGATGCACGACAACACGGCTGATTGTGCTCAGTTTCTCGTTTAGCTCTTTCATGCTCATTTTTGGCAGGACAAGCTTTCTTCCAAAGCATGTGGGTGGCGGATGGGCATAAACGATTACTCCGCATAATTCTTTGCCACGCTTTAAGCAGAAAATTTTGCGTGGTCCCGCTATTTTGTGGCTTCTATAATGGAATCCTGCAAGCCTTCGCCAATCTTCGGTTGCGCCTTCCTCTATACGCATTTCCTTGACGAGACTGCACTCTTTTGCTGGCTGGTTGGGATAATAGTTCACGGTTATTTCTTTGCCGAATCGCTTATGGATGTGCACTGAAGGGTTTAAGTCTTCAAATAAGTCCGCGTGAGTTGTTGCTGCCAAAACTGCTTTTCCATTCTTCCTTGCAAGCTTTTGAAGGTTATACGCCACAATTTTAGCTGTGTCTCTATCAAGCGTCGCTGCAAACTCATCCAAAATCCAGAACTGCGCTTGGCTTTCAATCATCTTAGCGATTTTATAACGGTATTTCTGCCCGTCGCTTAGCTGCTCATAAGTGCGCAGAAACAGAAACGCATCGTTAAGCCCAACTCGGCTTAAAAGTTCAAGGGCTTCTTCAAGCGATTTGCCAACTGTTTCAATTAGGGGCTTGTTTGGTTCAGGCTTGATGTCAACAACGTTTATGCAGGTTAAACCTAGATCTTGCCTTATGTCTTTTTCCAAAGCTTTGAGCAAAATGCTTTTTCCGCTTCCACTATCGCCAGTAATATAAACAATGTCCGTAGGTCCAATCTTCAGCTCAACATTATCGTAGATTACGAATTTTTCCCACTTGTCTAAGCCGAGCCCGAAGGCTTCAGCCACTTCAACAACGCGGTCTGTTGGTTCTGGGGCTGCGGTTTCATAGCCTATGTTTATTATGAATTTGCCTGTTTTGTGGTCGTATCTGCGTTTGAGGCTGTGGATACGGAAAAATTCTCTGCGCTTCATCTTGTTGCGCCTGTCATTTGGTGTTTGCGGAGTCTGTCCCGTAATTTCTGCAGTTTTATTTTGCCCATGGAGGCTATGCGTGGGATTATCCAAATTTTTGGTTGCGGTTCTGTTCTTGTGGCGTATGTGGCTAGGGCTAGGCTCCAGAAGCGGTCGTCGTTTGTGCCTTCTGGATGGTTGAACTTTATTTTTCCGTCTTTTGTCAACTCGAAGCGTTCAATGTTTAACTCTGCTATAAGCTCAGAGTCGTATGGGATTTTGAGTCTTTTTTCAACCATGCATTGTTTTAGCCATTGAGCCATTTCCTGTTTTGTTTCTATAGTGAATTTTATGCCCTCTGTTTCCGCTATGCCCGCACTAATCATGTCTTCGGCTATGTAGTCGCCTACTCCGCTCATGTCCACAAGCACTTTGTTTATTGTTTGCCATCTGTCGCATAGCGTCTTAACATAGCCTATCACGCTTGCATAAGGAGTCCGCAATGGAAAGCGGTGCATGTGGATTAATTTTATAGAAGAATTTTCTATTTCAACAACGGATAACACGCTGTAGTCCTGGTATTTGCCAAGGTCAAGCCCGGCGTAAAATTCTCCTTTAGCAAGGTCTTCAAAATCATAGTATTCAAGTTCGTGGTCTATGCAGCTTGTTATTAGGGCTTGGCTTAGCCAGACGTTTTCGTCTTCAGCCCATTCCGCCTCCATTTCTCTGCGCCAACGCCAAGGGTCACCCTCATATTCTCTGCGTTTTTTGTCAAGCCATTCTTGAGTTATTGGTCCTTTTTGTTCAAGCACTTGCTGGTATGTTATGTGGCTTGTTTTAAAATGCTTGAAGGCTGGGTCGTGGAAGATTTTCCAGAATATGCTGTCCGTGTGCCAAGGCGTGCTTGAGGCTATAAATTTCCCGTTTGTCGTAGCCAAAGTGAAGCTTATGGCGTCATACATTTCCTCATCGTTTGAAATGAAGTTCAGCTCATCAGCATAGACGCAATGAAGCGTAAAACCACGCAGGTTGTTTGGGTTGTTTGGAAAAGCTTGGATTATGCTGCCGTTTTTTAGTCTTACGATGGTTTTTTGTGGTTTGTGGAATAGTCCTTTTGGAAGTTTTGTTATGAAGTAGTTCATTTTTGTTATTGGTATCATTGTTTGGCGCCATGATGGCCCTACTATAGCTATGTGGCTGTTAGGATGTGTTAATGCGTAGTGTAGTAGCCATGCGGCTATTAGGTGGGTTTTTCCGCTTTGTCTGCACCAGCGCAGAGCCACATCGTTATATTTTTCTAAAAGCTCTGCAGCGCTTCGCTGATATTGCGTTAGCTGGAGTTTGAGGAATTTTTCGCAGAATTCAATAAAGTTTTCTGGAATTTTGGTTTCTTTCGCCTTTTGTTGTTCTCGCCATTCTTGCTCAAGCTGTTTGGCTTCCTTCAAGATTCTCTTCAGAGACACGGACCATTCGCTCCAATTTTTCAAGGTAGCTTAATGCTTTGGCTTCGTCGAAGCTTTTTGCAAGGCTGTTCATGACTTGTCCGATGTAGCCCATTATGCGAATCCAGTGTTGGGCTTGTTTGGCTTGTATGCCTTCGGTGGTTGTCATTTGTTTGGCTAATTCGAACATTCGCTTCAAATCTTGGAGTAGTTCTTCTCGAAGTTTTTGGGTGTCAACTTCAACGCGTTTTTTGGCTGTTTTTGCTATGCGTAGAAATTGACCCTTAATAGGCTCCCCTAAGTTTTTCAAGCCCTACCCCTCTACGTTTTTTGCGCTATTAAAATGCCCGATATTGTTCCAATCAGCCCAGTAATAGCAGCAAATACTTCGCTGTTCCATCTTCCTAATATAGCCATGTGGGCTATTTCGAGTGCTGATAGGCAGGTTGTCATGCTGATGGCGAATTTTACTCCATAGACAAGTTTCTCGTTTGGTGGAATAACTATTATTTGTTGTTTGCCTTTTGGTCCTTTATGGATGATTTTTCTTGTTAGGGCTCTTCTAATCCAGTTTTTCATGGTTGTTGGTCCTCATTTGGAAAATTCTTCTGCGTCTTCTTCGTGTTCCGGCGCCCGTCAGTATGTTTTTGAGGATAAGGGTGGCTTCTTCTTTTGTTAGGAAAGCCTTTTTGATGATTTGGATTTCCTTGAACCATGGAAAGGGAATGGCTGTGTAATCCACATCGTGCAGTTCAAGGTTATAGGAAAAGTCGTTTTGACACAAGATAGCGTGTTTTGGTTCTCCAGCATAGCCTACGTATATGCCTACACTTTTAACGGGAACAGGAATTCCAGCCGTGGTAAAGCTGGAGCCTATGCTTGCATCGTTCCAAAAAATGCAGACAAGGTCTCCTGGATTAAGCGTTTCGATTTCTTTTAAAACCGTTTTGCTCATTCTTGAATTGTCTGTTGCCGTTTGTCCTCTAAGGAGTTCGCATCCATTATGAGTTCTGTGTGAATAATCGGCTGGCAAGTTTATTGGCATCGAGTTTATGGAGGAATGGGAAAATTATAAGGAATTTTGCTGAAAAATGAGTAATTTTCTTTCGGGACTTCAGAAAAGTCAAAAAGTTGTGGAGCTTTCATAACTTGTCATTCGAGTGAATATTAATGGGTAAAATCAAGTTGTGCTTGGCTGGTTTGGCTGGGTTGTTTGTTTTAAAACTTGGCATATTGGGCAGTAACGATTCAATTGTTCTGTTTTTGCGCATTCATCGCATATTACTTTTCCACAGTTTTGGCATATTTTGTCTCCGGTTGTTGGTTTACCACATATTATGCACGGTTCTTCCACCAACTCCATAGTTATGGTAGCTTTAACCTTGTGACCAATGTCTACTCCAATTCCCTTTACAACAGCTGGGAGATTAAAATCTACAGCATCTATCCATTCAAGGTTCTCGTCATTGATAACCAATACGTTAAGTGTGAAGATTCCTGTTGCGCAAATTTTTTTTCTTTCTCTGAACATCATTATCCGACTCCGAATATTATTTTCCTCCAAAAACTTTATTTTACTTTCGGTCACTTTTTGCAATTTGCTTAGGACAAAAGTAAAAATGTATGTCTGCGCAAACTATGCAGAAATTTTCTTATTGGACTATATTTGGTATATTTTTTGGTCAAATGTAAAAGGAGGTGATTAATAGTGAACTGGAAAATTTTCTTGTTGATTGGCCTACTTCTATCCGCCACCGCCGTAACGTTCCTTGCGTGTGAAAGCCCTCTTCAAAAAGTGTTCCGAAAAAGCCAATATGCTAACGATGAAAGTTACGCATCAACATACAATGTAATAAAAGTAGAACCGACCGAAGAAATCGACACTCCTGGCGGGCCTACGATAACACCACAAAATGTTAAAGAAGCAGTAAAAGTTTAAAAAAACGGTCTTTAGCTAAGTAAAATAGAGAACTGAAATGTTGACAACTCTTGACATTAAGATGTTACAAACGTTAGGTGAAATCGGTCCAGGCAATATTTCAAAAATTGCAAAAATTATTGGTGTATCCAGAAAAACATTAATGGCACGGATAAAACGTATGCGTTCAGATCCCAAATTTTTTCTAAGAACGCATGTATCTGTTTATCATACTTATCTTGGGTTAAAAAAATGCGTTGTTTTTGTTGAAGCCAAGCCTGGAATGGAAAGTCTTCTTTTTGATTGCATGCTAACAAACGAGTTTTGGCTTTATGTTTGCAGGTCTTATGGGATGGGTGAGGGGTGCACAGGCGTCTACGCTATTCCAGTTGACCATTGCGTTGAATTTGAGGAATTTATACATGAAATGAAGCATTTGGATGTAGCTAAAGATGTTCAAATTCACTGGTCCACATGTTTTCAGGGTGGACGTATAACTTTTGAATGGTTTGATGCTTTTCAAGAAAAGTGGGTTTTTCCATGGGATAAATGGGTTGAGGAAGTGCAAACACAAAGCACCGACTTACCCTACACTTTAATAGAACCTGAGGGCTACTACAATTATGCGGATGAAATCGACCTAAAAATTCTTGAAAAGTTGGAGGCGGACGCAACCAGAAGTTTAACCTACGTAGCCAAAAGCTTGGGTATTAGTCGACAACTGGCGCTATATCATTATCGTGAACATTTAATTAAGAAAAAACTTATAGAAGGCTACGAAGTCTTTGTTATGCGTTACGATGACCCCTCATCTATTATGGCTTATTTTGTGATAACCTTTCCCAGCCATGAAAAATTTGCAAAGTTTACAAGGTCTTTGCTTAACAAGTTTTTTGCTATTACTATGGGCAAAGTTTTTGGAGAAAATGGTCTTATCGTTGAAATTTTCTTACCCCTTGAGGAATTTCGAAAATTTATTGACACGCTATCGGCTATGGCGCGGATGAAACTGATAAGTGATTATAAATACGCCATACAAGATTTGAGGATTAGAAGGCGACAAACTATTTGGCCCAAGCTTTTTAATGGCAGTTCTTGGGTCTATAACCATAGGGCGTATATGGAAAAGCTTAGGGAAAAAGTGAAGTCTGAATCAATTCAAAGCCCATAGAAGTTAAAGGCTTATGGTTTGGCTGTGTCGATGAGTTTTTGTAGCCAAACGGTCATTGCTGTTGGTCCTACTAATGCGGTGTAAACGTCAAATGTCATGTCAGCCATGTCTAGGCCTAATGCCGAAAATGTGCCAATTGCTATGGTTCGTAGAAACTTTTTCCAATTGAAAGGCTTGTCTTGCGAGGCGTAGCCTAAAAAGGCGTAGATTAGGGCTGCGGAAATTCCCAATGCTATGTTTAGCGGATTCATTTTGGCGTTTTCACCTCCTTTTCAGTTTCTTGCCATAATTCCCAGCCGAATTTTACAGCGTTTTTGCGGAACTCTTCAGGGCGTATAAGCCCTAATTCCGCAGCTTTTATGAGGTCAGCCATAACAACTTTTGGAGTTTCGGGGCTGCCCCAGTTAAGGCGAACTTTAGTTTCGGAAGGGTTAAAGCCGGATCGAATTAAAACTGCATCGAAAATGTCCTTTTCCACTTGTCTTTTGATGTAGCGTTGTATTGGGTTTACAAGCATGTTTTGAAGGTTTAGGGCTGCATTTGCTGAGGCTTCTGTGAAGCCTGGTGTGCTGAACAATCGTGGTAATGGTGTTTCGCAGCCTATGTAGAATTGGTTTATTATGTGGTTTATGTAGTATTCGAATCTGGCTCTTGGGTCAAGCATTATGGGTTTTATGTCGCCTTTTCCGCTGTAGAATAGCCATGCGCCTTCTTCTGGGCGATTTTTGATTACGCTTTCAAATTTTTTTATTGTTTCGTTGTTTGCCTTTTCAAGCAAAGCCAAAACGTCTGGTCCAGCGTATTTTTCAAAGATTTTTGGCATAATGCGTTCGATTTTGGCTTTCATCCACGCATAGCTTGGCCTTCTGTTTCCATTAAAAATGAGAGTTTGAAGCAAAACTTGGAGAATGCCTGTTCCGTATCCAAATACGTTTGTGCAGTTAATTTTCCAGTGAATGACGGCTTCGGGCTTGAGCGTTTCTCCACCGTATTTTTGCGCAAGCTTATAACCCTCAATCCTGCGTGGAATCTTGACTTTTTCTTTTTCGAAGAAGCTAAATTCTATTTTGTCAATGGCGTCTATGTTTAGCCTTTTTAACTCTGTAAGGTTTTCAGGCGTTATTTTCAGCCAAAAATCGTTTCCAGTGGCTATTAAGACACGTGCCATGTCGTTTAGTAACGCATCAAGGTTAACTTCTTCATTGAAGTTGTCAACAGTCTCCTTTGCTTTTTCATCAGTTGAAGTTGTGTAGAAGCCCATGCCCACCGTGGCAGCAGCTAAAAGGTCAACACTTGCTTTGCATGTTGGGTCTTTCTCGTAAAGCTTCAAAATATCAGAAAGCGGGATTTCCGGAGTTTCAGA
>JAVZLK010000056.1:0-8158 GCA_038883795.1 Bathyarchaeia archaeon
GAGCCTAATTAGATGAAATGTTTCAATATATAAATTTTGCGGTCTAGTTGAAAATATCCAGTTCACAAATTTTGAATACTTATATACGCTATAGCTTCTTAAAGCAAAGTGAAACTTATGATAAAGCTTCCAGAGAAAATAAGAAGAACTCTAGAAAGAATAGTGGCAGAGTTTAGAGTTAGAGAAAACATTTACGGTATAGGATTGTTTGGAAGCTGGAGTCGCGGGGATGCGGCACCCTCAAGCGATGTTGACTTATTCATCCTTGACAAAGGCAACATTCCCCAAGAATACGTGGAAAGAATAGAAATTAATGGGTTACTTATCGATTTGGATCATATCCCCAAAAAATGGATTCATGGACCCATCCCTCCAGAAATAGACCAGAAACTCTATGAGATGCAAATTCTCTACGACAGAGACTGGTCTTTGACCAATACAAAACTTCTTATGGCTAAATCCTATGCCTCGCCTGAAAGGATTGAAATTAGAACCGAAGCCCATATCGTGGACGCAGATATCTACCTAAGCCGTGCAACCTCAGCCTTCTCCAGAGAAGACTTCCGCAGTGCACATCTCTTTGCTGGTTTGGCTTTAGAGAATATCCTTAAAGTTTTAGTTGAAATAACTCTTCAACCTCTTTCAAACAACCGATTTTTGGAAAACCTCGAAGCTTCAGCAACAAAACTTGGAATGCAAAACCTTTTCAACGAATTCATGGAAGAAACAAAGTTAAAGACCGCTAACAATGAAAGAGTTAAGGAAAAGCTAAGGCTTTTCAAAAACATTTGGGACGAAATGCAAGCCACAACAAAACAGAACATGCAAACCCTTGATTCCATCCACTTCCAAGTCAAAACCAAACTCAACTATTATTTGAACCCAGCCTTTCTGCAAGGCACAATAATACGCACACACTCTTTAATAGAAAATGGAAAATTCCCTGAGGCTACCCACTATTTAAGTGACACACTCTTAAATGCTCTTGAAAATTACGTTTGGCTAAAATCCACCATTGAAAAGATAAAGATAGACTATACAACTCTAATGCGTTCCTTAGAAAAGCTGGAGGAGAAAAACCCAAAAAACTATGAACGCATAATAAACTTTCTAAACTTAAACAATATTGACAAAAATGCCTCAGACCAAACCATAAACAAAACAAGAGAAGTAATCCTCAAAATACGCAGAAATAGGAAAGTTTTAATCAAAAATCAATCAATAAAAACATAAATTAACAAAACGCTAAAAAGCCCGGTGGTGTAGCGGACAAGCATAGCGGGCTTTGGACCCGCAGACGAGAGTTCGAATCTCTCCCGGGCTACCAAAAGACCATTGCAGAAAACCTAGAGAGGGTAGGGTCGTATTGGTTTGTTTTTAAGCCAAAATTATAGAGAAAATTTTATGTTGGTCTTATCAATTTTTTGCCGAAGGTGAATATTAGCCATGCGATGGCGCCATAAAGGGCTCCGTTAAAAATTGCTATCACTAAATTTGTGGCTGGAACGCCCAAAACTGGATAGTCTGTTTTTGGGGCTCCTAAAAGTCCATAAAGTATTTCTCCTGGAGGAATGTTTGAAAAGGTCAACGTTGCCGATAGGAAAATCAAGAAAACTGCGATAAATAAGATGGCTCCTTGTCCCCTCATTTTTAAACCAGCTTATTCGCCTAAAGAAGTGTTTATCCCTTATAAGCCTTGCCAATTTTACTTTTATTTTTCTATTCTCCATTTTACACCTTGAGGCGTATCCTCGATTATTATGCCCATGGCCTTAAGCTGTTCTCGGATTTTGTCTGCAGTTTGCCAGTCCTTTGCTTTTCTTGCTTCCTCCCTTTTTCGGATTAGTTCTTCAGCTTCTTTTGGCAGTTTTTCTTCCTTCTTAACCTCGCCAATAACTCCCAAAACTTTGTCGAGCTTCATCATTAAATTGTAAATTTCCATTGCCTCTTCTTTGCTGAGCATGTTATCATCCATGAGCTTGTTCACTTCTGACACAAAGTTAAAAAGGGCAGCTAATGCAACGCCAATGTTTAGGTCATCATCCATGGCTTCTTCAAAATCCTTTTTCACATTGCGCATAAGTTCTTTTATCTTTTCTCCGCAGCCTTTCCCATTCGCATCCAAAAGCCTATAAACAAAATTTGTTAAACGGTCCACAGCGCTTTTTGCTGCTTTTAATCCTTCAAAGGTGAAGTTTAACTGTTGCCGATAATGGGTTGACATAAGCAGAAAGCGAACAGCTTTAGGGTCATAACCCATTTTGATTAAATCCCTCAAAGTGTAATAGTTGCCAAATCTCTTTGCCATGCGTCTTCCTTCAACTAGCAAATGCTCATTGTGAAGCCAATAATTCACAAACTTTTTGCCCGTGGCGGCTTCACTTTGGGCAATTTCGTTTTCGTGATGGGGGAAAATTAGGTCAACTCCGCCGCTGTGAATGTCTATTGTTTCGCCCAAATATTTCATTGCCATTGTTGAGCATTCAATGTGCCATCCAGGTCTTCCTTTGCCCAGTTCGGTTTCCCAAAAAACGTCGCCGTCCTCCTCGTCCCAAGCCTTCCACAAGGCGAAATCACAAGCTTCCTCCTTCGCATATTCTTGCACTTTCACTCTAGCGCCCGCTTTAAGCTCTTCAACTTTAAACTTTGAAAGTTTTCCATAATCTTTAAACTTTGAAATGTCATAATAAATTGAGCCATCTTCAGCCTTGTAGGCGTAACCCTTCTCCATCAGCCTCTTAATTAATGCGACCATTTCTGGAATGTGTTCCGTTGCTCTCGGAAAATGCTCTGCCCTTTCAATGTTTAGCGTTGTTATGTCTTCAAAAAAGGCTTGGATAAAACGTGCCGTGTGTTCTTTAAGCGGAATCCCAAGCTTACGGGAAGCCTCGATGGTCCTATCATCCACGTCTGTAAGGTTCATTACTTGTGTTACTTTGAAACCGCGGTACTCCAGCCATCTCCTAAGCAGATCTTCAAAAATGAAGGCTCTAAAGTTTCCTATGTGGGCAAAATCATAAACTGTGGGTCCACAGGTGTACATTTTAACTTTTCCTTTCTCTAAGGGAATGAACCTTTCCTTTTTGCGGGTTAAAGTGTTGAAGAAATGCAAATTTTCCGCTAAGGCTTTCATGACTTTTCCTTTTCTAAAAGATGTCACTGAAGGATTTAAGGATTTTATCTAAAAGGTTAATCGTATTTTCTTAACTTTATCATCTCTCGGAAGTTTTTTAGGTCTTTAGCTACATACCTGAGGAAGTGTAGTTCTTCCATAATCCTTGCGAATTTTACGAATTCTTCATTGATTTTCTGAAAGTAACGCTCTTTCTCGTTCATTCATGTCAACTCTCATGGGCGCTTTAAGTGAAGGGCTTTCATTGTTTTTTGGCTAACCCCTGCAGCCATTTCCGTCATCGAGGAGAAAGGAGAAGGCTTCGAAAAACGGAAAAACCCAATTCTTGGCTGCTTTGGTTTAGCCTTCAACCTCAGCCCTCCATTTGCATCGTAAGACTTAAGACATCTTACGCCTATAAAAACATTACTGAATAAAACGAACATACAAACATTAAATAGGCGTTTAGCCTATAGCCAAAATTCCTTCCAAAATTTTCTTTTCCGGAATTTCCAGCTGCTTTGAAAGCCAAGTTTTTAGCAAAGCCGTGGGTTTTGGAAGTTCACCGCTGTAGGTTATGATTTGGTTATCCTTTAAGGCGTCAACTTGAAAGGTTTTTTCGGCTTCACGGTAAAGGAATGATAAGGTTTGAGCTTGGTGGGCTAGGGTTTGGAAGTCCTCCCATTGTTTACATCGCAAGATTACTGGTGGTCCCCGCACTTCCCTAACTTGTACCGTTTCTGGTTTTTGTTCTATTACTGGTGGCGCTGGTAGTGGCGGTGCCGTCGTTGTGGAGGCTTCACGGGATGTTGATAAATATGTTATTAAACCTGTTATTTCATTCTGTAATGCTGTTAACCTCTCTTCAACTTTCTCTATTTTGCCGCTTAATTCGCCAGCATCGCCCAACCTTTCAGTTATATTCCCCAACTCATTTATTAGCCTGTCCAAGTCCTTCTCATGTTCCTTTAGGACATTAACTATGAAATCTAGGGCTTCGAAAGCTTCGTCTTTCGATGGGGCTTTTTTGGACATGGCTTTTCTACCTTTCCTCTGACATATTAATGCCTTTCTTTATAAATAAGCATAGCGAATCCTTAAAACTTATCCACATGAAGACATATCCATACTTATTGAAAATTAAAACTATTACAGAGAGTTAAAATATCGGTTCTTAAATGAGTAAAACACCTCCCCAGTGAAGGGATTATCCATGCAAGGAATGCTAAATTTCGCAGAAAAGGAAGAAATAGTCAATTTTGTTTCAGAAAAAGGCATAAAAATCCTAAATTTATGCCACATCCCAGAGGATGGAAGGCTTAAAACTTTAAGCTTTTCAGCCACCGACAAGCATAGGGTTTATGAAATTTTAGAGTTTGGCGAAAGGGTTGATGGTTCAAGCTTGTTCTCTTTTATCGACCCTGGAAAAAGCGACGTTTACATAATGCCACAGCTAAATAGGGTTTTCATTAATCCTTTTTCGCAGATTCCAACACTAAACATTTTATGTGATTACTTGGATGAAAATGGCAAATTGTTGGAGGTTTCTCCAAAAAGTGTTTTGGTTAGGGCTGAAGAGAAACTACGCTCTTCGGCATGGGTTACGCTGAAAGCTTTGGCTGAGCTTGAATTTTACATAATTTCAAAACAAAAAACTGAAATGCTCTTTCCAAGCGTCCATGACAAAAATTACCATGAATCAGCCCCTTTTACAGAATTTGAGGATTTAAGAAATGAAGTTTTGACTGTTTTGGCTGATGTTGGCATCGCCACAAAGTATGCACACAGCGAGGTTGGAAAAATATTAACTAAAGATGGCATTCTTATGGAGCAGCATGAAATAGAACTCATGCCCCAGAATTTGGTGGAAATGGCTGAAACAATCGCCATCACAAAGTGGGTTATTCGAAACATCTGTGCAAAACACGGCGTTTCTGCTTCCTTTAGCCCAAAAATCTTTCTGGAACACGCAGGAAACGGCATGCACATCCACCTCTGCGGATTAAAAAACGGCAAAAACATAACTGCAAACCCAGACGGAACCTTAAGCACAGAAACCCTCAAGATGATTGGTGGAATACTAAGGTTTGCCTCAAGCCTAACATCTTTTGGAAACCCCACACCAGCATCCTACCTAAGATTTATCGCCAGAAAAGAATCACCAATGCACATTTGCTGGAGCTACAGAAACCGTTTAGCCTTAATACGCATACCATTATGGTGGAGCTTCAAAAAGAAAACCGAGGAAAATAACAATTGCAGAGAAACCTTCGAATATAGAGGACCCGACCCACTAGCAAACTCATACTTGCTTTTGGCTGGAATAACGGTTGCCATAAAATATGGCTTAGAAAACCCAAAAGAAACCATACAAATAGCTGAAAACCTGCATGTGGAGGAAACTGCCAAGCGAAGAAGACTCAAAAATTTGCCTCGCTCTTGCTATGAATCTGCAAAAAACCTAAGAAAAGACAGAAAATATTATGAGGCAGACAATGTTTTTCCCAAAATTTTAATCAGCAAAACCATAGACAAACTAAAAGCCTACAAAGACAAAGATTTATGGAAAAACCTAGCAGACAAGCCAGAAAAAATCGAAAACTTACTAAAACAATACCTACACAAAGGCTAACAAAGCCAAACTCCCTGAAAACTAATGGTGGACCGGGCGGGATTCGAACCCGCGGCCTCCACGATGCCAACGTGGCGATCATTCCAGACTGATCTACCGGCCCCTTTGAAAGAGTAAACGGAATAAAAAACTATTAAGGATTTTGTAGAGAAAGGGAGTTTCCTAAAAATACTGTTAAAAATGAAAAAGGAGTAGCGGTTGAATTATGGCTATATGTTGCTGGTTGAAGGCATTTTCTTTCTGGTCACTAACAGTATTGCAACTGCTGAAACGGCGCCCACCACTACAATAAGCACTAAAATGATTATCCATGCATCGCTTAGGGTTGGACCTTGGGCTTGCAGGACATTTATTGTGGCGGTTGCTGATTTGGCTGTGTATCCGTCCGCATCTGTAACGTTAAGATATATTTCATATGTGCCGCTGCTTGTTGGCGTGAAGGTCAAGCTGCTTGAGGTTGCGCCTGATATAGCTGTTCCATTCACATACCATTGGTAAGTGTATGGTGAGGCTCCACCGCTTACGGAACCCGTTAGGCTTACTGACTGGCCCAATGTTATTGATGATGTTAGTGGCATTATTGTTGCGCTTGGAAATGAGACGTCTTCTCCTCGGGCGATGGCTGCATTGCATTCTTTTATTAAGGCTTTGGCTCGCCAATGATAATCAAAAAGCCCAACGCAAACCTCAAACTTCTGCTTGGCAGCTGAATAATGTTTGTCATAGAAATATTGTAAGCCTTGAAGGAATGCTTCATCAACGGGACCTCGTTTGTTTTTGCTTTTTACGTTCGCCTCCTCTAAAATGCTGTTTGCAACGTTGCTCTCAATTAAGAAGTTAAACCCCGCAACTTGAATTCCTTCGCGTACTGCTCCCATGCTGCAGATTCCTATGACTTCACCTTTATCGTTTAAGCCTGGCCCGCCACTCATTCCATAAGTTAGGCTGGCACTTGTTTCAAAGCATGGCGTCTGAGTGCTTGTCAACCGTTTTTGGCTTATTCTGCCTTCCTTCATTGATGGAGCCAACAGAGTTTCAACTCCAAGTTCCTCTGCAAAAACAGTGACATCAGCAAACCCGAAAGAGTACACATTGGAACCAGTTGTGACGGCGGATGAGTCACCCATAATCAATACTGGACAGTAGTTTGACGGTGGTTCAATTTTTAATAGTGCTATGTCCCTTTCATAGAATGGGCTTACATCAATGATACGCGCAACCCATCCCTTACTTTCCACTTCAGTCAGCGTTGGTCTAACCTCGCCAAGAACAGTATAGATTCGCCGAAGAGAGTCTTTTATTTCCCCATAATCCATAACGTAGTTCCAAAGCAACTCTAACTCTTCCAGCGTTAAATAGTAACCTGCCTCTTCAAGTTCCTGAACTATATTGTAGAAGGCTGTTTCGATTAAGAAATATTTCGTGTACAAATCTTGTGTTATGTCCTTGTGAGTGAAACAAAAAATCACATGCCCAGCCGTGACTATGTAGCCGTCTGCGCTAACAAAGAACCCGGAACCAACTGCCCACACGCTTACGGGAACAAGGAAATATGTAGTCGTAGGTTCCCAATAAATATTGGGATAGTACACTTTGATATTGGCGTCAATCTGTGAGTAAATAAGCACGGTGGAAGCCTCACCCAACTCAGCAATCAATGAAGGCGAATATGTTGTAGTGGCTGCAGCGTTGCTGAATTGCACCTTTGCCAAGAAGTTGATGTTTGCCATTAAAACCAATAACATTATCGCTTTGGTCATTGTTGATTTCTTTATTTTTATTCCCTCCAAACTTTAGTGTGGTTCATTTAAAACAAGTGTTTATAAATAGTTTATTAAGTTCAAATAAAAAGCTAAATTATTAACTTTTATTCATCGAAAGTCGGACTCAGAATTAGAATAATAATCAAATTCATAAAAATTTTGAAAAATATAAAATTGATAGCCATGCACAAGCCTTTTCGCAATTCACCAATAAATATCGTCCAGACACCACATGAGCCCGACACCTCGGGCGGTTGGGGGCCGCAGGCTGAACCGGTCGGCCGAAGCCTTCCGGCGTACACCCCGGCTCCATCAAACCCATCTTCTATGGGAGCCCTCGTCCCCTCGGCGCGGGCTGTTGCCAGCCCAGCCATTTTGGGGATTGGCTGCCTATTTTCGGGAGAGGCTTCGGGCTTAGATGCTTTCAGCCCTTATCCTCAACGGCGTGGCTGCCCGGCGTTTGCCCTATCGGACAACCGGTAAACTAGAGGCCACAGCGTCCCGTTCCTCTCGTACTGGGGACCCTTTCCCCTCAGGCAGCCAGCACTCCCAGCAGATAAAGTCCGACCTGTCTCACGACGGTCTAAACCCAGCTCACGTTCCCTTTTAATAGGCGAGCAGCCTCACCCTTGGCCCCTTATGCAGGGCCAG
>JAVZLK010000057.1:0-8118 GCA_038883795.1 Bathyarchaeia archaeon
GGTATCCCCAAATATGTTTTTTCGCTCAAAAGATAAACCACGACTGCACTTATCATGGACTGGATGTGGCGTATCCATACTTCTTTCTTAATTCTCGGAGTTGGCGTTTTAGATCTTCTTTTGAAGGAAAGCTTATGGCTCCTGTAGGGCAGCGTGGTGCACATGATTGGCTGGGTACATTGCAGTTGTAGGGGTCGTCAACAACCACCTTGTCTCCTACGCGTTTGTAAACTTTCATGTGGCAGTAGTCAACGCAGAAGTAGTCGCACTTGCTTGGGTCGCATTTCTCGTAGTCGATTTTTGGATACCATTCTAATTCCTTTCTTGGCAAACCATAAGGGTTTTGCGGAGCTAAAACTTTCTCTCCATAGTATCGCTCTTCTTCGAGGTACTTACCTTTCTTTTCCTCGCCCATATTATGTCCCAACCAGTTTGTTAATAGCTTCTTCAACTTTCTTCATTGCTTCTTGTGTTTCCATATTCCTTAAATCTAGAGAGATTACTTGCTTGTCAAAGTCTAAGCCTTTCTCAGCAAAAGCATCCTTGAACATTTTCCTCTGCATTCTAGGGTCGCATCCGCCTATAACATATACCTTATCTTTGTCACTTTCCTTTAAATAGTCTCTAAAGAAGTTGTCGCCATCCGTAACGCAAAGCTGTGGATGAACTATTGCGTATTCCACATCAAGCTCATTTCTAACAAAGTTTATTAGCTTCCACAAATCCAACTTGGCGAAGCCTGGACATTCACCAGTACAAAAGCACATTATAAATCTCGGCAATTTCCTCTCACTCATGAATGATTCACCTTCGCTTGAAAGTATCAAATCAAAATATTTAAATTTATTGTTTCATTTCTGTTTATGCATACATAAGTAAATAACATTCGCCAAAACATTAGATGGTCCAATAAGAGCATATTGTCAAGTTGTTATGTTTGAAATGGCTCCTGAGAAATTTTACGACTTCCTCCTCGTCTATGTAGCGGTTTCCTTTGGCGTCTCTTCGAAGCGGTATACCTGTCTCCTTTAAAGTATCGCCCTTAGCAAAATCTATGAGGATATAGTAGGCTTTGCCAGAAGGCAGTATAAGCCTCAAATTTGTAAGCTCCCTTTTAGGCGATAAGCCATCCTGTTCAATATTATAAACTATAGAGTCAACCTTTAACTCTTCTGCGAGACGCTTAAACTCGCTCCAGCTTCTGATTTTAACAACGCCCTCGCTCATTCTAATCGCACTCAATCCTCAATGCCTAATTTATATTTGAAGTTTAAGGAAAGAGTTCTATTTCCTTTGTTTTCCCACATTTTACGCAAACAAGTTTCACGTGCGACTTGTCGTGTGTTAACCCTTCAGCTTTCCATTCATGTGCACATTCATCTTTTTGACTTTCATTTGTCACGTGTTTTCCTCCGAATAAAAATTCATATTTAAGAATTTAAATCTATTGTTTGCTTTGCATAACACTTATATATGTAACATTGTTACATAATTCCTGCGATAACAATGTGTAGTCCAAAAAATTGCGGTTGCTGGCACGACTACCCAGAACGGGGATGGATACAATTCCTACTAATGAGAATACTCCACGAAAAACCCATGCACGGCTACCAACTCCTAGAAGAAATCGAACAACGAAGCAGCGGATGCCACAAACTAGAACCAGGCTCAATATACACGCTTTTAAGAAGAATGGAAGAA
Organism: Bathyarchaeia archaeon; assembly: GCA_038883795.1. Classification (GTDB taxonomy): domain Archaea; phylum Thermoproteota; class Bathyarchaeia; order Bathyarchaeales; family Bathycorpusculaceae; genus JASEJA01. Next base: position 1,702 of record JAVZLK010000057.1, read on the forward strand.
AAAGGCCTTTTAGAGTCTAAATGGGAAAAAGTCGAAGGTGGCCCAGATAGAAGAGTTTATAGCCTAACAGATAAGGGAATTGAGGCCTTAAAGATGGGATTGGAATCCATCGTTAAGAGGAAGATGCTCTTCGACGATCTAGCAAAGTTTTATCATGAAAATTTTGAAAAAAGGAAAGGAGGTGAGAGGTAAATGTGTAGATGCTGTTGCGGTTGCGGCGGAATGGAAAGCCATCAGGCACACCATGAACACAAGCATGCACACTATATGGGTTTACCATTTCCCTTAATGGATGTTGAAGAAGAAATAAAAATGCTCGAAGAATACAAAGAAGCTCTAAACAAACGACTAGAAAAAGTAAACAAGCGCTTAGAAGCCCTAAAACGCTAAACACTCTGCATAGAACTTCTCGTTATTGCCTCCTCACAATCTTTTGAAAGGATGAAATATTATGAAGAGGGTTTTATTGTTTATTCGTCAGCGGGAAATTAGCAAAATCTTCCCATACTGCATTCAGCTTACTTTAAAGGATGACGCTTCCATAATTGATGCAATAAAAGCAGTTGACGAAGAAATAACAAAGAAAACTGGAAAATTTCCAGTTGAGAAGTATAAAAGCCTATTTCAAATGGTTTATCACCCCTACAAGAATAGGTTTTACAATCAAGTAGCTGTTCACGCCCATGCAGAATCAGAATTTTTAAACCTAAGAGAAAATCCTTCAATGCCACTGCCAAACGGAACCACTATAATTTTGATTCCCGAGAATGGTTGTCAAACGGATTGGGAAGAACCACTCTAAAGGATAAAAAGAGAAATTAACTTTAGAGTTTCTTGTATACCACGTCTTTTTCTCTAACCCGCTGCGCAACTTTTAAGCCTATGCTTTGTCCAGCCTCAGCCCTCTGAACATTTTTGTGCTCAATCTGCATAGATTCCACAACCTGTTCAAAATCCGTTGTCGGCCCCTTAATAAGTACCGTGTCGCCCACAGCCAAAGGCGCCTTAAGCTCTACAACTGCAACACTGATTTTTGAAAAGAAATGGGTTATGCGTCCAACTTCTATAAGGTTTTCTTCACCCAAACCCTTTCATCTCCAAAGAGAATAAGCGTTATATTACATAAATAATTTATCCAAAAGGACTTTTTATTTGACTATCCATTTAACCTTAAAGCCGCCCTTATGTAAGCATGCGTCTGGTGAACTTCAATTTTTCTTCCATCGTGATAGCCTGTGTTTAGGATATAAAATAAAATGCCATAGTCAAAAAGTTTTCTAAAGAATTGTTCTTGTCGATTTTTGTCCATCTCCAACTGATAGGGGTCATAAAAGGGTTCATAACCATATTGTCCCCACTTTTCAGGAGGACCAGAACCCGGAGCAATTTGAAACTTTCCCTCTTTAAGTATTTCCAGCACCTCTCCACATTCTATCCGTCTAATGATGGGAGAGTTTTCATCTCTTGTCAACAATAGAACATACTTTAACCTTGCGCGGTCCGTAACGCCTTCTTTTCCCTTAAAAACTTCTCGTACGTCGCCTTTCTCATCTGCAACCAACATGGTGAATCTTTCGCGGGGAAACATCACCCTCGAATTCCCGTAAGACCAATAACATTTATCAAAGCCCTCATCGAAAATGCATCTCTTTCTACCTTCAAAAACAAGTCGATAGCATGGACCCATCTTTTGAACGTTCTCACTTTTTTGTCTGCAATCTTCCTTTCTAACAACAACATTTTCCAGAGGCAATCCATCAAAAGCTTTAATGAAAGTTGGATGTCTTTCAGCTATTTCCGTTCTCATATAAAGTTGCTTTTCAGGCTGTTCCACTAGAACTTCTCCCTTGTCTTCGTTGAAGCTTACGAAGAGATAATCGTCGCCGATAACTTTGCTAGACCTCATATTATATAAAAGTTCATGAAACTGCGTTGTTTTCCCCGTTCCTGTTGGAGCAATTATTGCTACACAGAAAGGTTCATGGCGCTCAAAACCAACAGCTGCAGCATGAAGGGGAAACTTTTCGTGCTCCCTTAAGATTATGCTAGCTAAGCCTAGCGCTCCATTAGATTTCGCAGCACCATAGTATTCAGAGTTAACTATAAGAACTCTTCTCTTTTCGATATTGTAGAATAGATGCGGTTCATACCCTTCAACGCCATTAATGACGTACACTGTTCCATCCGGCTTTGAATTGCAGAGGTGCCAATTTAACTGCCACCATCGGCTAACATGTTTTGAGTTCGTCTTCAACTCTATTTTTGCACCGCACACATCAGCTACATGAACATATGGAAGAGGGATATTCTTTCCTAAAATCTCGTCTATTTCTCCGTTATCTCTTGATTTTGGAGGTCTCCTGTCTGGGAAGGTGAAATAATCGTCGACGGCACTACTTTGCATTTTGATTCCTTAACGCATGTTACAAAGGCATATATAAAATTTCACTTAAACCTAATGGTAAAAAGACGAGTTTAGCCAATTTGGCAATCGTCCTTCTTGGAAAAATTACATAATTTGTAATGTAATTAAAGAATAGCGCCCTCCAGATGTGTCGGAAACGCCTTTAAAATTTTAACATGCACAACTTTACCCAGCAAATTCTCCTCACTTTTTATCACTATTGGTTTGTATGCATAGTTGCGTCCAACCCAAGAATCAGAAACTTTTCCAGCCTCATCAATCAAAATTTCGCCACTCCAACCAACCCAACACTTATTCTTCTCAAAAGCAATTTTTCTTGCAAGCTCTGCAGCTATGGTGCTTCTGCGTTTAATTTCTGGTTTAGGCACAAAATTTGACATTTCAGCCGCAACCGTCTTCGGTCTGGCAAAAAACTTTGAAACATTTACTATGTCTGGTTCAACTTCTCTGATTAGTTGCAGAGTTTTTTCGAAGGCTTCTTCATCCTCGCCTGGAAAACCGCAAATGACATCTGTGGCTAAAGTTAATTCTGGAAAATTTTCTCTAAACGCGCCTACTATTCTTTTGAAATCAGCGACGGAATAAAACCTTCGCATACTTTTTAGAATCTTGTCGTCTCCGCTTTGGATTGGCAGGTGAAGAAACTTGAAAATTTTTTGGCTCTTGAATGCTTGAATTAAATTTTCAAGAATGCCTAGAGCCATGTTTGGAGTCATCATCCCCACACGAATTTTAAAGTTTCCTTCCACATCGCATAAAGCCCGAAGCAGTTCAGCCAAGTTCGTGCCAATATCCCTTCCATAACAAGCAGTATCCTGCGAAGTGAGCCAAAACTCCCTAACGCCAATAGCCAAATCTTTTTTCACTCTTTCAACAATTTCTGGAATGCTATAACTCCTTAGATGTCCTCTGGCGAAAACTACGCAGCAGTAGGCGCATGAGCCTAAACATCCATAACTTATAGGAATTATGCTCACTATGGGATTCGAAAAAGTGCGTGGAAGATTAAGGCTAGGTTTAGCGTTAACTGCCCCATTTAAAGCAACAACCTTTTCATCCTTCAAGACACGCCCAACCACATTAACAATTGTATCGCCTGCTGCGGGACCCACAACTCCATCAAAACGCACTTCTCTGGATAGTCTTTCGAAATTGATGAGGGGTAGGCATCCAGCCACAATCAACTTCTTATTCGCTGGAGCTCTCTTCAGAATTTCAATCATGCGATTTTCTGTTGGTCCCTTTACGGCACAAGTATTGTAAATTATAATGTCTGCAGCAGAAGGAGAATTCACAATTTGGTATCCAGCCTCCGCTAGGCATCCAGCCAAAACTTCGCCGTCAGCCAAATTTGTTGAGCAACCGAAACTCCTAACGAAAACCTTCATAGCCTTCCATCGCGATACATTAAATGCTTTAAAAAGAAATAAAAACGTAGAGGTTGCCAAAGCCTAGAATTTACAAAAATCTGAAAGGCCTTTTAATAATGCTTATAAGGAATGAGACAAACATATTTAAAGCATATTTAAAACATAACATATACCACTATAGCTTCAGCGAAGAATTTCTGTATCCCCTACGGAGGGAGAAAAGGTATGAAGTTGATTACGCTTTATCTTCCTGAGCCTTATATTAAGGCGTTAGATCAGCTTGTGAATGAGAGGTTTTATCCGAATAGGGCTGAGGCCATTCGGGTTGCCATCCGTGATTTGATAAATGACGAGGTTGTTCGGAGGAAGAGGGTTGGCTAAGGCTAGCCCAACGGAGCATGCGCTTAAGTTTGCATGGCATAACGAAGCAAGCGAAGTTCTGCCTCTTGGCCGCTGCCGCATAGTTGTGGTAGGCGTTGGCGGAGCTGGCAATAATACTGTTACTAGGCTTATGGAGATGGGTGTTGTGGGCGCAGAATGCATTGCAGTGAACACGGATGCTCTTCATTTAAGTGTTTCAAAAGCTCATCAGAAAGTTTTGATTGGCGAAAAACTCACCAAGGGGTTGGGAGTTGGCGGAGACTCAAAGCTTGGAAGAGCAGCAATAGAAGAATCCCGAAAGCGAATTGAGGATTTGCTTTCAGACGTGGATATAGCTTTTATAACGGCTGGTTTAGGCGGTGGAACAGGAACTGGTGCTGCGCCTGTTATTGCTGAAATTGCGAGGCGGAAGGGGGCAATAACAGTTGGTGTGGTTACAACGCCTTTCCGTATAGAGAAGGGAAGAATGGAGTATGCTGCCGCAGCGTTAACGGAAATGCGAAGACAATGCGACACGGTTGTTGTGATAGATAATAATAAGCTTATGCAGCTTATGCCCCAATTACCCATAAACGAAGCCTTCAAAGTGGCAGACCAAGTTTTGGCAAACATGATTAAGGGAATAGTTGAAACAATTTCGGCGCCAAGTCTCATAAACCTTGACTTCGCAGATTTCAAAACAATTGTCAAGCGGGGCGGAGTTGCCGTTGTAGGCGTAGGCGAATCTGACGCACCGAACAGGGCGGAAGAAGCTGTAAGGAATGCGCTAAGAAGCCCATTGTTGGATGTGGATTATATGGGTGCCACTGGAGCCCTAATTCACGTTACAGGCGACAGCCAAATGACCATTGAAGAGGCAAACCGCGTTGGCGAAATAGTGACGGAAATGATGAATGAAAACGCTTTAGTCATTTGGGGTGCAAGGGTAAACCCAGAACAAGATGGAAAATTAAAAGTCACATTGGTCATGACGGGCGTAAACTCGCCTCATGTCCTAAGCGGATTTGGAACCATTGCGCCACAACTCTTCAACCTTGAACCATACGCGGAACCAGAAAAACCACTAAACATAGAATTAAACCTGTACCAAATGGAAAAATTCCTATAAAACCTTCCTTTTTTTATGAAAGCTTTCTCTTAAAAACTAAAATTTCCCTCTTTAGTCTTGTGGTTAGTGGTATCGCTTTGCCAAAGGGTTGGCATAACCCATTACTTATGGATTTAACGATATCCTCCACATCTGACTCAGCATTCACTATAGTGTATGCATAACCTACTTCTGGACCATAATGGGCATCGCTACCACCAACTTGTGCGCTTCCAACATGGGAAGCAATTTTTTGACTTTGCCTTATGGAATGTTTGAAGGGGAAAGCTGAAGCGTTTATAACCTCCACAGCATCAAACTTCGCACTTACTCGCTCACCAAGGCTTCCTTTAAAAAACGATGTCGGATGGCAAGCCACGGCGACGCCGCCTAAGCTATGAATTTTATCTACGGTTTCATTAACGCTTAACCCTTTTTGGATGGGTTCTTGAATGTTAAGGGCAAGCACATGCCCATTTAAACTTGAAATTTCTATTCCGGGAATGATGAGGAATCTGGTTTCTTTAACCATTTTTAAGGCACAATCTATTATGTCATGGTCTGTGATGGCAACGCCGTCTAACCCACGCTTTTGAGCGTAAAAAATCACTTCTTCAGGCTTTATTACGGAGTCGTAGGAATAGTTTGTGTGAACGTGAAGGTCTATTTTGAGCTGCAAAGCTTCACAACCAATCCATTTTTAGGTTTTCTGCGATTTTTCTCTAACCTTCGCTAGCAATTCATCAAGCTCTTTTTCGCTGACCTCTATCTTCCTAAATAAAGGTTTAGCTTCACCTATCTTATGTTTTGGCGGTAGCGGTTTTAGGGCTTCATCCCACCTCTGCTTGTGAACGCTTCCGGGCAAGTTTAGGGTTTTCCAAAGTTCCTCTGCAGCGAAGGGCATGAAGGGCGCTGAAGTGATGGCTAGGACTTTAACGATTTGGGCTGCCACATAAATTACGCTTAAAGCTTTTTCCCTATCCTTTTTTATGAGTTTCCATGGTTCCTTCTCGTTTAGATATTGATTTCCCATGCGACTTATGCTTATAACATCGTTTGCTGCAGACTGCAGCCTGCAATTTTCCAGCTCTTTCGCTATGGTTTCAACCTTCTCTTTAAGCGCCTTCAGAACTTCTTCATCGTCCGTTTCCAAG
>JAVZLK010000058.1:0-7942 GCA_038883795.1 Bathyarchaeia archaeon
TTTAACAACTATTCATAGAATGATATTGAAAAGCATGAGTTTAAAGCAATCAAGTCGCCTATTATAATTGAATTTAAAACTTCTGTTAAGAGACACTAACAGAAATACAAGATTACGGTTTGAAATTAAATTTTGATTTTTTCCGATTCTTTGCGATTATAACGGTAAGCGTTGTTAGAAGTGTTAGCGTCATCAATAATGTATGTTGGGTGAACTCGGGTATAATTGTGATGGTGTAGAACATGCCAGCGTTATCATCTGTGTATTCATTATCTGCATAATCAAAAACAGTGACTTTATAGATCACGATTGTATCTGGTGGTTGGCCTGGAATTGTGGCTTCAAAGAAATTAGTTGTTTCGTTGAGGATCATCTGCTTCTCTTGCCAACCCTCTGAATCGCCTATTTTATAGTAAAGAGTCACGTTTTTAACTCCACTTTCATCGTCTGTAACATTTACACATATTAAGACGGGCTGATAGGGTTGGATTGCGCCTTCTGGAATTTGAATGATATTATGTATTTTGGGCGGTGTTGTGTCGTTCTCATATGATGCGAAGTTTATTGAGATCCAGTTTGGAGTTGAGTTCCATATAATCAAAGATGATGATTGGATGGTGAAGTTTGCGTCTGAATACACTCCTATAATTTTAGAGCGTATAGGCAACTCTACTTTTATTTGATAGTTCAGGTTTTTGGTGAATGGATAGTTTAATGAGAAGTTAAGCCAAAGGGTTTGCTGTGTTTGTATTGGATAAAGTGACATCTTTTGAAAACCATATATGTAAGTTTGGTTTATCTTGATATTCATCTCGTGAAGATTTGGATAGATGAAACCGCTGCCAACTAATTTGAAGATGTTTGTTTCTTCTTGCCAATCTAACTCTGTTTCAGAAGCATTAAATCCTAGTTCATTTAAAAGGCGTCGCTGAAACTGTTCATCAGAAAGTATCGTTAAGTAAACTGAAGTTAGTCTAGGATCAACTTCTAGGAATGTTTCAGCTTTAGTTTCGTTTATGTTAACTTCAATGTTTTGGAAATCTTTTAACCATGTCAAGTTCAAGTTTGTGATTGAACCTAAGAAGTAAAAAGATACATAAGGGTCGACATTAACCCTGGGACCTTGATCAACTTCGGCGTCACTTATTTTTTTTCCTTCGTTTGATGGTGAAGTGAAGTATCGCCAAAATGTGACTATGCATTCACCTATCGACAAAATAGCAGAAAACGCCTTGCTAATAGTTTCAAAATTTTTCTCAACTTTATCCTTAACTTTATTTATGATATCCCCGGTTAACGAAAATTTGAACTTTTTACTTACATATTTTTCTAATACTTCAATGATGATATCCTTTAAGTTTGGTAAGACTTTGACTATTAGAGTTACTCCTAACCTAAATATTGCATTGATAAGAGTTAGTAAATTGATTTTTCCTTCATGATAACAATTAATTATAAAACTCCAAATAACAAAATATGGGTTGCTACAGCTACACTCTAACTCGTCAATTTTCTCAAGTTCTGCTTCAGTAATGGTTAAACCTACATCTAGTAGAAAAGTGACAATAGAATCGCTTGTAAAATATCCGTTCATATAATCTATTACGTATTTACCCAAGTATAACACTGTAAGTTTAGCAATATCTATTGCGGTGCCCGCGATTATCCCCGTCACTCCCGACGTTATTATCTCTATCACGGGTTTAATTACGGCAGCTGAAAGCTCGATGATTGCACCGATTAACCATTTCGAGTAAATAATGTCAAAGCAGAGTTTTCCGTCATCTGTCAAAGGGATTCTTGTTTTAACTATTTCTGAGTCCCCGGCTAAAAGAACTTTAACAACAGCTGAGTAGGACCCATGTGGTTTAACGGCAACTTCATAGTGCACACCCTCTCCGAATTTGAAATTTTCCGCTATTTCTCCCGAGACCTTGTTCGTTGCGTTAAACGATACCTCAACAGTTTTGGGTTTTCCATTATTATACCATTCAGTTACGCCTACTATTTTTAAATCTGTAATATATAATGCGCTGAGCTTATCTTGGGATTCAAACCATTCCTGTTGCTCGCGTGGGCCTAAGATTGACCAGACAGTTCTAGTCGACCAATATTTAATTTCACCTGCAACTGTTATGTTGTAGTTTTGTGATCTAACATGTAACGTTTCTGTGGCATAATTAATGAAGTTTGCCTTTTCAAGTTTAGCTTCAAAATAGATTGTGTAATCACCAATATTCGTTGGAGCAGTTATTGACAAATACATGTTTGCTGCGTTTATCTCAAGAATTTTTGCATCAAGAATTTTTTCAGTTAAAACGTTACCATTTAGCTTTACTTTTACTCTAACACTATCTGACATTGTGATGTTCCATGCCACATAAACATTATAATTCATAATACCTTCAGGGGAAACCGTGTTAGATGATGGAATAATCTTGATTATTTTTATCGATGGTGAAGTTATTCTAGGGCCTGAGATGATGCATAATGATTTGATGAATAGGTCTGTAGTGGTTGCGAATGACAGTTTGTAATATCCTTTTGGAACGTTAAATAAAACCCAGGTCGGTAAACATCTCTGTAAAATTAGCGGTATTAAATTGTTGAGGGGAGGGGGAACTAAAAAGGGAATTGCTGACTCGAGAGTTCTTTGTGATAGGAGGTTTTGTTGGTTTATTATTGTGTTGTTGATGGCAGCGATAACTCTTGTTGTTGAGTCGCTTTCTAGAAATATCATTAGCCATGTTGATGATTCAGTTAAGTTAAAGTTGCATTCAATTGACTCGAACATGTTTATGCTTTTATTTATTATAGCGTAGGCGGAGCTATTGCTTGATAATTGCATTCCGTATGTTGCTATTGGAGGGGGTATGTAAGTGAAGGCGATTTGCCACCCTGTGGTTTCAAATAAATCCTGAAAGTTCTGGTCCATAAGGTAAAAGATATAGCTATATACGCCTGGCTCAGCGATAGGTAAAATGAAGGTGAAATCTACGCTGATTATAGTGTTATTATTGACAACGTGGTTTTCCCGCTTGCTATATACAAGTTTGCCGGTAGGCGAAGTTAGCATAAAACAAACACCCACAGTAAGAGATGAAATTGTGTTTGAATGTAGTGTAACATTTATTTCAGCATCCACCATGTTCCCGCTTTTTAATGAAACATCGTAGCCTACAATAGCTATTTTGAAAGCGCTAACTTGGAATGTAGTCGTGTTTTGGGCTGAGAGGCATCCTGGCTTATATGCTGTTATGTATACTTTGTATAGCCCTGGTAACTCGTTTGAGGAAAGCTTAAACGTGCTATAATATACGCCATTATCTTGCGTGTATACGATGTCCAGGAAGATTGTGCTGTTTCTTGGATTTTTAACCTCTAATGATACTGATGCCCCTTTTACCGCTGTTCCATTAGCGAATGTGACTCTGCCAGTGATTATTACATCCTCGTTTGTTTGATAGGCTTGTTTATCTGTGTAGACAGATGCTTTAAGTTGCTCTTCAATTTGAGCGTTTACAATTAGATTTGTGTATATCGAGGTGAAAAAGCTACTTAATAACAAAACTAACAAGAGGGACGCGAAAGTTTTAACTTTCATTAATTTATCACCTTTTATTGCACATTAAACTGAACTTGTTTAGTGGCTAATCCTACACCTCCCTTTGACGGCTAATAGTCTGGGAGAAAGCCTCTCCAAACAACGCAAAATGGTTATTTGCAGTTTCCGTAACAGTCTGTTCATTTCCAAAATTTACGTTCTTGTTGCCGGGAAATATAAATGCCGATATAACTAACGTAGCAATTAAAATCGAAATCAAGCATGTGAGCCAACTTTTTAGTTTGATTCTTTCAAAAACGGAAGCTTTTACCAAAAATTATCTCCCCCTCAGATAAACTATTTAGGTTCTTGATTTTCATAAAAAATTTGCGGAAATTTTTTCTTTAAGATTTTTCACGCCACGAGCGCGTGAGTCGATTCTTTTTCATCCAACATTAAAGTTTGAAGATTTTGAGGTTATTCCTACACCTCCTCTTGAAGGCCAGTCTGTCAGAACCATAACTTTAACGGTATATGTGCCAGTGGTGGCTGAAACTGGTATTCCGTAGCCAAACGTGAATTTTAAGCTGGCTCCTTTAGGCAGATTAATATATGTATAGCTTAGGAACATCACGTTCTGTCTTGGGTTTAATACTGTTACTGCCAACAGCCCATTTGTTAGAGACATGCCTTCATGTGCGGCAATATTTTCGACGGTTATGTCAAATTGCACGATTTCTCCGCGCATAAAACTACTGCATGGTTTTCCATTTTGGTCTGTTGTTTGCAATTTTGTAACGTTTATTCTGTATTGATAGATGAGGGGCGTCATTTCAAAGTATTGAAGATTTTTGGTTCTAGTAACTAAAGCATCACCGGGCGGGTGTATCGGCGGAACCAATTCAAAATATTGAAGATTCTGAGTTCTAGTTACGAAGGCGTTACCTGGTGGATGAACTGGTGGGACAAGTTCGAAATATTGGAGGTTTTGGGTTCTTGAAACTAGAGCATTACCAGGAGGGTGTATGGGCGGCGTCATTTCGAAGTATTGGAGGTTGCGTGTTCGCGTTACTTCAGCGTTTCCGGGAGAACCTATAACCGTAACTGTTTGAATTATCAAAATTAAAAAGAACGCCAAATAAGCGACTATTGAAACCGTGAAACGCGCCTTAAAAATGCCCAAAAACGCCCCTCTCAAGCTAAGGTTTAGTTATAACATATACATCATCAAGATAACCGTCGCCCGTTATTTTAACATTTGCGTTTTTATCAGTTGGCAGACGTATTGCGAACTGATACCATCCCGCTGTGCTAATTGGAAAGTCGGTTTCATACATTTTTTGGTAGTTAATTTCAATCGATAAACTGCCTGATCCCCTATATAGCGAGAAAACCATATAGGCGTTTATGCACCCTGCTGTAGCAAATGTTTTAGAGGCATAGCTAGAGAAATAAAGGGAGCTAGGCCAGCTTCTATAATAATTATAAGAATCAACTTTATAATAACCACCCGACCATCCCTCGGTTGTTCCATCATCAAAATTATCTACGTCTAGAAATCCTATGGCTGTTGATGTTAGGTCTATGAAATAGAATTTTACAGTGAAATCATCTTGGCTGTATAAGTCAGTGTATGCTGGATCTCTGAAAGCCTTAACAACAAGATGGATCGTTTCAGCTCTTATCCCTTCAGGTATTGATGAAGGCTTTACTCTTCTTACACTATAGACAAATCCCTTTGTTTCGTCAATCCTTATAAAACCGATTTCATAGTTCTCAACAGTCCACCCATCTGGCTGAGATCCGTAGGGACCTATCATAAACCAATACCCGTTGTCCTCAAAATTCTGTATCTTCAAAGCTATACGCATCCATAACGTCGTATCCTTCAAATTGTTTATACAAATATAATAGTCAGGCGTCTGATTGCTGTAGGTTGGCTGGAAACCCTTCCATACAACGCTGAAATGATTCTGCTTAACTTCGTTCTCTTTAAAGCTTTGAAGTCTCGGCAACACTCCAGCAGCGAGCAAGCAACAACTAACTATAAGAATTATCCATAAAATTATGAAGTTTCTGAAACTCATCCCCATCCCCTCTATAATTTTTGGTAGGCTTTTATTTTTAAGACTTATGGAAAAGACCTCTAACAAGTTTAACTAAAAATAACCTCAACCAAAAAATCTAACCTTACCTCATTTAATCACCCAATGTTTTCTATTAGTAACGTCTAATAGTAGCTCCTTTTGTTCTTATTTCTTCGAGTTGTTTTTCTATTTGTTTTCTTTTTTGGATTGTTTATAGTAGGGTTATGAGGGTGTGGGCTGGTGCTTTTGGTCCATTCCAAGTTTGTAGTAGTTTTGCTTTAACCTCTTCTATGTTTTCTAGTGTTTCTGTGTTTAGGCCTAAATTTTCCAGTGTTTCAATTAGGGCGTCGTATTGGCCGGTTTTCTGTAAAAGCCTTGTTAGGCGCATGGACTCTTCCATAAGCTGGACATGCTCACGCTTCAAAGCCTCATAATTTTGGGCTTCGTTAGGAGGCTGTTCCCCGCCTTTAAACTCCGCCAGTCGCTTCTTTAGGAGTTCGTTTACTTCCTCGCTTATGGATTTACCTTGACCAGCCAAAAGGGTCTTCAAACCCTCATAAACCGCCCTTTCAACACAGAAAGACTTGACAATCATATCAGCATACTTCCGTGGCCTAGGCAACGAGGCAAACCTCCAAAGGAAAAATATTAACTAATTAACTTTGAAACCCCCTCGCCTCTTGAAGCATAATTTAGATGTATATATTCTAACTCTCTCTGCCCTTGCAAAATTAATTGTTTAATAACGAATCCTATTAAGAAACAGCCCTGGTCCCCGTCTTTAACCATAAGAATATTGTTCTGTTAACACCTCTTAATAGAACATCCAAAACGCCCAACTCAATAAAATTTTTCAAAAAGCCTTGAAAAACGCCATAATATAAGGGGTTTGTCTGATAAGATTCCATTAGATTTTTCATCTGATGATATGGCCATCTTCGCCAGAGGTCGACGAATTCCTCTCAGCCCTTAAGCCTGGAACCCGCCACATATACGCCAGGGCCTTAACCAAATTCCAAGAGTTTTTGGCTGGGCGGGGCCTCGATATGGCTGGTTTTCTAAGGCTTGTTGAGGAAGACCTTCATAAGCCTAGATTGGAGAAAACCCGTGTGGCCCGCAAAACCCTAAACGCTTTCATTGGCTATTTGCAGGGTGAAGGCTTTGCCCCTAAATCAATAAACACGTATATTGGGGCCGTTCAGTCGTTAGCCAAATATTATGATATTCCGTTGAGTATGCGTTATGTTAGCCGCCCGCCTGCTAAGGCTATCCACAAGAAGCATCCATGGACTATTGAGGAGATAGGCAGATTCACATCGCTTATGGATAATGTTCAATACCGCTGTATTGCAGCCTGCATTGTCCAAAGCGGCCTAAGCATATCAGATTTGCTGGGCCTAAAATACGGTGACATTCAAGAAGAGTTTGAGAAAGGCATAACGCCTCTATGCTTAGACCTTTCAAGGAAGAAGACAAACATACCCTTCCTAACGTTTCTGGGCAGATGGGCTTTGTCGCTTCTAAAACAGCATTTAGAAGGCAAAAACATGCAGAAGGACACACCATTATTCACGGTTTCTGCTAGGGCTGTTGACAGCTACTTCGCGAGAATAGGCGAAAAGTTTGGAGGACGTTTCGTTGGAAGAAACCCCTATAGCCCCCATTCGCTAAGGGCTGCATTCCGCACAATATTAAGCGATCATAAAGTTGACCCGCTCTACATCGAGTTTTGGATGGGCCACAAAGTCCCAGAACAACAAATAGTCTACATCAGCAAAAGCCGAGAAAGTTGGAGAGAAGCATATCGCACTTTGGCGGAGCCTTGGCTTACACCGGACAATAGGGCTTAACCTCTTTAAGCTTGAACTTCTGTATGGCGTCTTCAAACCATTCCACGAACTGCAAATCTTCATCCTTGACGCTAAAAGCTTGACTCTGTGAATTCACATTTAACTGTAGTTTGTGGAGGGCATGCTTCACTATGGCGTCCGCCCATCTTGTAGGAACTTTTAGGCGGGCAACTAAGGCGAATGCTACAATTTTCCTAGCCAAATTTCCAGTGTAAGCTGCAACTTCGTAGTTTCCGCGGAATCCAAGCTTGTCCAATATTTGGGAAATCCTTGAAAGAATTCTTCTAAGCTGTGGCGGGTCCTCAGCCTGCACCATAACTTTGATTCTGCGGGCTCTTAGGCCCAAGTCCTCGCCTTGGGCTGGAGCCAAAGCCAAAACCCGCATCAAACCCCTACCACGCCCACTATTCTCTAGGGCTGGATCGCCTAAGCCCTTCAGGAAGCATAGGCTGCTTCCAGGC
>JAVZLK010000059.1:0-7683 GCA_038883795.1 Bathyarchaeia archaeon
TTAAATCATCCCTTTCTCCATCACCGTTCAGATCTTCGTCAGCCAATTTTTCATCAGTAAAAAATGTTATAATATCGCCGTAAACCTTTGGTGCCATCCCCAGAACTCCCGTGTTAATTATTTTTACTCCCATCGGAACAATCTCAAAGTATGCGGATAAATTCCATCCTTGCGTATCCTTAATAACATACTTTCCAGGCTTGCAAAACGCCCCTGTAAAATCGTTGTATTGGTTCCAGACATATGTGTCGCTTTGTCCAGGTTCCAGGAACCATGCTAAAAAAGCGAAAATCTTTGGATATACAGGTTCTTCATCTGGATAAGTAAATATTTGCCAAGGTGGATAACCCCCTACGCTTACTTTTTCCTCGCCGACATTCTTAAGAGTTATAGAAATATTTTCCCCCAAAACATAGACATCCTTATCAGTTTCTAAGATTAACTTGATAGTGTTTTCTGCAACATGTTTTCCATCACTTTTTCTGCTTCCCACCAAGACAGGATTTATACTCTGTATCAAAATCAATAGACCAACTAACGTTAAACCCAAAACCATCGCAAAAATTGAGTTTTTCACATTTTCTCCCATAAAAAAATGATGGAGACCAAAAATAAGTTTTGCGGAAAATATTTAATATACTATTTTGTTAGCAACGTCTAACAGAAAATATCTTGAAACAATGACACAGTGCAGTGTATTTTTCAAATTTTCGAGAGGATGACATTTAAGAATTTGAACTCTTGGAAAGGGCTAAGCCTATATTTTTAAATACGAAATTTATGTTAGAAAGGGGGGCATCGTTAATTAGGAAGTGTATTGTTCGGGTTGTTTTAAGCCCTCAACATAAGGAGTTATTGGACAGAATATGCTTAAAACTTGGACAAAGCGAAAGTGAAACTCTGCGAATAGCATTCTTGCAATATGCAGAGAAACTGAACCTTTTAACGGAAAAAATTCATAGCTAATCGGTTTTACTGTTATGATGGCGCCCAGCAAGCTTTAGCATGTCATGACGCGGAAAAGCTGGGTTATAGTTTACTTAAGTAAGGAGCAGAAGCAATTTCTTAAGGCCATAGGTGAAAGCTTAGGCATAGGTGAAAGTGAAGTCCTGAGCCAAGCCTTCATGGAATACGCCAAAAGCATAGGCCTCATAACAAAAAGGGGTTCGTGTCAACATTCGGACATAGTTAAAATTCCACAGAATCCACAGAATAATTTATATATTTGAATTGGGAGAATACGTTACTGTAAAACAGGTTTGGAGAATGTAGTATGGGAAAGAATGTGACCATATACCTTCCAGATGATGTAGCTGAGAGAATGGAAAAGTTTCCGGAGGTTAACTGGTCTGAGGTTTGCAGACGGGCTATTGTCGACTATATTGAAACACGGTCGCAGGTGGATTTGGGACCTATAATTGAAAGGCTCAAGAAGGAAAGTGATGAGCTTTACCGTAAGGGACAAGTGTTCATGTATAGCGAGGTCATTCCAAAACTTTCATGGGAAGATATAGAATTTATGCGAAAATCTGTAGACGCGCAACTATTACTTGAAGAAGCGCCATTCACAGGGGAGGGCCCGCTTGGTCATGTAGGGGCTGAACAACTTGCGATTAATAATATGCGGTTCCGTTTAAGCCGGTGGGCTGAACAGAACAATGTTAAACTTCCAAAATTGCCTGCACTTACAGCCGACTCCTTCTACAAAGGCGCAATAGACGCTCTGATGGATGTATACAAGCGCGTTAAAAAGAGGTAGGAGAAAACCCCAATGGGCTTAATTGAAAAGAAGAGGAAGGCCCTGTTCATTAAAGGCTTTTTCAACGACGTTGAAAAGTTGATAAAAGTTGCTAAAAGTGAAGCAGCAAAAATGGGAATGAAAGGAAGAATAGCCGTTTTAGACATCGGGCATTACAACCCCTTATTGAACGGTCAAGCCGTGGTAGTTGAAGAGGCCGGTAGTGAATATAACGCTCAAGGTGGCAGGAGCAAGAGCCAAGAAAAATAAATGAAAATTGAAAGGCTCCGCGTGGGAAAGGGAAGAACCAGCCAGCACAACAACGAGGAGTGGATAAAAGAGTATTACGAGTTAGAGGTAGCCATTGAAGATCCATCTGAAATTGAAATTGCCAAGGCAAACTTAAGAGGACTCATCGACGGATGGCTGAGTAAAACAAACCAACAACCAACCCCTACTACAAACCAAGAGATTAACAAAACTGAAAAAGAGGCACCATCATGGAATTCCGAGAAAATCATTTGGGAAAAAGCTCATGGCGATAAAGGCCCTTACGAAAGAAGCAGCGACATAAACAATCCAGAATTTAGGGCAATGCTCAAAGATTTAGCAGCGCACAACGGCAAACTAACCAAAGATGACTATTTCTACTGGACCTTTAAAAATAGAACGACAGTTGGGCGAAAAAAGCGACACAAGAATTCAGGGGACAAAGGCTCTTAATGTTGACCGAAGAGCTTAAAGCCGCAGCGAAAAAGTATTGGAGCCAAGGACTAAACATCGTTGTCTTAAGCGGTAAAAAACCATTACATGATTGGACCAGATGGCAAACAGAAAAACAAAACGAAAAAGATTTCCAGAACCTACCTTGGGAGGAAGCAGATGGCTTCGCCCTTATTTGTGGGCAACAAACTGCCAACGGGTTATATTTAGGAGTAATTGATTTTGACGTAAAAAACCTGCCGGCACAAGTTTTTGAAAAAGGTAGGCAAGCATTAAAGAATCTTCCAATAACACATATTGAGGAAACACCCTCTGGCGGGCAGCATTGGATCTATTATAGCCGGATGAAGCCTAAAGCTGTTAGTGCGTATCATAACGTTGCTGCCTTGGAGCTTATTGGTGAAGGCAAACTCTGTATTATGGCTCCTTCAAAGGGCTATAAACGACTCAACGATAACACGCCAACAATTGTGCAGGATTTGGAAACTCTGTTTTATGAGGCTTTAGGCTCCGTTGGAGTAAAAACGACGGAAACTTCACGCAGACAGTTCTGGTTTGGTCGTGAAGATTTAGCCAAGCAGCCGTATAGGGGGAGGAGTCCGCCATGCATAGGCGCCCTTTTGAAGGGGACATGTGAAGGCCAGCGGAACGAGTATGCCATTCGCCTGGCAGGCTTCCTCATCAATTTTAGGGGCTTAAACCCAAACTATGCTTTTAAAAGGCTGCGGGAATGGAACCGCTTCAACAATCCACCATTAAGCGAAAAGGAGCTCGAAAACGTTGTCAAAAGCGCTGTTAAGGGCTGCTATGTATATGGCTGCGAAGACGAAATTCTAAAAATTAACTGTAACGCCCAAGAGTGCCCGATCGCCCCAAAAATAAGGCGGCTAACAGACGAGGAAAAGGAAAGGGCTGAAAAGCTTCTTGAGGATCCAAAGTTTTTGGATTATGTGCTCGAGTATGGCAGGAAAAGACTTCTCGGAGAAGACAATGCGTTATTGTTAAATTTTGTAACTTTGTGTAGTGGGCAAACAAGGTATCCGATATCTACTATTCTTTCTGGTTTTAGTGGAAGCGGGAAAAACGAGTCTTTGAGGGCTATAAAGCCTCTTATCCCGGAAGAGTGGATTTTCGAGTTTACAACATCAACACCTGAAGCAATAAAATACATAGGCGAAGACTTCTCTGGAACCCTCATAATTTATGAGGCTGCTGGCGTTAAGGGCGAAACTGGAAGCCTAAGCTTAAGGGCTATTGGTGAAGGAGAATCCATTGAAACGATTTATCCGGTGCGTAACGAGTTAACGGGCAAAATGGAGCTTGGAAGAGCAAGGACAAAAGCCCGAAACTTCATAACCACCCAAAGCGACTTGGACATACATCCGGACTTATACCGCAGAGTCTTCAAATATGAAATGGATCACAGCTCCGCCCTCACAAAACGGGTTTTAGCTAAGAAGCTCCGAGAAGCCGTCATGCCTGAAAGCCTAAAAGCCCTAATCGAAGGCAAGGGAAACCCAACAGTATACAGCGAAAACGATTTCAAAAACGCTTTAAGGCTTAACGATTGGCAAGCCGAAGTGGTTATGTTTCCGCCCTCGGGCCTCATGCGTCTTCTGGATTTGGCTGTTACGAAAGAGCAGAAGGTTGCCCTACGCACACATATTGAAAAAATATTAAACTTTGTTAGGGTCTTAGCCCTAATCAATCAAAGAAAGCGTTTAAGGCTGAAGGTTGAAGGGAAAAGCTATGTCGTAGCCTCTCCGGAAGATTTCCACACAGCCCTAAACGCCCTACAGACAACCATTAAGGAAACTGTGACAAGGCTTGGAAAACGTCAACAGGAAGTTTTAAGCCTCCTCCAAGAGTGCGATGAAGCGTTGGACAAACATAAAGTTGCCGAAAAAATCGGCATATCAACGGATACTGCTTCAAGAGCCCTAAAATCCCTTGCTAAAGCAGGCTACTTGAAGGAGAACGTTAAAACAAAACCATACACATATGAAGTCTTACAAAAGGAGCCTAATCCTCTCGGAATATTGGAAAATCCGAGCCAATACAGCCTCTTTTGGCAGGAGAGCCTTGAAAAATGGTTAAAGGGCATCGCCGCAACTCTGCAGCAGAGAGGTATAGTTTTCCAAATTTTAAACCCAGAGAATCAAGCTTCTTTCGGCGAAATATTTGGAGTAGAGGCTGGAAACAAGGAAAGCGTCGAGCTTCAAGCTTCTTTACCTCTTGAAAGCGGGTTGAAAACATATACCCCAAGCTGCCGAGTTGCAGAGGCAACCTTTGAGGCTAAATCAGGCTTCTCAGGTGAAAACTGCCAAATACATCTCGGATTTTCGGATATTCCAAGAGGAAAACGCCTGTTTTTGTGGCGTAGAATTCCGCCGGCTGAAAAATGCGAATTGTGCGGAGAGTTAGCCGTTGAATATGAGATTCGAATGGCTGATAGCAACAATGTTCTAAGGCGGTGTCAAAACTGCTTTGATAAAATGCGCCATGCGTTTAGCTCCTCTGGTTGGAGGAACGTGGGAGGGGAAGGTTTTGCAAATTTGGAAAACGTAGGGGGATCCCCTCCCCCTCTGTCTCCGTATCCCTCAAAAGGTGAAGGCAACGACGTTATTTGAGGATAAGCCCAGCAGGATTTTCAGGGATGCGAGATGGCTTCAGCCTCTTTCGCCACCGCCGAGTGGGAAGCCTCTCTGCCGTGATAACGATTTGAGGTTTATGGCTTCTTTCCTATCCGAAATTTTCAGGGTTAGTCAGGCCAGAAACCTCTTTGTTTTCGGCAAACCCGGAACGGGGGAAAACTGTTTGCGTCCAATATTTAATTGGGGAAGTAGAAAAACATGCGAAGGAGAAGGGCCTCCCAGTTTTAACAGTTTATGTTAACGCTGGAAGGACGAGGACGCCCTACTACACGATGCTTGAAATCGTTAAGGGCTTAGGCCTAAATGTGCCAAATGTTGGCTGGCAGATGTTCCGCCTAAAACAGGCTTTGGAAAGGTTGTTGACGGATAAGTCTGTTGTAATAGCCATAGATGAAGTTGACGCAATATTGGCTAAGGAGAAGGAGCCGCTTATCTACTACTTGAACCGACAGCCAAAAACGACGCTAATCCTCATAAGCAACAAAATAGAAGACGCAACGCAGATTCCTGAAAGAGCTCTAAGCACGCTCCAGCCAAAGCTCATCTCGCTTGACCCATACACAAAAGAAGAAACAAAGGAAATCCTGCAGGAACGCGTGAGACACGCCTTCAATCCAAGCGTTTTACCGGACAATCTGCTTGATGAAGTGGCGAAGGTAACGTCAGAATTTGGAGACATAAGACTCGGCTTTTCCATACTGCTTTCCGCTGGATATTCGGCTGAAAGGGCTGGAAGAACGGAAATAACGGATGAAGATATAAAATCAGCCATTAAAAGTGAGGAGACAACAGAGATTCTGAGGACGATAGGCGAAATGAGAAAAAGGCTTGAAAAATGGAGGAAAACGGGGCGACAAATGCCCCTCTAAAGAATGGGGTTGGCTGTGGCTCAGGAAAACACTGGACAAAACGAAAATCTTGAGATATTTTTTAAGCCTCTAACCAAGCCGCAGCCAGAATGTCCCCTATGCAAATCCACAAAAGTTTGCAAAGATGGAATACGCCACCTCATAAACGGAGAAACAATTCAACGATGGCTATGTAAAAGATGCGGATACCGCTTCAGCGAAACAAGCTTAGACAAATCAAACACGTTTCAACACCTTCAGAAAGTCGAGAGGCAGATTTTAAATTCGCCAGAAGCATTACCTAATAACTGCCAAGGGAGCTATGAAGCATTAAGCCGAGCGCCCTCCGCCCATAGGGCGGTGCAAACCTTGGCCACAGTAGAAAACCGACAGGAAAAGCCCACGCGGGAGGGCACAAGGCTAAGCGAAGCGGAGTATAGGGGAAGAATAACAGAGCTTGCTTGGACGCTTAAAAAAGCTAACTATGCTGAGGAAACTATAAGGATGGTAGTATCTGCATTAAGGACGCTTATGTCGAGGGGCGCTGACCTATCTGATCCTGAGAGCGTCAAACTAATAATTGCAACACAAAACTGGTCTGAAAACCGTAAACGCAACGTTGCTAACGCATACAACCTATACGCCAAAAAATACGGGATAACATGGGATAAGCCCAAAACAAAAATCAACCGCATCATACCCTTCATCCCGAAAGAAGAAGAAATCGACTTTCTCATAGCGGGTTCAGGCAAAAAGCTTGCAGCTTACCTTCAACTACTTAAAGAAACAGGGATGAGAGCAGGTGAAGCTACCAGACTGAAATGGACAGACATAGACGAAGAAAGACGCATAATAATATTAAACTCTCCAGAAAAAGGCAGCAACCCACGCATCTGGAAAATCACAGCAAAACTCATGAATATGCTAAACGCTTTGCCCAGAAAAAGCCAATACATATTCGGAAATCCAAACCCACGCGCTATAAGAGCACTATTCTGTAATACTCGCAAAAAACTCGCAGAAAAACTCCAAAATCCAAGACTGCTAAAGATAAGTTTCCACACAATAAGACATTGGAAGGCAACAACACTATATCACCAAACCAAAAACCTGCTACTTGTAAAAGAATTTCTCGGACATGCAGAAGTGGACAACACGCTACTTTACATACAAATAGAACAAGCACTTTACGGACAAAGCAGCGACGATGAATTTGTAGTTTACGGAACCAGCGACAAAGAGGAAATAAAAAAGCTCCTTGCAGTAGGCTTCGACTATGTATGCCAAAAAGATGACATATTATACTTTAGAAAACGCAAATAAGAAAGTATACGTAAAAAGTAAGCGGAGTCACGGAAAATTTAGCGGGGTTGCCCTAGCCTGGTAGGGGGCAGGCCTGCTAAGCCTGTGGTCCGTTTGGGCCGCGCGGGTTCAAATCCCGCACCCCGCGCCATTTGTGGGCATATAGGCGAAGTTTTCTTCGTGCGTGTGATGGCTATCAGCCCATAAACTAACACAGTTACACCTGCCAGACTGTTGGGAGAGAATATCTTATTATATCTCCATTAATTTAGATAGAGCAATAGGGTATAAAGGGCTTGTTGACCAAGCACAGTTTCACTCCAGTGGTCGTTATTTTAGCAATTATTATCCCGTTGGTTTTTGCTCCGTCTTTTCTGGGGCATTATTACCTTTTAGTTTTAAGAACAATTCTCATGTG
>JAVZLK010000060.1:0-7559 GCA_038883795.1 Bathyarchaeia archaeon
CTTCCTGGGACGGATCATATTCCGTAACTTTGGATCACTAAGAAGCTGCCTACGCAATTCTTTCCGCTTCTCAATTGATTTACGAATATCCTCTTCTAGTTTTTTATCGATATCCTTAATGAAAGACTCATAGTCTCTCCACAAAGAAGGGTCCACCAAGCTTTTAAAATCAAGCTCTTTTGACTTGCTGTTCATATAGCAACCCCTCGTAACGAGTGCCATTAATTAGTTAACCAAAAGTGTCAAATAAGTTTTTAAATGGAGCCCTTTGACAGGATGGAACAATAGGCTAATTTCGTATCATTTTTCCGTTGCTTTAGTTTTGAGTGATAACAAATTTTTTATTCCGTTAACAGCGACTAAACGAATATCCTGTTAATGCCGCTTTTTATATTTGTTTATGAAGAATGGTGTTAAGAAAAATAGGAAAAAATGGGTTGTTTTTAGATGGTGAACCTTTCGCAGCAGTATTTTGGCCAGTTTGGTTTGTCTATGAGCATGTAGTATTTGCTTGTTTGTTTGTCTTTGACGATGGCTGAGCAGAAGTTGATGCAGTGGTCTACGGCTGTGGCTACTATGCGCATTTCATTGTCCTCGTAGCGTATAAGTATGATGTGGTTGAACACTTTCATGTTTGCGTCGTGTTTTATTCCAAAATCCTTGTCGGGGGCAACAAACTGGAAATAATTATCATCAGTGCTAATCTTTAGCGTTGTCCCTCTTCTTGCATCTCTGAACACGTAATCCCACGAAATCGCCTCCGCCTCTTCATTCGAACGCACAAATAGTGTGTAATACTCCACTATACCCTCGGCAATAGTTCCATTGAACCATTCATCGAGAACAACTGTTCCGTTAAATGAAACCACAATGTTAAGGTGAAATTCACCATACTTTTTTCCAACTAGCTCTATTTGGTACGCGTTCGTCTCAAATAGAAGAGCATATTGAGCTCCTTGCTCATCCTCAAAATACATCGAGTTCGGAATTTGCTGGTCAATGAAACCTGAATTGACATTGTATCCTAGGTGGTTTCCAGTAGAATCATAAACATGCAAGTTAGCATTACTATGAAGAGATACTGTCGTTTCGACATCGGCTGGTAACGGAGTGGTGCCTGTATATGATATAGAAAATTGTTCGTATTCTCTTATTGGTGAAACACTGGTCAAGACTAATTTGCCTTTTTTATAATTAATCATAAAAAGATACGTTTTCAACGTGGGGTCGATTCTCCCTAACTTGCAGTTTACTCCCCCTATGGTTAGTTCAGCTTTAAGAAAAGTTATCGGATTGAATGATGCTACACCCGATTTCTTAGCGCCAGGTTCATGTACCCATTCTGCGGTCGTCTGGTCTGGATCAAATTTTACATTTGCTAAGAAAACCCAAGATTTGGTGCGGTCTTCCACACGGATATGCCATAGGCCAGGCGTTAAACTATCCTCAGTAATGCTTGTTGAGATTATGTCCCCAGGGTCAGCGGTGTGCAGAAAATCAATCCAGTAAAGCCCTTTTCCTTTTTCGTCTACAGTCATCCAAAAGGGCATCATCGCTGGTTTATCCGAGAAGGTTTTCCATAGTTTTAACTCTGCAATGCCCGCTTGTAACAACCTCGTGCCAATTCCGCCGATGCCCACCCACGTTGCTTGGTAACTAGCTCCTTCCGGAACATTAAAAGCCGGTTGTATCCATTCTCCTGTGATGGATGTTATTGCTTTTGTCGTCAAGTCTGATTTGACAAAATATCCAGCCCATATATCAAATAATTTATTAGCAACAACTGTGACTTCAAGTGGGGAAGACCAGTCTGATTCGGCCCCGTAAATATCGACAGTTTTTGCTTTTACTTTATGCATTCCTGTGTTCCGTGCGCCCGCACTAAACCATGAGTGGCTTTGCCATACCGTGGTCCCAGAAGGAACCATGTTACTTTGTTCCTCTGGTGTTCCATCATCCCAAGCGAAAGTTATTCTTACGTCATCACCATCAGGATCTGTTGCAGATGCGCCGTATTCCCATGGTCCTAAGTAATTGCCGTTTTCGTCAAATAATGTGCAAAGAACTGGTCCATTGATCGTAGGTTTTAATGGCGGCTGGTTCACTACTGAACGAGCAACCCACTTTATTGCGTTAATAAGAAGTTTGTTCTCTATGACTGGTTCCGAAACTACATCCCATCCGTCAACGGTTGTGGGTCCATATGGCCGTATCATGCCATCTAGAGGCCCTGCAACCACTCTTCCTAGGCCATGCTGGAATGCAATTAGAGCGATGACATTATCAGGATCATATGTTCCACCAGACCCGACGCTCCGTGCAAGCACTGCTGTATTTGGAGGCAATGGACTATCTGCTATCAGAGTATCCCAATCGACGAAAACCCCTCCTGCTTTTGGCAATTCTGTTATTCCAAACATTATTGGATGCGAAGTATCCGTGATGCGAGCATCAACATAATAGCTCCACGCTTGAATTGTAACAAAATGGAATCCAAGCTGTTCGTCAAGCGTCCATTCTGGAACGGCAGCCTGTCCCAAGAAAATTAGACCACCACCTTGATTAGCGTATTGCTCAAATAAACTTTCATATGCCACGTTGCCCGGCACATCAAAGAATACTTGTGGTAGAATGACAGCGTCATAAGCAAGGAGGCCATCCAAAGTTATGGTACCACTAAAGACTTCACTTGAAATGTCAACATCAAAACCGTGTTTCTCTAAGAAACTCTTTAAAGTGAATGTTGTTCCATTAGGAAAAGAAAACGATCTCTCCCAACTCCCTGGAATATAAAATTCCATACCAAGGATTTTTGTTTTCTGTTCAATAGATATATAGTCGTTCCATATTTCCTCTGGCGTTCTTGCATAATTATATATTTTGACCTCATCTATTGCGCCATTAAAGAAGTATTGGTTTCCAAGCGTGTAAGAGCCTATTGAAAGTGGATAGGCTCCCTGTGCAAACAGGTTTCCTGACAATAAACGACTATTTTCGAGTATTCCGTTCACATAAATTTTTAACGAGTTTCCGTCATATGTTCCGGCAAGGTGATACCATTTGTTGGCGATCCATTGGTTAGTGGTTGTTTGTATTCCTTCCCAATGCCAGCCAGATAAATCAAGGCCAACATAGAACCATATCTTACCATCTGGAGTAGGTTTATAGCCATCTTGACTAATTTGGAAGCCATACTCGTTTCCTTTGTCTATGAAGTTTATAAACGGAGCAGTATCATCTAACAAAGTCGCTGGTCTCAACCACATTTCCACAGTTATTTGATTACCTGTAATGGTTAGACTGTTTGAACTTGGGACATGAACGTAGTCGTCAATGCCATCAAAAGCTAGAGCAGTTCCGACTACCCCGTCAATCCATTGAGGCCCATTGATTAGTGTTCCTATATTTCCATTATCGCTACTGTCACTTGCTATTGTGCCAGAGCCTTCATCAAGCTTCCAATAACCAACTAACGCCTTTGTAATTTCTACCTGAAACACTTTTGTGTTGTCAAAGTACACCTTTACGCCGGAATGCCCAGACCCAAGTCTGAGGCCTCCTATGTTTGCGGAGTTTTGCGTGCTTAAGGCGTGTCCCCTTAAGGTGTCGTCTATCCACACATCGTATGTGTTTGTGTTTCTGTCGACAACAACTTTGACTTTATACCACCGATTTGCAACGTATGTCATGTTCAAGTCGTAGACAGGTCCTGGAGGAATACCTGTATACCATTCTGGAGCGTATGAGCGAGAATAAATTTTTGAGTCGACTCCGAAATTCACGGATGCGATAAGTGCTGGCGTGTTGTATTCCATGAAATGGATTGCCATGTTTTCCGGACCATAACCCGCAGTCATAACATACGCTTCATATCCAACATATCGCTTAGTCGGCGTAAATGCCTTGTCAGCACAAGCAGACCAGCCAGGCACACCCCATAACTGGAACGACTTGCTACCAGAAAAGCTAACATCGTCAACAATTTTTTGGTATTCATTACCCTTCCCATTGTAAACGAGAGTCCAACCACCAGCAGAAGGAAATGTACCAACAGCATAACTTTCAAAGTCATCAAAGAAAATAACGTCTTCATCTCCTGGATCAGCAATTGCACGCTGTTGAAAAACAGTGAACATCGATGAGCATAGAAGAATTACAGCTAAACAAGTCAATATTTTCCTCATTTTCTTTCACCAACTTGAATAAACCCTATTTTTTCCGCAATTTTTTATAAAATTTATTATAAAAACTTCTAGAAAAAAGCTCCATCCAAAACAAAACTACAATTTTCACCCTGAATACCACTTCAACTTCTTAATATGTTCCATAAAAATCCAGAAACTTGATTTTCACATTCTGTTAAACGATGACTAATGGAAGAGTGCTTTGCATCACCTTGCAACTGCGCTCATGTAAAGCTGGGGTTAGATCTTCAGTACAAAAATATATATGACAGAAAAAATGAGCAAATAAGAAGCTATCTAATTACTCTTAAGTGCTTCTATTGGTCCCCAACAGCGATAAAGCACGGTGAGCCAGATCAATAGCCCTAAGAAGACCAAGGCAATAAAAGGAAGACTTGCTGTATTTTCTTGCTTCCATGATTGCCCAAATAAGGCTCCAGTAACTATACTTGTAGCGACAATAATGAGAAAGTTACACATCATGTGAACTGAATTGACCTTGCCAAACTTAGGTATTGGTTTTTGTACGTAGCTGTTCCACTTCTTAGAGAGTTTAAACGCACTTCTTGTTCTTGTTAAGTTTTCCATGCGCTCAATGAACTCTATCCTTAATTTCGCAAACATAGTCAAAATGATGCATGTAGAAATTACAAGCAAAGAGGCTAAGACTGGCCCAATTTTCTCAGCGATCTCTGAAAAATCTCTTCCAAGGGCGGAAATTATCGTAAAAATCCCAATCATAATCGCAAAGTAGAATTCGGTGATTTTCCACCGCTCGTTTTCTACATGCCTTATCATTTCGTTGCTTTCTATGAAATCTGCTATTAATATTCTAATTTGATCTTTAGATGGGACACTTTCAGTTTCACTTTCTGCCACTTCAATCACCATTCCTGTAATAATCATTTTTGGGCTTATTGTCTTCTTTATCTTAGTTTACCTCTATATGTTATTATTTTTCTGAGCAGTTTCTTATTTTCTTGATCTGTTAGGAGACACTAATAGAACACTTTGGTTTTAAATTTTATATTTTAGCAGCCTCATATGCGTTAGTGGAAGGTGATTGGTTTGGTGGATTACATCCTTGTTTATAGACCATATAATGCCAAAAAACTGATTGACGATGCGATAAAGGGAGGGACAAGAGGCGAAGATGAAGCCAAAGACTTCATGTATGCGTTAAGAGACCGTGTTTCCAAGGGGTTCACCGTTAAAAACTCTGGTTGTTTTACGGTTGGAGAAAGCGTGGTCTTTTGGGCGCTTATGGAAAAGGCTTGAAGTAAAACTACTTAACAAATAATGGTAGAATACAAATTTTTATAAAAGCACAAGGGCAACTTGAACTCAAGTAAGATTGGGGGTGATATGATGTCATCAAAAAAGTTTTGCCCATTATCATTTAACCTCGAAACTCCTATGAGGATAAAAGAGAAAGGCGAATGGATAGACGTGAACGCCCGATTTTGCTATGAAGACCAGTGTGTATGGTGGGTCTCTGACAGATGCGTAATTTTCGCTATTTTGGAAAAACTTGAGGATATTCGTCAAGAGCTTGTTAAACCACCAGAAGAAGTCGAATAGCTATGCTAAATTATCTTTAGTGCATGTTCTCTATCAAGTTCATTAGCACATTCAACAATGTGTTGATGCAAAGATGTTAGCAGTTGTTTTGTGTTAATGTGTAAAATGAAAATATGAATACGCATTGACTTCAGAACCATTTTATTTTCTGTTAGTAATTATAACCGAAAAATGTCTTTTTAGTTGTGGGGGGTTTAAACTCTGTTTCCGGATTAGGTATGCTTTTGTTTGTATGAGGATGTTGCATACTTTTCCAGGCTGGAAGATTGGTGAAATATCTCGTACCATGTTTACGCTGTTATCCATTAGCTTAAGCGTTGGGGCTGTTTAACTTTTAATTAGAATGCTTTCTAAAAGCTATTGGGTTTAAGTAATAAGCTGGCATATTGGGTCAAGAGGGTGTTAATGGATGAGTGTTGCCAAAATTGCCGAGAAGTATGTTAAAGACTGGTTTAAGAAAGTGAAAAACAAGGTTGCTATTATCGAGCACGGTGAAGGCTACGACTTAAGGGTAAATGAAGAAGATTTGTTCATAGAGGTTAAAGGATCAACCAAATCAAATTTTATGGACTTTAGACCATACTTAACTTTAAACGAGTTGAATAATGCCGTTAATAAAGGAGAAAAATTTGAGATACACGTTCTTCTTGGCATAAAAAATGGAAAACCAAGTAAGCACTGGGTAATCAAAGGTTCAGAGTTTGCCAAATATGGAGAGTTTGTGAAAGCCGCTTATGAGTTTAAGGAATGCTGGTCGAAAAAATTAGCGAAGGACGGGATTCTTGCGGTTGACGTCTTAGTCTATTTAAAAAAGCTCATTGGTCAGCCTGTCTGAAAACATAGAACTATTAACCTTAATTACAAAAATGCATTAGTCCCCATCCTTTTTTGAATAATTTTCAAAAATTCTTTTTGGCAGTTGCGTCCTTAATTTTTGCAAGAGGACATCAACATCCAACATAGGCTTGAGATAAACTTTTACCTGAAGCCAAGTTTTGGATATCTCGTTTTCTTAATGTCAAACTCTTCGGATTGATAGGGGACTCCCGTTTCAAGGCATGTTCTACATAAAAAGAGAGTAGCTTTGTTGCCACCTTCGATTATGCCAATCATCAGCCCTTCTTTAAGCTTGAACTCTCCCACGCATTTTGAACAATTATGCTTGCCTACCACGGCAGCAGTCGTATAGTCAATATCCACATGCATACCATCACCTCAATAAGAGCTTCATTTTAGAGCTTATAACATTTAATTTTGAAAGTCATTTTTGTTTTCTGTTAGTAACGTCTAAACGAAAACTTTCCATTAGGAAATGTGTTGGTGGCCTCGAGTTTTCCATGTTGATGATGCAACGCACGCTGTGTTGAAGATGTTTAGAAAGTTGGCAAGTGTTTTTGTTTGTGCGAGTTTGCGGAGGGCTCTTCTATTGCAAAGTAACTCTAGAGTTACTTGCCCATCAACATCATTTGTCGCGGAATAAAATTTGGGAAAATTGTTTGGCTTAAGTTTTCGCTCACACTCGAGCCAAAGTAGCCTAAACGTTAGATCCAGCCACACAACCCCAAAAACCTCAACAATAAAGCCTCACGATTCGCTTAACTTGTTCCTTGGAATAGCCTTTCTCTAAGAGTAGCCTCTCCACCTCTTTGAAGACGCTTTTTCTTAGGGCCTTATCGTTAATGTAGGAAGTCATTCTGTATCACGTTTATCTCTTTTATCGTTAAGATAATTATTATGACAAATCTTATAAACTTTACCTTTATTATAACAGATATCTGTGGTGATAATGCCCAC
>JAVZLK010000061.1:0-7111 GCA_038883795.1 Bathyarchaeia archaeon
AAGTCCTGCGTAAGGATCACTATGCGAATATTCCATATTTGTATGTTAAACTAGCTTATAAGGAGAGCATTCCAGAAATCCCAAAATATAATATTCTGCCAGAAAATATTTTCTGGATACGCCATATCGACGCACCAGCAAAACTGGTTACGAATGGCAAAATCGTTGGAGAAATGTACCGTTGGTGTGAATGATGCGTGTATGGTATGACGCATGCACCGGAAAACACGTACGTTACGGAGTTGCCATAGCAAGAAGACTTAGGGAAATGGGACATGAGGCCATATTAACTACCCGCAAACATCCAGACACCGTGCCCCTTGCAAAACTCTTGAATGAAAACTTCATTGTTGTTGGAAAATATAATCCAAAATCCTTACTTTCGAGACTTAAAGAGAGCGCTCGGCGTCAACTATTGTTTTGCAAAATTTTTGGAGAGAATGTCCCGGACGTTGCTCTCTCACATGGTTCCGTGGATCAAATCAGGGTGGCTTTTGGGTTAAAAATTCCGACGGTAACAACCCTTGACACGCCTTATGCTGATGCTGTGCATAGGCTTACCTTGCCTCTTGCAGACTACATTGTCGTTTCAAAGGCTATTCCAGAGGAAATCCTACAAAAATACAACGTTAGGGGCAAGATAATATACTTTGATGGTGTCGATGAGGTTGCATGGATAAAGGGTTTTAAACCTTTGGTGAAGTATGATTTTGAAAAGCCGCTTATTGTTGTTAGGGAGGTTGAAGAAAGAGCTGTATACGTCGAAGGGAAGTTTTCTTTTGTTAATTTGGCAAAAAAGTTGACGCGACTGGGCAATGTTGTTTTTCTCCCTAGATACCGACGGAAGGCTATCAAAGGCTTAATTGTTCCGAAGGGATTTGTTGATTCTGCGAGTTTGGTGGCGCAGGCGGACTTGTTTGTTGGGGCTGGTGGAACCATTACGAGGGAAGCCGCGTTACAGGGGACACCTGCTATTGTGGTGGACATGCTTCAGGAGCAGTACGTGAACGACTATTTAGCTGAGAAGGGATTTCCGATCTTTAAGGTGGAGGCATCCTCTGTTGTCGACATTGCTAAAAAGCTGCTTGGTGAAAGAAAGAATGTTGCGGATTTGCTGGCTAATCTTGAAAATCCTGTTGATGTAATTTTGAAGATTTTAGATGATTTGAAGAGCGCTGGTTAATTTGTTGGCCGTTCGATACATGTTCAAGCTTATATGTTGCTTTGTTATTTGAATGTCGGGGAAATATTATGGTGAGAGAAAAGGTTTTGATCGTAGGTTTAGGTGAAGTTGGTAAAGCGCTTTTTGAACTTTTTAGGGAAAGTGGGAAATTTGATGTGTACGGTTTTGATATTGATGAGGTGAAAATGCGGGGCATTGTAGGTGATGTTGAGCTGCCGGATGCTTTTGATGTTATGCATATTTGTTATCCATGCACTGACCAACAGAGTTTCGTCGAGGTAACACTTGATTACATGTATAAGTTTAAGCCAACGCTAACAATAATTGATAGTACTGTTCCGCCTGGTACGACTCAGAAAATTTATGAGGAAACAAAGTCCTTGGTTGCGCATTCGCCCGTGCGTGGGATGCATAGAAGTTTGGAGACTATGAAGCGAGATATTATGTTTTGGACCAAATATGTTGGTGGTGCCACGCAAGAAGCGGCGGAGTTGGCTAAAAAACATTTTGAGAAATTAGGCTTGAAAGTTAAGGTTTTAAAAGGTCCTGTGGAAACTGAGCTTGCAAAGCTTTTTGAAACTATTTATAGGGCTTGGATGATCGTATGTTTTCAGGAAATGCACCGCATATCAAGACATTTTGGTGCAGACTTCAACGAAGTTGTAGATATGATTGAGGACATCCATAGAGTGCATTTTAACAAGCCACTCCATTATCCTGGAGTTATTGGCGGCCACTGCCTCATACCAAACACAGAACTACTTTTAAAAGTCTATGACTCTGAGTTCTTACGGCTAATCCTAAAGTCTAACGAGCAAAGGAAAAAGGAGATAGAAAATGAAAGTGTAAGAATGGAAGTTGAAAAAGTTAAAGAACGTGTTGAAGCCTTGGAAAAAGATTTGCTTAAAAAGAATAATTGAAGGGACATTAAATTGAAAATTTTGTGCTTGTTTTTGGCTGGTAGTTCTGAATTCTATACGACACGCGAAAGACGGTTTGTTAAGATGTGCAAAGTATATAATTGCCGATAACGTGATGCCGTGTTCTTTTAAAATTTTATTTTGTGTTAAAACACTTAATTGAAATTGAATATATATTATGTTTATGGAAAAACTGCTTAAGGAAAAGTAAATAGGATCATGCTTTGTTTAATTAGCTTTTCAGCATGTCTCGATTATGCTTTAACTGTTGTACTACCGTTTGATTGTTATATAATCTTCAGGTTTCAGGCAACCTTTCAGATATCTAAACCAGTACAGAGTGTTATTGATAATGATCGATGGATCATTGTGGACAATAGCTGGTGGGACAGCTTTCAAAAAAGCTGTTAGAATTCTTCGAATTAACATTTTAGGCAGATCTACCACTTTTTCATCCCCAAAAAACCTCGAACCTGCGCCTAACCACGCACTTTTCCATTCGGGATAATCATAATAATGTAGGCCGTTTCCCGGGATCACATAAATTTTCCATCCTCTTTTAGCCACATAATTCCGTATGAAAACATGCTCATATGCACCAAGCTGATATGGTATTTTTATTCCTTCTATAGCTTTCCTACGCAAAAAGTACACATTAGCGAAGCTGCGTTTTCTGATTTGAGGAACAGTTTTCCACCAAAAGTTCACGTATTTTCGTCTCCAAGGAGGAAGCTTCGCCGGTAATTCTCAATACTTGTTAAGCATTCGTCCAAATATTTTTCGCTTTGATAGGTACAAACAGCAACATCCACGTCACATGGGGTACTTGACATTGTAAACTTATTAACCATGGATAAACCTCAAATCACTCTTGATTTTTAATTAAGAGAGTTAAAAATAAGTGTGTTTATATAAAATTGTGGCTAAAGTTGAACTTACAACCTTTGAGGAAGAATGTGCGGCTATGAGGGTAGTGATGATTAATGATTGCGCGTACGTTGGGGAAACTTTACTGAAGTATATGCCAGGTAATGTGGAGAAGTTGTATATTAGGCGGACTAGGGGTTTTTGGAGTAAGACTTTTGGTTTAGCTTATAATATTTTGAGGGCTAGGGGTGACGTTTATCATGTGCATTATCTTCTTCAGGATTGTTATTTGGCGTCGCGTTTTGGGAAAAAGCCTTTAGTTGGGCATGCTCACGGGAGCGATTTGAGGGTGGCTCTTAAGCATCCAGTTTGGGGCAGAATAGCTAAGCACAATTTGATGAGTTGCGACAAAGTTTTGGTCAGTACACCTGACATTCTTGCCACGGCCAAAAAGTTTAGAGAAGATGCTGAGTACTTGCCAAACCCCGTGGACATGCAGGTTTTTTATCCAAAGCCCATGATTGAGCATGGCGGTAAAAAGAGGGTACTTATTGCAAGTGATTGTAATTGGGCTGTTAAGGGCACGGATATTGCAATAAGGGCTTTAAGCAAAATTAAAAACGAAGTTGAAGTCAGCATCATTAAACACGGCGTGGATTTTGAAAAAACCTTGGCTTTAGCACGATCTCTAGGCCTACGTCTAAACATACTCCCAAAAGTTCCGCACGAAAAAATACGTGAATATTATTGGAATGCTAATGTTGTAATCGACCAGTTCAAATTGGGATCGCTGGGAATGGTTTCTTTAGAGGCCATAGCATGCGGCAGACCAGTAATAACATACGTTTCATCAGAATATCACGAATATGAAAACTTTCCACTAAAAGATATTACCACAGAGGAAAAAATCATCGACTCAATAAAAAGTTCGAATATAAAACTGTGGCAAAAAGAAATCACATACTTAGAGAGAAAACATAAGCCGGAAATTGTTGTTGAAAAATTGTGGAGAATTTACTTGACTTTAGCTAAAAGTTTTTGAAAACACAATTCTTTTGAGCAAAAGAAAAAATAAATTAAGTTAATCCAGTCTTTTGCAAAGCTATCTTTAAAGCTTTTTTAATGAAATATCCGTGCCTAACTTTTTCCCCCAGTTTTGCACAGTTCTCCTTTATTTTGCCATATAACTTTTTATCAATACTTTCTAAGCATTTCGGGATGTCGTTCAACGAATCATAGCAAATGCCCACACCATATTTATGTATTAGACTAGAAAGATAAGAGAGTTTAGATGGACACAATACTGGTAAATTTGCAGCCATATAAGCCGAAAACTTGGACGTAGAACCATATTTCAGATAGTTTTCAAGTGCTAAATTATAATATATTATCCCGAAGTGAAATTTTTCCAAAATCCCCGGAGCTTTTGCCGGGGGTATGACACCTTCGTATTTGATATCTTTTCTATTAAGACCATTAATCCATTCTCCGTTAATGCCGAAGAAAGAATAAGTTACATTTTCTGAAGAGGGGATTTCACTAATCCAAGAGGATCTTTCTTGATTTAAGTTGCTTGTTAAAAAAGCTACCCTTAGAGGTTTTTCAAAATTGAAATTTTTTCTTGGTATAATGTCTGCTCCATAATCCAAAACTTCAAACAACACGAATTTATCATCGCTGAAATTATATTTATCACAAATTTCCCTTTTCATATCTTCATTGAAAACAAGTAGAACATCAAAGCTTTTGAAAACATGCCTTTCGATTTCGCAAGCCCCCCTATACTCCTCATCACTTAGCGCGCCATCAACAACGCTTCGCTCTATAGGTAAGTCTACCACGTACAGAATGGAAAACGCGTGCCTATTAAGCCGATTAATTAACAAACTTTCCAGCTTCCTAAACAAATAATTCCTTCTCAAGTTCATGCAAATATAGGGATAAATAGTCAGTATAACATCGGCTTTATGCCATGCCATGATCATTGTTAAGTAGTATTGTACAATTCCAGAAACACTATTTCGTTGCCCCAAGAAAATAGGCTCAAATGAGAAATCAGAAGAAAATCTAACCATATCCAAAATGACCTTCTGTGAGGCTAGAGATAGACCATTTGAATATGGTGAAGGGGAGGCACAAATTAGTTTTTTACTTCCATATTTCACCTAAATTTATAACCTCCATGATTTACCAAAATGAAAACAAAAGAGGATATTTAAATTACACGCTTATTTGTGAGATATACTAGCACTTCAGAAGAAAAGGGTTTAAAACCAGAATATTCAAACATTAAATTTGCACAGACCTTGCAATAGCAATTTATGGGTGAGTGATTGGCTAAGAACGAAATTAGGGTCCAATATTCTGGTTTTGTTATTTTTGCTGCAAAGTTGTTGAGTGTTGCAACCGGTTTGGCTTTTCAGTATATGATAGCCCGTTCCACTAACCCGTCGGAGTATGGGGTGTGGTTTAACATAAATGATGTACTGGCCTACTGCACAATTCTCGCTGGAATAATACCCTTCTGGATCATGCGTTTCGCAGCCAGACAAGAAAAAGGAGCTATTAAAACTGGCATAGTTGCAAACCTAGCCATCTCCATAGCTGCAGCATCCATTTATTTGCCGCTTGTACCATTGATAGCCACAGCGCTCGATGTGCAAAATTACATCAGCCTCTACATACTAGTCTCAATTCAAATAGTTGAACTTCACCTGCTAAACGCTTTCGAAGCATGCCTAAGAGCCAAAAAACCCCAGACACTCGGCTATGGGCTCCTAATCTCAGAAGCATGTAAGGTTTTTTTAGGCTACATTCTCATAATTAGGCTTCAAAAACCCTTAGAAGGGGCCATAATAAGCATAACCACAGCCGTCGCCACCCAACTAATCTTCTACCTGAAACTACTTGCCGAAGACCTTAAACAAAGCGTTAAATGGGCTTACGTAAAAGAGTGGGTAAAAGGCTCTGTTGCAAACATCTACAATGTCTTGGGCCATCAAATAGCCGCTTATATCTTCATAATGCTCTTCACATATGGTGGAGAAGCGGCGAGAAGCAATTACGGTGCAGCCTTCCAAATAGCAAACATAATAACATACTCGTCTTTTCTAGCCTTCGCCTTATACCCAAAACTCCTAGCAGAAAAAACCAGTCAAGACATAACAACATCCATTAAAACTGTTTTAATGTTTGCAATTCCCATGACCGCTGGAGTCCTAACACTACCAGAACTTTACCTTACAATACTCAAAGAAGAATACATAAAAGCTCGGTTAGTACTAATCGTCTTAGCCATAGACTCCCTTGTTGTAACGATCTCCACACTCTACAGTTTTGTACTCTACGGATATGAAAAAATAGATGAAGAGGCAAAAATACCCTTCAAAGAACTCGTAAAAAGCAGACTGTTCATAGCCTTTTCGCTGCCCTACATCCACTCAACTATAACCATACCACTCACATACTATGCGCTAACCACGTATACACAAAACCAGCCAATACAATCCGCCCTTGCAGTCGCCATAATAAATTCGGCGGCACGCTTCGCCATGTTCCTCATATTATATGCCATGGTCCGAAAAATAGTGAAAATGGAAATTCCTTGGAAAAATATTACTAAATATGTTTTTGCCTCAATAATCATGAGTGGGATTCTCTTTTTTACCAAAGAGACGCTGGGGCTTCAACCAGGCAAAGCCAGAGTCCATCAGATTTTAGGCTTAACAGCCGTCGGCGGAATTTTCTACTTTGTACTACTTTATGTGATAGATGCGGATGCGAGGATGCTCGTAAAAGCAGTATGGCAAGAAATAAAGGCGAAAATAGACGAGTTAAAATTCACGCATCGTTGTTCCATAATTCGTTAAAGAGTGTTTTAAGGGCTTTTATGAAGGCGTCATAGTTTGTCCATAAAGCCGCAACCTTCTTTTTGCCGTTCTCCTTCCTAATCAAGAGGAGTAGGTGCTCGCCGTCGGCCAAGATGAAGGTTGGTAGTTCCTCGGCGTTTAATCGCGCATACTTTGCCCTTTTTAACTTTGTTTTCTCCAGGAAGAAGCAAGTCTTTGGCGAATAAGTGGTTAAAAGCTGAATGTTCATGCCCTTTCTTTGATTTTTTTCAAGCTTGTCCAAAAAACCCGAA
>JAVZLK010000062.1:0-6934 GCA_038883795.1 Bathyarchaeia archaeon
AATAGCTCCTTGTCCCTTCATCTCCCGATCCCCCGCACCAGAGGGCGCGCTACTAAATATAAACATTGCTGTAATGCAAATAACGCCTTCACCTAAAACTTCGCCAAACAATCATCAAAATAACCTATTTATGAATTAGTGCGGGGGGCGGGATTTGAACCCGCGGAGGCCTACGCCAGAGGATCTTAAGTCCTCCCCCTTATCTTAGGCTTGTCTGGCACCCAACAGCCTATTTAGACCTAGCTCGGGTACCCCCGCGATTCTTCGATTTTGAAGAGTCCTAGACCAGTTTAAGTTTTTCTAGGATATATTTAAGTTGGAATTCCGATTTATCTAATTATTGCCATGGGCGGGTAGCCTAGTACGGATAGGGCGCAAGCCTCCTAAGCTTGTGGTCGTGGGTTCAAATCCCACCCCGCCCGCTATGAATGGATTTCTCCGAGTTGCAGAGAGTGCAAATTCCACTTTGTATGTTATGTGTTGAATTAGAAATTTTGTTGCCGATATGAGTTTGATAAGAAAGGTGGATGAAGTTATTTCGGCATAAATTTAATAGTGAATTACTGCGGGAGGCGGGATTTCAGCACAAATTTACCAGTAAAGATATAAGTAAGCGTTTGCGTTATGGGCGTGTTCCAAGCGTTACTGCAACATTCATTGTTTGGTTTTCTCTCACTATTGTTACTTCTATGGTTTGTCCTGGTAAAGTGTTTTCTTCAAGATAAGTAGATAAATGGTCTATGCCGGTTATTCTTGTCCCATTTATTGCTATTATGATGTCTCCGCCGACTGTAATGTATTCTCCTGCAATCAAAACTTGTTTTGCTCCGCCCTTTAGCCCTGCGTTAGCTGCTGGGCCTCCGCTTATTACTTGAGTTATTAGCCATCCATATGTTACGTTTACACTCATAGCTTTTGCAATTTCATAGGTCATGTCTATTCCCGATGCACCTAACCATGGATGATTATTGTAAGAGCCTGTTATCATTAATGAAGTAATTTCTCTCAAAATCGTGTTTGATGGAATAGCGAAGCCTAGTCCTTGGGAGTTGCTTATAATAGCCGTTGTTATGCCCACAACTTTTCCTTGAAGGTTTAGGAGCGGGCCTCCAGAATTGCCTGGATTAAGCGAAGCTGTTGTTTGGATAACATTTGCTATCGGGTACCCGCCTGTTTGTTCTTCGGTTAGTGTTCTGCCTAATGCGCTTACTATGCCTATGCTCATGGAGCCAGTCAGTCCGTATGGGTTGCCAACTGCCACAACGATGTCACCAACTTCCAATGTTGAAGAGCTTACTATTTCAAGCGGTTTAAGCTCGTTTTGCGGTGCGTCTGTTAAAAGTACTGCAAGGTCTGCGTATGGATCTGAGCCGCGCACCGTTGCGGTGTATCCGTCTCCGTTTATAAAAGTCACGGTAACATTAATTGCACCTTCAATCACGTGGTAATTTGTAATTATCACCATTTCTCCGGTAAAGTTGTAAACGAAGCCTGAACCTTGAACTTGAGTGTAGTAGGGACGGTGGAAGATGTCGTATTGCACTATTACTCCGCGAATTATAACGATAGAATCTTTTACTTGCTCATATAACCCGGAGAGGGAAACGTTCTCTCCTAATATGTAGGTGTTATTTTGGTTTATGATGTTCTGCGTTTGTTGTAAATTTGACATTTGTTCTTGAATCGCTGAAAGTTGATTTTCCAGACTGTCCAGTTTTTCTGACATAGTCCAATGGTCTATTAAATAACCGAATAATCCTCCTCCAAACAGACTAGCAATAACAATGATTACTATGATGATCAATGAAGAACATGCGGCTTTATGTTTTTGATAAATCCCCATTTTGAAACCGCCTATGCTCTGAGGCAAGAACATGAACTATTAAAGAGTTTTTCAGAATTATACCAAAATTTGTTATGAAAGGGGGATTGCCTTCGCTGCCTTTGCGGCATGCTCTGCCATTTTAAGGAAATCGTGACAGGTGTTCATGACCAAAAATG
Organism: Bathyarchaeia archaeon; assembly: GCA_038883795.1. Lineage (GTDB taxonomy): Archaea > Thermoproteota > Bathyarchaeia > Bathyarchaeales > Bathycorpusculaceae > JASEJA01. Next base: position 2,002 of record JAVZLK010000062.1, read on the forward strand.
GAGTATAAAAGTGATCCAGCAGCCACAACTTATATCGCAAGCGGAATTTGGGAAAGCAATGAGATCCTATAATCTGAAAACACATCATTATGGGCTTCTTAAAAAGCTAAAGGCCACCTCAAAGGGACACTTTCATGGAGAAAAGAAACTGCAAGCGTGCTGAAGAGAAGAAAGGCGATAAAAGCTGAATCTAAAACTTTCAATTTTAAATACTCCCTTCATCAACCATGACAACGCTAATCCTTTACATCTTACTTTTGTTCATACAGAAAAAGAAAAGGAAGTTTCTGCACACCGCATTTAAGGCTTTTGGATCACTGTTTTCGTTAAGATCACTATCTCCGTTACTTTTGCATTTTCCACATCAACCGTCACGAAGGCACGACCTGTTGTGTCTTTCTGCAGCATTAGAATGGCGCTTGTTGCCTTGGTAACAACTGTGCCGTCTCCTTCAACTACGGTTTTAATAATCGGCTTCACCGCCGTAACATTGTATCCTTGGTTTAGCAAGTTTTGAACATCTGTGTCGCTCTTGGCAATGTTAATTACATTCTCTTTAAATTCTTCGCTGACTTCAATAGATCCATAGCATCCTCGTCCGCGCATTCCCCCATGAGGCATGCCTCGCATTCCCATGCTCATATTCCCGATGAAACATCCGGCACCATAGCTCAACCATTGTTCTCCATTAGTTGTGGTTTGTGCATTGGTGATGGAATATGCATTTAGCACTATGCCACTTATAATAGCTGCTACAACCACTATAGATAGTAGAATTATGGCTTTCCTTTTGTCTATTTTCAACCACCTCCATTTTCTCACGAAGTGCCTTGTGCACTTCACACACGCCAAGGTGGAAAAATTATTAAAGGATTTTTCAGAATTAACCCCAATTCTATACCTAATCAAATAAGCGTCTTTCAAACCTTGCATCATCGATATTTCCTTACCAAGCTTTGACACCGTTAAGTTGTGGTTGGGGAGGGTTAGGAAATGGGGAGAAAGGAGAGGAGAATTTGAAAATTTGCCTCCACCAACCATTCAATTTGGTGGCTTAATGGATTACTAAAGAGTTTTTCAAGATTAAACCCGATTTTAACCCTAATCTTTGATATTTTTGGAAGACACATTTTTATGGCTAATTAAAAATAAGTTTAGCCAAATCCGGAGCCACGCAGATGTCCGCTAGCATACGTCCCCTTAAGTACTTGCTTGGATGGTTGATTGCAGGTACTAGAGGCGGCTTAACTCGTGCAAAAATAATCATAGCCCTAAAGGAGACTCCGCAAAACGCAAATCAGTTAGCTACCAACCTTAAACTGGATTATAGGACGATAAGGCATCATCTTGAGGTCCTCGAGAAAAACAAGTTAATAGTGTCTGCGGGTGAAGGATATGGCACCACGTATTTCTTATCCCCGATTATGGAGGAAAATTACTTTTTGTTTGAGGAAATTTTGAAGAAAATTTGGAAAAAGTAGAAAAGGAGGTAAAACCTATGAAACGTGAAATGAACCAGAAATCGAGGATTTGGCCACTGCTGATACTTTTACCTATCTTGGTAGTGGTAGCGATATTAGCAGCAACATGGGCAACTTCAACCTTCTGGTATCCACGCCCCCCATGGCAACTCCGTCCCCCTTCTGAGACTCCGGGAGATATAGAATTTTATTACATAGCAAAAACGGTCGTTTCCACGATCAACGTAACCATGCTAATATTCCTACTAATTCTATACGCCGACATATACAGAAAAACAAGATCAGAATTCACAATCGGACTGATGATATTCTCAGCAACACTTCTCCTCTACGCCCTTGCCTCCAACCCAATAGTGATATCAATCTTCGGCTTCAGAATATTTGGACTAGGACCATTCGCCCTGCTACCAGACCTATTCACATTCGCAGCACTCATCGTCCTATTATACCTCAGCGTAAAATACTGATTTTGCAATTTGAAACTCTTTACAACGAGTTCAAGTTACTAACACCCTTAAGTTCTGTTAGGAGCGACTAATGGAAGCGCTATTGACAAGTTGTTGCTTGTATATTTGTTCGTGGAATTGCAGTAATTTGAACGTATATTTGGTTAATGAGCGAAAATCCTTATAGATTTGAAATTCAATGCTTAAATAGTGGAAAACTGATTAGAGTTGATTTGGATGGGTAAGAGATGTCTGGTTCTAGATTGTCCTTATCTTGCTGTGGATGGGACATGTCTGCTTCCGGAGAGCGAGTTAAAAGAGAAATGTCCAGCTAGGGAACGCGTGGGGCACGAAGAAAAAGATGAATGGATTCTTGAGGATTACCTTAAAGAACGCTTAAGGTCCCGCAGAGTTCTTGAATAGAGGCATTACGGAAGGGCGTCGTATTATTTAATAGACGTTTTTGGATGAAATTGCTATAACTGCCAGTTGACGCATTCTTCATTATTTATACATATTAACAATTGGCATTTTCCATCCTATCCCGAACGCTTTACGCGTGATCTTGATGCAGGGAGCTGCTTGCCATCTCTTATACTCGGCATTTCTGATTCTCCTCAACGTGTCCTCAACAACCTCCTTTGGATAACCCTTCTTAATTAATTCCTGCTTGCTTCTTCTGTTTTCTACAATTTCATCAACAAGCGGGCTTACTATATCAAAGTTGAACGGGTCAAACTGATCTTCCCTAAGCTCAGGCGAAGGCTTTTTATTGAAAACATTTTCTGGTATGCATCCTTTGAAAACTTTTTCATTTACATACTTTGCTAATCTATAAACCTCAAGCTTACTTACGTCGCCAAGAGCGCCAATTCCACCCGCCATGTCACCATACAAAGTGCAATAACCAAGCGCAAGCTCAGTTTTATTCCCTGTGTTTGTAACCAATATTTTCAAGTCCTTTAACCGATTAGATATATCCATAAGAATGTTACCTCGAACTCTCGGCTGTATATTTTCGTCTGCAACAGGGTCATCTCTCTCTTTTGTTAAGCCGAAATATTTTCTAATTTTTTCCAATGGTTTCTCCATGGTTTTACGGTAGGCATCGACGATGCCTTGAATAGGTATTTGGACAAAGCATATCCCCAAGTTTTCAGCTAATTTTTGCGCATCCGTTTTACTGTGTTCGCTCGAGTATTTAGAAGGCATAGAAACACCGATAACATTTTCTTTGCCTAATGCTTTGACAGCTATACAAGTGGTCAACGATGAATCGATGCCACCGCTCATTCCAACAACTGCTTTCTTGAAACCTGTCTTTCTGAAGTAATCACGTATACCTAAAACCAAGGCATTAAACATCTCTTCTTCTCTGCAATATGGCGGAGGCACAACTTTTTTTGTTGTTCCTCTCTTCAGGTCAATGTCTGTAATTATCAAATCTTCTTCAAACTGTTTACCTATAGCTATGAGATCGCCAAAACAATCTACCGCTAAGCTTTGGCCGTCAAAGACAAGTTCGTCTTGGCCACCAACCATATTAACATAGAAAATTGGAACCTTATTCTTCCTAGATTTTTCTTTTAACAGTTTTAGCCGCTCAAACCTTTTTCCAGCATAGAAAGGCGAGGCAGAAATGTTAACAATCATGTCTGCCCCTCTTTCCGCCAACAAATCGGTAACTTTCACGTCATAGTCCTTATCCCACAAATCCTCACAAATTTCTACGCCTAACTTGAACTCTCCTCCATCTAAGTTAATTAATATCGGCTTAATTTCTTCCTCCTTTGCAGGCTTAAAGTATCTATCTTCATCGAAAACATCATATGTAGGCAAAAGCGTTTTATAAACGACTCCAACGACTCTATTGCGGTTAAAAACTGCCGCAGCATTATAAAGATTTTTGCCTTTATAGTCCACAAACCCTATTATCCCAGCTATGTCAATATCGTTTTCTTTAATGAATTCTGTCAGTAGCTTTTTATTGCTTTTCACGAAAGCCCTTTCAAGCAGCAAGTCCTGTGGGGGATATCCTGTTATTGCTAATTCCGGGAAAGCCACCAAATCAGCGTTGCTTCTCTCAGCGTCAACCGTAAACTTCCTTATCCTTTCCATATTTCCCTCAAGATCGCCTACTATAGAGTTTATCTGAGCCATGGAAACTTTCATGATTAACCTCCCTTTTCTCCAATAAATGACAGAAGAAAATTAATCCTTTTATAACCGTTAAGCTTGGCAATAATTTTAATTTTAGAAAAGCTCCGCACGGCTTCATATATATGGATTCCACGAACCGAGAATGGATACTCAATTTTTGTCCAATAAAAGGACTGAACCCCTTTTCCAGTAAAACCTGAAAGTTCCCTTTGTCCAGTCAGTTTTCTATTGAGAGACACTAACGGAAAAATATCATGAAGCCGTGGACGATATTTCGTAATGTGGTCTTTTAGAGTTTTACTTTTGTTAAACGCAAAGTGTTTAGAAGGACCAGCATAGTTACGCCGTCATCGCCTGCTGCTACAGTGAACCATAGAGGAATGAAACCCATAAGTCCTAACGCGCCTAATAATATTTTAACCCCTAGCGAGGTGGCTATGTTTTGTATAGCAATTTTTACAGTTTTTTGGCTTAGCTTGATTAGGTAAGGCACTTGAATCAGTTCGTCTTTGACTAGGACGATATCGGCTGATTCTAGGGCAACATCAACCCCGCTGCCTCCCATTGCGACGCCTACATCAGACGCGACAAGGGCTGGAGCGTCGTTAACACCATCTCCTATCATCGCTACTAGTCCGTGCTTTGCTTTCATCTGATCTACAATTTTTATTTTATCTTCGGGGAAAAGCTCTGCATAAACCTCTTTTACGCAGAGTTTTTCGGCAATTTCATTGGCTGTTTCCCTTTTGTCTCCAGTAAGCATAGCCGTATGAATTCCAATTTTTCTTAACGCATCCATTGCTTCCAATGCGTCTCTTCGCACATCATCAATTCGGCAAAGAGAAG
>JAVZLK010000063.1:0-6920 GCA_038883795.1 Bathyarchaeia archaeon
GAAGCGCTAGACGCCAGAATATTGGAAAGGGTGTTTGAAGTCGTAAAGGATAGGATAAACAATCCGAAGCCAGACTCCTACGTTTCAAAACTGTCAAGCCAAGGCGAAGATGCCAGCCTTCAAAAAATAGGCGAAGAGGCAACAGAACTCGTTTTAGCCGCCAAAAACCAAGACAAAAACAACATAATCCACGAAGCTGCAGACCTAATCTTCCACACAATGGTGCTCCTCGCACAGAAAAACCTTGAAATAAGCGAAGTCTTCGAAGAACTCGAAAAACGACACATGCAAAAGACGCAACAGAAAACATCAAAGCAATGAATATAAACCGAGAAAATAATTCTCTATTCCAAATGAAGGGGTAGTCGTCTAGCTTGGACCAAAACAAAAGTGGAGAAATCCCCCGCAAACCTCTTTTTTCTTGAAGGTTCTCTAAAATTTAGAGTGGTATACTCCAAAAAATAGGGCTATAAAGAACTTCCAGGAATAGAATGCCATTGAGGGAATTTAAATATGACGGAAGCCATTGAAACATTCTTCGAATTTTTCGCAGAAAATCCACCTACAGCAATGATTGTTGGGGGTATTCTGTTCGTGCTACTTTCTATTCTTACGGCACCCTTTGATTCTGGCACCACCGAATTCCTGAGGAATTTGGCTATCTGGATGATTGTTGGGGGCGCTATTCTCCAATTATTGTGGTTAATCTTAAGGGAGAGATAGTAAGATAGGACATATCGTCGGTGTAACTGAAATTGACTAGGCGATTAAAAGAGTATCTTCAAAGTCCAAGAATGAAGCTACTTTATTTTCTCTATCTAGCACCTCACAGCCGAGTAAGAGATGACCCGGGGATAAAATCAAAAATATGCAAAGCGCTAGGCTATAGATCTGATGGGCACTTCTATTATGACTGGGAATCTCTATTGCAGTCAAACATGCTTAAAAAAGAGGGCGATTATTTTGTAGTTACTGATAAGGGGAAGGAAGAGTTTGCTTTCTGTTCGCCCACTTTAAGGCATAACTTTCTAATAATCATGGTAGGAACAATTTTAATCATTATCTATGGACTAATTATTAAAGAGATTCTCCCACTACTAGCAATAGGAATTTTTGGTATGATTTTGATTCTTCTCGGGCTTCTTCTGCTCATGTTCGATAAAAGGAATGAGCCTGAGCTCCCGTTTAGAGCCAAAGTTTTATTAAAGAATATGAGGCGTCAAGAACATTACTAGCATCCATTAAAGATGGTCTTTATGTTAACTTCACCTTAAAAAACAGGTGTCACCAGTTCTTCTTGCACCAAAGTATAAACGAAGAAATCTCCGAAAAACTCCTATCTTTTATTACCAGTATTCTGTTTGTAGGATTGTGGTTATTTTGCCCCAGTCTGGGACTAAACCAAAGCCTTTGAAGTAATAACTATTTTTTCTAGTTTTGAGGATTCTAAATCCACCTCCCCATAAGGATATCATTGCTTGAAGATTTCTCCTTATGCCTCTGTGAGCTCTCCCGAATCCCCTTTTCATGAGTTCGTCGGCCATTGCATTTAGGTATTCTTTTTGTGTTTGGTGTTTTATTTCGCTGTTTATTATGGTTATTTGGATATCCCATAAGTATTTTAGTAGAAGTAAATGTTTCCCGTTTGTCAGGTACGCTTTTGCTAACGCATTTCTAAATTCCTCTGAATCCCATCCGTATGTGTCTCCAACAGAAAGAATCCTTGTTCCAGTAAGCGTGGGTTTCCCGTCTAAGCTCCATAACCCGCAGTGGAGGAAAGGCAGGCGATAATTTAAAAACCATGAGGAAAACTTTAAATGCTTTCTTAACGCCCTAGGAGTACCATCATTTGCGTATGTTTGTCCTTGCTGCATTAGAGCAAAGATATCTTTGAATACCTTTTCTTTTACGTCTCCTGGCTCATTTCTTAATTCATATGAGCGTTTTAACATGAGATAAAATTCGTGTATTGATTCATCCATCCAGAATGCCCAGAAAACTTTTCCTACGGAGGCTCTCCTTTCTAATGGTCCTACAGGTTGCGAAGGATATGGAACAAGCACTTCTAATTGCTTGATGTCTGTGGGTTCATATGTTATTATGCCTATTTTGAGTTGGAGATTGCGAACAAGATTACTAACGTATTCGGCTATGTTGAAGTTTTCAGCTTTTTTAGGCAAAACTAGTGTTGAGTGGGAAAAGTGTGTTAGATAGGCTGCAGCTTGTCCTAAGCCCAATAAATATTCGCGTCTAGTTTGTTCTGGTGGTTTGAATTCAAATCCGTAGGTTATTCCCTTTCTATCGTCTAAAACAAAATCTGGTTCTGGCCATTCTGAAGATGAAGTAATAACTATGGTCGGCCTATACAAGCTCTTCCAAGGGTCAGCACCCTTCAAAACCAAATCCCTTATCGTTCGTGCAATTTCAAAAGCCATCTCATCATGCGAGAGAGTGCTGATTGTTTCTTCGCCTGTTAAAGTGTACTGAATTCCCATGGCTATGCATCCTCTTCTTTTCTAAAAATTAAGCAGTATTGGTGTGCTCGGTTTCCTATCCATGCATTGTAAATTCCGAGCGGGAGTAATGGCTTATCATCCTGCAGCCAAATTTTTTCATCTTTAGGAACCCATGCATAAGGTTCTTCGCTTAAAATTTTCAAGGTATCGAAGGCCAGTGGATAGATTCTCTCATTGTAGAAAACATTATTTGTTATAACTGTTAGATAACCACCATTCTTTGTTACTTTATAAACTTCATTAAATATTTCTTTTAAAGCCCTCACAAATTCATCGTAATCGTCGATATTTCCTATATCATTGGGATCTTCGCTGTATTTTGTCTCAAATCCTTTTTCCTTTCTTTCTCTCTGGCGGAGATTATTTCGTTTAAGCTGGTTCCAATAAGGAGGACTTGTAATACAATAGTCTACCGGAGGGAAATTATTTTCTTTCCATATCTCACTTAACCGCCTGGAATCGCTATGAATCACTTTTATTAGCAGTTTTTCAGAAGTTAACCCCATTGTGCTTAGTAAGTGTTCTGAGCCTTTTCTTTGACTTAATAATTTTTTAACTCTCATTTCCGCTATATCCGCCCATTTTTTGACTACCTCAACACCAATTCCTGACCTATTACTTTCAACGCAAGCAATAAGTGTGCTACCAGTACCTAGAAAAGGATCTAGAACTAATTGCCCTCTTTTTGTGAAGAATTCGATGAATTCCTTAGCTAAGGACTCCGGAAAAGCCGCTGGATGCAAAATTTTAGCGTTTTCTCTAGGCGGTGGGCGATGTATAAACCATGTTTTGGTGAATTTAATCCACTCTCTGCCGCTTAATTCATTAAGTTTATTGACAATTTTTCTTTTATTCTGGATAACTTCCATTGTTTTCTCCAATGTCCCTATTGTCAAATTCTCTAATTAAGTGTTGCCTTACATGTTGTTAGTCATTACTAGATGCGTATTTTGTGTTTTTGGGTCTTTGTGTTGGCTTGTGTATGGGGCTTTGGTTTGGGCTTTGGGTGGTTCAATTTTGTTTTTGTTTATGTTTTTGTGTTTTTTGTGTTTAGGAGGTGTTTAATGGTTGAGTGTTGCAGAGAAGAAGGTCGCGTATTGGAATGTTCCTGTTCCGAAGTGTTTGGATGATGCTTTGGAGGCTGTTGTAGGGCCTGTTTGGCATAGGACCAAGACTGAGTTTATCCGTGAGGCTGTCCGTCGGGAGCTTGAACGTTTGGGGTTTAAGCCTTCTGTCGGCGTTTGAGGCCTAGTGCTGTGCCTTTTTGGGGTGGTGGAAATGAGCACTGATGTTCCTGACGGTGCGACGCAGCGGCATAGTCGCTTGATGGAGCTTTTGACTTTCATTAATTTGGCTGAGCCTCATGGGGCTACGATAACACAGATACAGTCGCATATGCTGACGGTTTACGGTTTAAAATTTAGGACCACAAGTGAGATGGTGAAGGAGTTAACCCTTTCTGGCGTGATTAAGGCTGACGGGCACGGCTTCTATCATCTTACTGAGAAACAACAAGCTGTCATGAAAAGGATTGCCGTTCAAGAAGAAAAGGAAAAATCGCTTGTTCCCATTCTTAAACGCATTGACAACATTAAAGATTCTAAAACCAGGGAAAAAGCCCTAAAACTTTACGAGGAACTCGTTGAAACTCTGCCGGACTCTTCCAGCGACCAATAATCAAGTGTGTGTATGTCTATGCGTGTATTTTCTCTCTATTCTTCTATCTTTCCTTCTCTTTTAAAAATGAAAGCTGGGTTCTCGCAGAGAAAACATATGCTTAAACTAAGGGGCATTCATGGCTTTTCAAGTGTTGTTGGTTTTCTGGATGCCAAAAACAACAACAATTAAACCGCAGCCAAAAACCTAGAGGGGACTATCAATTTTGACTAGAAAAAATCAGATTAAAGTTGACTTTCTCGTTGTCGGCGGGCTCCACATGGACGACTTTGAATGGGCTGCTGAGCATTTTGAGGAAATAGGGTATGTGCTGACGGCTTTCATGATGGACTGCGACGGTTACCATTGGAAGGCGGTTTACGTAAAAGCAGACCAGTTGACAGAAGCTCTGCAAAAGGGAATAGTAGGCAACATGCAAAAACCTAGAGGATAGGCTCGCTATTGGCTTTCTCCAACAGCAAAAGCAACCCCATAAGTTGTCCAGAATGCGGTTCCCAAAAGCTTTGGAAAGACGGAATCCGCTACACCAAAACAGAACAAGTGCAACGCTACATGTGCCGAACCTGCGGCTACCGCTTCTCAGAACCAAACAAGCCTAAAAAGCCATCTCTCAACAATTCAGACTCATCTGAACACGTTCAGAAAATCTCTTCAAAGATTTTAAAAAGACTTGAAGCCTTACCTAGCTACCGCCAAATATGCGCCATCCAGTCAACGGGGGCGAAAAATTTGGCCGAAGTGGAAACCCGAAATGAAAAGCGGGCTGCGGGGGCCACAGAGCAGGCGGCTATTGACGTTAAAGGCAAAATCATTGACTATATTTGGTCCCTTAAAAAACAGGGATATGCAGAAAGCACGGTGCTCGGCTATGGCTACACAATAAAATGGCTGGTTAAGAAAGGCGCTGACCTCTTTAACCCTGAAACCGTCAAAGAAATACTTGCAAAAGAGACATGTAGCAATGCCAGAAAAGCCAACATTGTTAAGGCATATACGCTTTGGCTTGAAATGCATGGTCTAAAATGGGTTCCACCGCAATATCAGTTAGTTTCAAGGCTACCGTTTATCCCACTAGAAAAGGAACTTGATGACTTAATCGCAAGCTGCAGCCGACAAATGGCAGCATTCCTACAACTTTTGAAGGAAACAGCAGCAAGATGCGGAGAAGCCCTTAAACTGAAATGGACCGACATTGACTTTGCAACAAACACGGTTAGAATAACACCGGAAAAAGGCAGCAATCCAAGAATATGCAAAATCTCAAACACGCTTGCAACAATGCTTGGTAGCCTTCTAAAGAAACAGCAAAACGTCTTCACATACAAAAACACTTTCTACCTAAGAAAGACCTTCGCCAAGCAAAGAAAAAAAGCCGCCCATAAACTTGGGAACCCTAGAATACTGCAAATACATTTCCACACGTTCAGACATTGGAAGGCAACAATGCTATACCACCAAACAAAAGACATCCTCTACGTCAAAAACTTCCTAGGACACAGAAACATCAACAACACTCTAATCTACGTCCAGCTGGCAGAGACAATTTTCAAGGAATCAGACAAATACATCTGCAAAACAGCAAAAACAGTGGAAGAAGCAGCAGAATTAATAGAAACAGGCTTTGAATATGTAACGGACATTGACGGAGTCAAACTCTTCCGAAAACGTAAATAAGCCAGAGGGTACTGGTCCAGAATAAGGGGTAGTCGTCTAGCTTGGTCAAGGATACCAGCCTGGGGCGCTGGCGGTCCTGGGTTCAAATCCCAGCTACCCCACCACGAAAACCAGCATCCCCATTCTTGTATCAGCCTACTTGCGTTTTCTGAACACTTTGAGGCCGTCGTAGTCGCATACATATTCAAACCCTGCCTCAACCAGCTCCTTAACTTCGTCGATGCTTTTTGCAACTTTGCATGTGAAATCGTCTTCTCCGAAATTGACGAGTTGTGTGTAAGTCATCGTGCTTAGTATGCTTCTGTGACCAAGGAGCTCCTTAACGTAAAGTAGGTCCTTTGTTCTATGATACTCTGTTGTTGCTTTCCAATGCCTAAATGTGTGAAAGGTTATTTGGTTAACCCGTGGATTTCCAAGTTTTGAAGCTGCTTTTGCTCGGTTTCTCACAAAGGCCCTTGCAAAGTGCCTTAACGACCCCGGAAAAGGTTTGTCGCACGCGCCCCAGCTTGGAAGCCCTTTAAGCATTGCGATCACTTTCTCCGATATCTTAAGTTGTCTTGGTTTTCCTCCCTTTTCAGGGGTTACCCTCACAACGCATTGGGTAAAGTCAAAGTCTGTCCACTTGAGGCGCCATGCCTCACCGGAACGCATACCCGTCTCCATCAAAAGTTGAAGGAAGGCTGCAACTTTTTTGTTGCACGCGGCAATTAGCTGATCTAGCTCCTCTTTAGTTGGGATAAATGGTAGCTTCTCAACTTTCATAAACCTTGGAGGTGACCATGTTTTGCCTAGCATCTTTAGAAGGCAGCTGTAGGCTTCAACCGCTAATTCTTTTGTTTTTGGGTTCCATGAATCTTGCATAGCAATAGTGTCTTTGACCGATTCTGGATCAAGAATGTTCGCACCTCTTCTTGTTAAGGTTTTTAGAAGGCGGACTCGTCTGGTTATGGTATTGTCAGCATAACCTTCTCTTTTCATCCACCATGCAAATTCGACAAGTTTGCCCTTAATTTCTGCCTCTCGTTGCGATGTTTGGTTCTGGTCTGTTGTTGT
>JAVZLK010000064.1:0-6885 GCA_038883795.1 Bathyarchaeia archaeon
GATTGCGAGGTAACACTAGTGTTTCCGCTGAGCCTATTGTCGAGAGCGTCTGCAATAATTGGCATGACGTCAAGAATTTTTGCCGTAGATCATGAAGGAAGAGTATGGGTTCATTACCCATTTGAAGATACTCGCCTTGTAAAGGCTCTGCGGGAAGCTTTTGAGGATACTACCGAAGACGAAAGTGATCAAAAAACGCAACTTGCAGGGAACCAGTCTGTGCAATTGCGTGTTCCTTACATAGCTTGATAAATGGGATGAGCATGTCCCAAATATTTTTGCCCTTTATGGACGGCTGTGAAGATGAGATCTTCAGCAAATTAAAGAAAGAGGTTGACGAAGTGTGTCATCAAATTGCTGAGAAGTATAATGTCTTCGACTCTAAGGGTAGGCCTAAAAAGTCGTTTATACTTGACGTTTTGGCGAGGAACTTTTGCCCCTACTGTATCATAAAGGAGCTTACGCAGATGCGTAGGGATGAAGATGTCGATGCGATTTATAGAGAGGGGCATAATCTTACCCTAAACCTGCTAATCGAAGCCCTTAGATATGGACTGAATAGTAGCGGCGTCAGCGCTGTGGTTGAGGGCGAAGTTAAAGGCGAGTACGGTCGTGCAGATATCGTTGTTAGAGCGTGTAAACAAGGGATTCTAATAGAGTTGGGGAATCTAGCCATAATAGTAGAGGTTAAAACTGGCATGAGCATTTCCTTGGCACAGATACTTAAGTACGCTATGGAGAGGCCACAGTCAATCATTGTTGTATGGCGCGTCAAGCTTAGGCAAGTCTTTATAATCGACATGAAGAGTCACAGCCGCCTGCTCTTGGCATTTATGTTCGCAATAGTCAGCAGAGGGAAAGCTGTATTGAGTTATCCTTTTGGTAAATGCTGTCATAACAACGAAAACATCAGCGAAGGAACTAAAGAAGGCGGTATGGAGAACCCTCAGCAGTACATAGATGAACTATTCTACTCATTGCCCAAAACGTTGCCTGAAATCGTTGAGGCGGTAATAGGCTTAATTAAAGCGCGACTTTCGCCTGAGGAGTAAGCTACCATGAAACTTAGCCTCAGAGAACTTCGAGGTCTAAGTATTGTTGCACTCGGTGGCCAGATTAAAAAAGCTGATGAGAGCACTTTTCTAGTTAGGTCGCAATCCGATCCATCATCTCACCACAAGGTTAAATGGAATGATGATGGGTGGGTTTGTGACTGCGCTGATTATGCTAAGAGGAGGAAGCCTTGCAAGCATATATATGCCGTAAACTTCCTCTTAGACTTGCCCAGAATAGTCTTGCTAAATTCTGAAGCCTTTACCAGAACATGCCCGTACTGCGGATCGGCGGACGTTAGACCTAAGGGTTTCAGATACAACAAGAGCGGGCCAGTTAGGATGTTTAGGTGTAGGAGATGTAAGAAGAGGTTTAGGGATAATGCGACGCTGGAGCGTGGAGGCGCTAGGGTTGCGCTCGCGGTTATAGCGGCAGATCTATATTATAAGGGACTTAGCCTAAGAGACATAGCAAATCATTTATGGCAAGTTTATGGTGTAGATGTCTCGCCAGCAACGGTGCACCATTGGGTTATGAAGATAACTAATGCCCTAAAAAGGGCGTTCGAGGAATTTAAGCTGGAAGTTGGTGATAAGTGGCTCGCTGACGAAACAGTTGTCAAAGTAAATGGGGAACATATGTATTTATGGAATATAATGGATCGTGAAACAAGAGCATACATAGCGTCTTTGCTTACGCCTAGGCGGGATACTGAGGATGCGATTAAAGCTGTAAAAGAGGCAATTAAAAATGCTGGCAAGATTCCAAAAATGCTTGTAACGGATGGGTTGCAATCTTATCGGAAGGCTTTGGAGCTCTTGGATCTACCAGTAGAACATATAGGTAACGCTGGCCTAGCGAAGGACGAGAACAATAACATGGTTGAGAGACTACATGGTACAATTAAAGAGTGGATTATGGAGAAGCGAGGGGCAAGAGAAAAATTTGAGGAGATAGTGAGTGGGTACCGAATATACTACAATTATTTAAGGCCTAACACAGCGCTAAACGAAGAAACACCAACAAATGCTAAAGAAAAATGGGTCAAAGTAATATTGCACCCTAGCAATGTAAATTGATAACCTTTTCAATCAAATGTGTAATCTATTGCCAATAGTTTATATAGTTAAACGCGTACTAGCTTGTTTTCTGTCGGGCAGGTATAATAAAAATTATGACGCTTTAGAAGAAAGATTTTCATGTAAAATTAACAGTTTTTCAAAAGCCGCAGAATCTCTCGGTCACGATTTTTAAACAGAAGAGATGAAATGCCTCGGTCACGAAGATTAAACAGAATCGATTTGGTCACGGATTTGAGAAAGAACCAAAACTGGTTCTTTTTTAATTTCCATGACCATTCATGTACTGTTTAATTCGTGACCAAAATAAGTTCTGTGCTCAATGGTTGTTGATTGTGACAGTCTGATTATATGAATACGTGGGCTCACGCTTAAGGGTATACTATTATGGCTTCGTCTATGTATAGCGTTTTGAACAGTACCCTGACGCCAAATTTTCTGAGGAGTTCATATAATGTATGTGGATCTAGGTCAACCATTTCCGCTGCTTCTTTAAGTTGATGAGGCTTTTTGTTCAGAATTCTTTTAACCATCGTTTCTGCGTAATCTTTTGTGAAGGCGTATTTTGCTGTAACCACCAAACCTTGTTCCTCTAATTGCTTTGTTAGAAGGTCTTTTGAAATCATTGTTGTCTCTGAAAGATCTTCTAAGTCCAATATCTCCCGTGGCACAAAGATTAGCAACTTTAAATCAATAAGCTTCTCCTCATGGTCATTTGGCGAAACCTCTTCTGCTACTCTGCTCTGCTCAGACTTTTCGTCTAGAATCTTATAATACCACAGGGCGTAAATGTACTTCCTCGCCATCTCAAGGTTCTTGAATCCGCGCTTCCTTCGCTCAAGTTCCTTGATATTCCCCATGTGCCTTTCACAAACATTATTGTATGCATGCTTCTTGCTACAACCAAGCTTCTCGAGCTCCTCCATTGGATGATAATATCTTAGCCAATTATTAACGAAAAGTTGCACGACATTCTTGGCCGCTTCATCTAAGCTAGAGTACATGCCAAGAAGGTTATTAACCAGCAATTTTTGTCGATCTCTGCTGTAGGCTAGGGCAATATGCATAATCAACTTTTTGACCATAACCCACTTCTGGAAGGTCTCCGGATCCACTCTTCTTCTCTTGGTTGGGAGATTCTCATCGAGCCATTTCCTTAGGTGGAACAAGCATCCTTGTACTAGAGCATCTGGGTAGACCCTTTTGATCGCCTCTAATAGCTCAGGCGCTAGATCTGTAACTATTATCCTGGGATAGTAACCAGCTGAGCGAATTTGCCAGAGTATATCCTCAATACTTACCGCTTTTCTATCAGGTAATATCTCGTAAACAAGCGGCAGTTTAGATGGAATATCTGCACAATGAAAGTAAACGTACGGCTTCCCAGATATCTTGATTCCGGTAGTATCTAAACCTAAAATCAGACTCCACCTCTGGCGTAAATCCATATCCCATAAAAGGGTTCTCCAGTCAGCAACTTGCTTGTGTTGAAGTTCAAGGGATATTGTTGTCGTGGAAATTGGGAAATCTTGCATTTCCTTTATTTCACTAAGCGGGTAGCTCAGGTATAGTCTCAGTAAATCCGGCGGGAGTCTTGAGCTCTTCCACCTTCTACTGGATACTTCAGGAAATCGATATCCACAATCTTTGCACTGGTATTGCCTAACCGTACCGTTAATTCTCCTGAGGTATCCCTTTCGCCCAATATCGGTGCTCCCGCAACGTGGACAACGTAATCCGATGTCCATCAAAATCTTCTATGAACGCGCACGCAAATAAGGTTTACTGATTTTCAGTAGAATACTAAATATAATTTTAGGAAAAAATTCAGTAAAACTTATATTTTACTGAACTCAAACAAGCGTACAGTGAGTTAAATGCCAGCCGAAGGTTATAAAAATTTCACGATCCGTCGTGATGCGGCTGAGAAGCTTGAAACCTATGCTTCGCTAAACGGGCTGAAGGTTGTGCAACTTGTAAACAAGCTCGCCGAGAAACTTGAAACTGATGTCCCATTTATGTATCTGCTGAAGGCTGTTGAAAACGCGAGGCTGTTCATGCTTAAAGAGGCCGTTGAGGCCGAAGTTATGCGCGACCTACTTGTCAGACTTTACCTTAACCTACGCAGTGCATCCGTCGGGCTTCAGTCGCTTCTCAACCCTAACGTACAACTTTTTTCTCTGTCTCGTATAAAGAGCCTTGTTGCATCGATCGTTAATATGATTGATTATCAAGTATCTAGGCTGGAGAAAATACTTGATGAAGCTTACCCAAAAGGATGGGCTACGCCTTTGCCACCCATCCCTGTAACTTACGGTTTCCTTCTGCTTCAGCAGACATCGCCCTTTGAAAACATGGAGAAAATAGTTAAGGAACAACTCATCAGCTTCTTAAAAAACATTCAAGATCAAATCGATAATTCGCTGGAAATCCTCGAGGAACTAAAGCCATACTTACCACAACTTTGGGAGAGCGTTAGCAAAGCACTCACACAGGTAATTTTGAAGCTAAATGAAATACGCCTAAAAGAGTTAGGCGGAAATTAAGAACTTATTAAGCATCGAGGAATGAGTACTCTACTAATTCCTTATTCCCCCCTCATTTTTGCATCTAAAATAACTAGACGTTAGTTGGTGTTTTTCTTAACTCTTGGAATCTCTAAGCTTCGCTAGGCATGAAAGAATAGGCGATCGTTTAACTCAGGACATAGCTTAGATTTGAAGAAATCTGGCACCATTCTTGAGAATAGGCTGTATGGACCTTCAATATCGGTTCTTTGGGCCTCACTTCCCATTCACTAAGATCGATATCCTCAACAAACTTAAAACAATAAGAGAGTTTATTACCCATGCTTAAGCAATTTCGCTACCTATTCGACACTTATTCTCCATAACTTTCATCTGTTGAATTTTAAAGTCTACACGCTTTTGTATTAGGGTGAGGCAGATGAGTGAGAGTGAATATATTACTATCCGGAGGTCCGACCTGGAAAGGTTGTTGAAAGAGCTTGAGGAGCTGAAGCGGGTTTTCCAGGAGAGGCGTTCAGCAAGGCGTGAACAAGTTTCTCAAGGTTTTCAATGCGTCTGATTATGGCTTCATCCTTCATGCGTTCTTCTTCCTCAATTTTTATTGCAAGTTCTTTGTCGAGCACGTATCCGCAGTATCCACACCTGGCGGCGTCTGGCGCGTTCTTTCTTCCGCATCTTGGGCACTCCGTTACCTTAAGGAATCCATCTGATTTGCTTGAGGGCTTTAGCCCGTGAATTTCTAAAACTGTTTCTTCAAGGTCTCTTGCCGAGAAGTGCACGTATCTCTTGGTCATTTTTGATCCTTGGGTCCAGCCGGCGAACAATGCAAGTTTTGATTCTGTTAGGTTTTTGGCCATGTTTGTTAGGCTGGAGTGCCTGAAAAGGTAGGGCCAAACATCCCTTTTTATACCAGCTTTTTGGGCCAGCTTTTTCAATAGTTTCCTGAGGTAGGCGTAGCTAATGCTGGATCCTTTGGCGTTGTTGCTTAGGGATGCCCATAAGGGGGCTTCTGGATCAGCCTTTCTGGGGTGTTTTTCCAGCCAGTCTAACAAATACTTGTATGAAACCACAATAGGTATCCGCTTAATTCCTGTTTTGCCGTTAACCGAGATAATACAGTAATTGTCCTTGAACTCCACGCTTCCAACCTTCATCGTCAGCAACTCTCCGGGCCTGAGGGCTGCCTCGTAAAGGACAGCTATCAAGGCTTTGTCCCTTTCATTTTCAGCATTCCGAATTATCGCCTTAACATCCTCAACCGTCAATAGGGATTCAGGCGTGACTCTGCAGTCTTTTTCGTCGGCTTTCACATCAATCCATGCGGCTTCAGATGGCACGGGTGCCTTCTTATGGCAGCTGCCACACTTTGCATATTGAAGAAGCTTCTTAACTGTAAGCTTCAACCCATGCTTAGTCCAAGACCTGTAGGGCCTAGAGTTTATCCAAGCCACAACCTTCTCCACTTCAGACTTTTCTGCCTCTGCAGGGTTGAATGGAGCGTTCTTGAATATGGTGCAGAGGCATGTGGCATACTTCAGCACCCTCGATGTTGAAAGTCCTAGGGCCTGAAGATGGTCTAGAAACTTTAGCAGAAGATCTCCATATTTAAGGCTGGAAAGTCTCCGCCTAGCAGCCTCAAGCCTCTTAGTGCATTCATGTATGTCTTTCATTTCACTAGCGTTTGATCCTGTGGACTTTAAAATCGCGGGTATGGAAAGGGCTCCAAAACTAGAGGTGTTGGAGCCTCGGGCGGGCTTCGATCCCGCGACCTACGGCTTACAAGGCCGTTGCTCTACCAGGCTGAGCTACCGAGGCACCTGTTCACCATTATGCTATAATGGCGTATCAAAAACACAAATAAAAATGTTACATGCGCATTTGGCTTTAAATTTGGCTTTTGCAAGATGTTTCGCTTGAATTTTCGGTACGTAAATTTTCGGTCAGCGGCACTGTTGGCCGCCTAGAATTTCTCCAGTGTAGGCGTCTAACCAAACCTCAAAGAAGTGGCCGGGTCTATATGCTTGCTCAAACTTTATAACCCAACAGAGCCTAGGCTCTGTTATATTCGGTTTTCCCAACTCGGCTAAGTCATGCCAGTAAAAGTTTGGAACTTTTTCTTCAAGATTTGCTGAAAGAACTGGTCCAACAATGCATCCTATGCTGTTTAAGAAGTTTTTGCCTATGACTATGGCTTGCTGCTCAGATATTTTAATAACGTAAACCCA
>JAVZLK010000065.1:0-6700 GCA_038883795.1 Bathyarchaeia archaeon
TAGGGAGAGCCTTGAGCGACTGGAGAAACAACTTCATCAAACTTAATGCAGTTAGGGGCTGGATTTTAGACGTTTATCCTTCTGGCCCTAATGAGGTGACTGTGTGGGTTATTGCAGAGAACGGTGAGCGGTTTAAATTTGTGGATAGGTTTGTCCGTAGGATTTATGTTTCAGCGAATTATTCAGATTTGAAGGCTTTAGCGGATAAGGTTAAGGATAGCAAGTCCGTGGCTGGTTTGCGATTTGTTGAGAAATACGCGGACTTTATGGAAGCCGAGAAAAAGAAAGTTCTAGAAATCGATATGAGAGATTACGGGCGAATTTCTTTTTTTGCAAGGAAGATACTGCGTTTAGGCGGTTACGAACGGTATCGGTTATTCAATGTTGACATGCCTGTAGCGCAGGCTTACCTGTATGAAAAGGACATTTTCCCCTTAGCTCATGTTCTGGTGATAGATTCTGGCAATAGAGTAAGCTATGAGCTTCTTGATTCCGTTGATAGTTGTGAGTATGCGATTCCGCCCTTACGCTCTGTTTGGTTGAACGTAAGCGTCAAGAAGGAGGAAGTTTCTGCAAGGTTTTCGGATAAGATAGAGAGCATGTCCTTAGACGCGAATAACAAGACTATTGTTATCAGCGAAGGAAGCGAGACTGATAAGATTTTGGCTCTTGTAAAAGCCGTGCAGGAAGAGGATCCAGACATTATTTTTACGCAAGGTGGCGATTCTTTTTTGTTTCCATATTTGGCTTATCGTGCTTTTGTTAATGGTGTTTTGGACCGTTTTGTTCTGAGCCGAGAGGACATTCCGTTGAAGGCTAAGAAGGGTCAGGGTAGGAGTTTCTTTTCTTATGGTAGGGTTTATTATAAGGCGCCTGTGCGAAGGCTTTATGGACGTGTGCATATTGACGTTGACAACACTTTTATTTTTACTGCTTGCGGTCTAGATGGTTTAATTGAGGTTTCAAGGACATGTCGCGTTCCGTTGCATAGGGCTGCCAGAGCGTCTATTGGCAGTATAATGTCTTCTTTGCAGCTTTACACTGCTTGGAAAAGTGATATTCTTGTTCCTTGGAAGAAAGGCGAACCTGAATCTTTTAAGTCTGGTTGGGAGCTTCTGGTTGCTGATCGCGGCGGTTTTGTCTTTGAGCCTAAACTTGGCTTTCACACAGATGTTGTTGAAGTGGATTTCACTTCCATGTTTCCTATGCTGATGTTAACTAGAAATATTTCGGCGGAAACTGTGCTTTGTAAGTGTTGTCCCGATTCTAAGTTAAGGGTCCCAGAACTTGGGTATAATATTTGTGAGAAGCGGAGGGGGATTGTTCCGAAAACTTTGGACTTGCTTTTGAAGAAGCGTTTGAGGTATAAAGGTTTGTTAAGGGAGGTTCGAAATGAAGGGCTGAAAAAAGCCTATGATTTGCGGCAAGCTGCCCTTAAATGGATATTGGTGACTTGTTTCGGTTATTTGGGTTATCGGAATGCTAAATTTGGAAGGGTTGATGCTCATATTGCTGTTTGCGCCTTTGCAAGAGATGCCCTTTTAAAAACGGCTCGTTTGGCTGAAGACCATGGTTTTGAGGTCGTTCATGGAATAGTTGATTCCTTGTGGATTAAGAAGCCGGGCGTCACTCCCAGAGAGGTGGCCGATTTTTGCCATGAGGCCTCAAAGATTGTGGATGTTCCTTTGGGCGTTGAGGGCAAATATCGCTGGATTGTTTTCCTTCCATCTAAACTAAGCCCAGAAGTCCCTGTCTTAAATCGTTATTATGGCGTTTTTGAAGACGGCAGAATCAAGATGCGTGGCATAGAGGCAAGACGGGGTGATACTCCGGCCTTTATTGAGAATGCTCAAATTGAAATGATTAAAGTTTTGAGAGGGGCTTCAAACTATAACGATTTTGTCCATAAAATTCCTGAAGCTCTATATGTTTTGAAAAGTTATGCCCAGAGGCTACTAAGTGGAAACGTCGATGTTTATGATTTGGTGGTTGCTAAGCGTTTGTCTAGACATCCAAATGATTATGCTCACGATGTTTTTCAAGCTATTGCTGGAGGACAGCTTTTGGATTCTGGTTTTGATGTTTACCCTGGACAGACGGTGCGATACATTATAGTCGATGCTGATAACAGAAGCCCAAATAACAGAGTTAGGGCGGTTCAACTTTTCAATGGAAGGCAGAAGTTTGATGTTCAAAAGTATTTAGAGATGCTGCTTGAGGCCGGTGAAACATTATTCGAAGTTTTTGGTTATGATCTGAACCGTATTCGAAATGAAGTTATTTATGGCGAGACGCAAGCTATGCTTGGGTAACACGGCTGTAGGAAATTTAAGAAAATGCGCCTCTTAACCTTTCAGGATTACTTTGACTAGCTTTCTTGCGTATTCTTCATCATGATAAGCCCTTATCCTTTTTACTGTTGTGTCGTATGCGTCGATGACCTCTTCCTCTAATGTTTTTGGATAGTTTGCCGTTGGATCTATCTCGTCTAACATTTGGATTAGCGTTTGTCTTTCTTCTTTCGTCATTATTCTGTTATCTGTCATGGCTGCTGCTCTTGTATATATTCCTTCATCTAAGAGGTTTTTTAATGCTTGAAATGGAAGCGTGTAGAAATTGCCTTCAGCTCCTGTTCTTTGTGTGAAAGCTTCTGGCGTTGCAGCCTTTATGGATACTCTCACGTATAGTTTCTCTTTAAACTCTGAAAGCCTCTTCACGTAATCTTTATCGTATCCTAAGATAATGCCATTTGTTTCAAGAATGAAGAGAGGATATCCTGACTCCTTGACGAATTGTAGTAGGCTTAGTAGGTGTTCTTTACCTATGGTTGGTTCGCATCCTGA
Organism: Bathyarchaeia archaeon; assembly: GCA_038883795.1. Classification (GTDB taxonomy): domain Archaea; phylum Thermoproteota; class Bathyarchaeia; order Bathyarchaeales; family Bathycorpusculaceae; genus JASEJA01. Next base: position 2,844 of record JAVZLK010000065.1, read on the forward strand.
TAGGCGTAGCTTATTTACCTTTGGTATATGCTTCCGCCAGTAATCCGAATGGATTATGCCTTTATCTGCGGCGCTGAACAGCATTTGTGCCGCCTGTTTAGGCGAGTAAAATTTGCCAAATTTTTCTGGAAAGTCTCTTGACCAGTTGGACCAGCAGTAAAAGCATCTTAAACAGCATCCAGCAGCATAGCCCGTAGCTATTCCCCTATAAACTGGAACGCAGTAGAAGCCCGTGTATTTTCGCTCTAAACCTTCATCCCCGCGTCTCGTTACAATAGTTTCAGTTTCTTCTGCCAGCTGCAATGGGTTGAAGGGTTTAAATCCTGGCACTAGAAACCTTTGGTAGCTGTTTAATGAAACCACGTTTCAGTTTTCTCCCTTAAGCATTGTAATTTTTGGCTCTGAAATTATTTTTAGTTCGCCTTTGCTGTTTACTGCCGCTAAACCCAACCCTGTGGCTTGAAAAACTTTTGTGTCTATTTTTTCTGCGCGGCTCTGCGAAGTTATAAGCAAGGCCATATCATAACCGTGGGCTAAAGCCTCTAAAAGCTGCCCCAAGCCTCGAAGGATGTCGTCTCTATCACTTTTAATCTCGACAGCCATACGCCAAACTTTAAACTTTACTTCGCCGTCAATAATGCAATTCCCACATGTTATGCCTCGCTTTGGGAAAAATGGTCTAGCATCTTCTGTCCTAAAATGACGTTCTACCGCTCTCCGGAGGAATGAAGCCCTCAACCTTTTCAGCCATAAAAACTAAGCCTTTTAAGCTTTAAATTTTGTTCAATCATGCAGGGAGGAAAAGCTTGACTGCTCAAATTTAGTTGATGCCATAGTTATTTCTGTTAACAGCGACTAACAGAAACTTTTCTACTATTGTCACAAGGACAAAGTCTGAAAACGTAATGATTAAGTGACGAATTATTCGGAAAAAATTTGTGTTACCTTTGTTTAAGTTAGACTAAACCTGATCTCATAAACTCTTCTATGCTTTTATCAATTATTTTTTCAAACGTTTCAATTATTTTATCTAGGTTTTCAAGAATCCTTTGCACTTGATCCCTTTCTGCCAAAAAGAGCGGTATCTCTCTTCGTATAAATCGACTTACACCTTTTTGAAATGTTATCGTATAGGCTTGAGTCAACTTTTTTGGAAGCTCTCTATCTAACAGTTTTTGAAGAATAGGTCCAAACTTAATGGAAAATTCTGAAGGTTCACCATAAATGAAGAGAGAGAAAGCTGGTTGTGAGGTATATAGGTAAAGTTCGATGAATACGCCTTGCTGTTCATTGGGATACCATGTATCTTTCCAGATCGTGATGCTGTCACCAGTCCGCTCCATTTTCCACGTTTTGTCGTTCCACCATGGGCGGCGTTTTACTTCTTCTTCCAAAGTTGAAAACAGTAGCTTCCTGTCTTGGTCAAACGCCTTTCTAACTTCTTCAATGTATTTTTGATATTTATAGTATAACTTTGTTCTTTCTGAAAAACATTCGAATCGTTGGGACATAATTATTCGCTCAAGTGTATTTGCGTAGTGTGAAATTAAATATTTTGCGTCAAGGTCCATTCCCTCTTTTAAGATGCTTCTAACTATCGAAAGAATTTCCCGATATGTCATATGTATGAAATTGTTGTTTTTAGGTTTTATTTTCTCGTTAAGAGAAAGAAATACAAAGAGTTCATTTACGGCAGGGTTATGAAAATCGCGATATAAACGGTTTGTTTGATCAACCCCTTCCCCAGAAAATATCTTATTCTCAATTAAGCACAGAAAGGAACCAGAAGGATCTCTTATTCGTATATCTAGTCTGCTTTCATCCCCAGGTATCTCCCTGTCAACACGTAGACTTCTAAAGTCGATATTTGAAAAGTTGAATTCCCTCCTTTTCGAAGTCGCTTGAACTACGAATCTGTATACAAAACGATCCGATAAACCATGATTGCCTTGTGGGTCCAGAAGCCAAGCTAAGAAACTGCTATGAGCTGGCTCATAGCCTTCTATATCAAAGACTTTCATTAAACTGAATTCTTTCTCTTCTATGCTAAGAACTTCTTGCTCCAAACTATGCAATCTTGCACCGCATTCGCTAAGCTCATTCTCTTTAATACTAAATATGTCTTCCATTAGCTTACAAAGCACTCGATCAGTTTCTAGAATCTCGCTACTAATAATTTTGTTTAACTCACTACTAAGCTGTTTTAATGCGGAATCTGTTTCTTTCATAAGAGCCATTTAAATTACTCGCAAAAATAACATTATCGCCTCTCAGCTAAGGATGACAAAAAACATTGGGTTAATACACAGATTTAAAATAACATCTCAATTATGAAAATCGCGTTGATCAAGGTTTGATGAGCGGAATCTAAAGTGCATCTCAGTTATCGATAGGTATTTGTGTTTTAGTAGTAATTCTAATTGTAGTGAGAAGGTTATGGCGAGGAGTAATGATTATAAAAAGTTATTCAAGAAGGCAAGAAAAACTGAAAAGTCTGCAAGGCTCTTCACAAAATATAAACTCACAGAGATGGGCTATCATAGCGTATCTCTTGAAAGCAAGAAAGGATATGAACCAAAAGGCATAGTAGATGTTGTTGCTGTTAGAAAGCTCTTCAAAGAAGACCCCGACAAAGTGGAAATAGTGTTGATTCAAAGAAAAGGAAACAAAACAGTAACAGAAAAAGAGCTTAAGAGGCTCAGAGAAGCGAGGAAGAAAGCAATAATAAAATGTGGAATTGCTGAATATAAAAAAGGTAGATTAGCTAAAGTAGAGATTTACGACAATTAAAATAGCCAATCTAGCTCACACGCCTAAATGCTAAAGAAGTGATTTGCTTTCAAATTAGAAATTTTTATGGTCCGTTAGAAAACCTAATAGAAGAATGTTGTTCATCTAGCTTTCCCTAGTTTGTATAGTCGCCATTTTGTTCGCGTGTTGTTTTGTGCATATTTTTTGTTTTCAACTACTTTTGTTTAGATTCAAACCGGACTGCTACCACAAGGAGATGCCTCTAAATATAGTAGATTATGCTGTAAAGGTTTCTGATTGTAAGTTGGAGTTTTTGAAGGGCTTCGTCTAATGTTTCTTCCATAGCAGTTTTCTTTTTTTCATCTGCTTCAACTTGTTGTTTGAGGGCTAACTGAAAACTCTCAAGGCTTTCGCCCAGAATCTCTTTGCGCATACGCAATTCCATCAAATCTATGCAAAGAGAACGTGCGAAATACTCTTTGACTGTTTTAAGAAGTTTTTCAACCTCGTTTAATTCGGACTGGGCAACTTTTAACTGTTTATAATCTTCTTCTTTTATCCATTTTCCTTTAGGTTCGCCTGTAGATTCGATTGTCGGAAACCATGCGGCAATTCTGTAAAGTGTGGTTCTACTGATTTTTGTTTTATCCTTAAGTCTTGAAAACGCGCCATGTTTACTCCAACCATTTATCTGCTTTTCTTCAGAGGTTTTTCCCTCTCCAATGGATTCTAAAAATGCGTAGCCACCACGGTCTATGAATTGCTTCAGTTTTTTGGGCGACGGTTTCACACCAACTTTAGAACCAAGGATGAAACTTCTTTCATTTTCGCCCATTGTTCATCACTTCAAAGCATTAAGAAATGAATGTGCAATTAGACGTTAATGTGCCTTTTCCCCGAACGCACGCGCACTTGTTGTTAGGCTTCTGTTAACGATGACTAAGAGAAGTCATCCAAGATTTCTTGCGGTATTTTGGACATTTTTCCCTTTCAAGTATCTTTTTGGGTAGCGTAAATTCGGTTGAGGTAACGAAAGTCATAAAGTATTAGCTTTTTATTTTTTCTCTCCCAATTCAAGAAGAAAATTATTTTAGCTGCATAGGCAG
>JAVZLK010000066.1:0-6502 GCA_038883795.1 Bathyarchaeia archaeon
GATCTAAATATCAAGTTGCATCTCATAAAAATTTACATTACTTAGAATTTTCATCCAAATGTGAATGTTGGTTCTTTTCTTGGTGGTTCTCTTGCTGCGTATACGCTTAGGGCTAAGCTCCAGAAGCGGTCATCATGGGTGCCTTCAGGATGGCTAAACTTGATTTTTCCGTCCTTTGTCAGCTCGAACCGTTCAATGTTTAGTTCTGCGATTAAGTCGCTGTCATAGGGGATTTTGAGCCTTTTCTCAACCATGCATTGTTTTAGCCATTGAGCCATTTTCTCCTTTGTTTCCTGCGTGAACTTGACGCCTTCAGCTTGGCGTATTCCAGCGTTAGCCATGTCTTCGACTATGTAGTCTCCTACGCCTGACATGTCCACAAGCACTTTGTTGATTCTGTTCCAGCGGTCGCAGAGAGTTTTGACATAGCCTATTACGCTTGCGTAGGATGTTTTAAGCGGGAACTGGTGCATATGGATTAATTTTATAGAGGAATCTTCTACCTTAACAACTGAAAATACGCTGTAGTCTTGGTGTTTGCCCAAGTCAAGACCAGCATAAAAAACGCCCTTCGCTATTTCTTCAAAGCCTATGTAATCCAGCTCGTGGTCTATGCAGCTTGTTATCAACGCTTGCGAAAGCCAAACATTCTCGTCTTCAGCCCATTCGGCAAGCATTTCCCTTCGCCAACGCCAAGGATCGCCTTCCAATTGCCGCTTAATCTTCTCGAGGATTTCCCGTTTTAACGGTCCATTAGGCTCCAAGGCTTGTTCGCAGGTTATGTGGCTTTTTGCAAAATCGCTATAAGCTGGGTCGTTCCATATTTGCCAAAAAATGCTGTCTGTGCTCCAAGGCGTGCTTGTGCATATGAATTTGCCGTTGGTCGTGCCCAGCGTGAAGAGTATCGCATCGTAAAGCTCTTGATCGTTTGCTATGAAGTTAAACTCGTCCGCGTAAACCAAATGCAGCGTTGGTCCTCTGATGGTTTCTGGGTTGTTTGGAAAAGCCTCGATGATACTGCCGTTTTTTAGGCGGACTATAGTGTGCTGGGGTTTATAGTAATAGCCCTTTGAGATTTTACGCAAGAACTGGTTTATCCGCCTTATGACAAGTTTTGTCTGTCGCCATGAAGGGCCTACTATACCAATATTTGTGTTTGGATGGGTTAAAGCGTAATGCAGAAGCAGAGCCGCTATCGTGTGGCTTTTCCCGCTTTGGCGGCACCATCTTGCAGCAACAAACTGGTTTTTCTGAAACTTGTCAATCAAGTCAAGCTGATATTCTGTGGGCGTGAAGCCTAAAAACTCACGCATGAACACAACAGGGTCTTCTGGGATTTTCTCTTGTAGAGCTTTAAGCTCTTCATGCAGTGTAGCCAGTTCCTGCTTTTGCCTTTGCCTCATCAACCAGCCGCCTCAACTCTTTCAATTGCTCGTCAATTTCCCGTTCATCCAACCCCTTTGCTATGCCCTGCATAACCTGCGCAGTGTAAGCTGCAACCCTCGCCCACATTCGCCTTTCCTTCAATGTCAGCTCTTTACCGTTAACCGTAACTTCACCCCTCGCCATTTTGGTAGCGTCATCAAAGATTTTCTCAAGCTCCAGTAGAAGCTTCTCCCTCAGCCTTTGCGAGTCAACCTTTATTTTCTGTTGTAGTTCACCGATTCTTTTTGCCATCAAAAATGGAAGTGAAAATTTAGCCATTTTACCTACCCGTCATAGTTACGTTTTTTGCGTTAAGAAAATGCCCGTAATGTTGCCTACAAGCCCAGCGATAACTGTGAAAATTTCACTGTTCCACTTTCCCAAAACAATGAGATGCGCAGCCTCTAAAGCGGTTAAACAGCCAACCATGCCAAGGCTAAAGTAAACCGCGTAAAGCAGCTTCTGGCTCGGTGGAACCTCAACCCTTCTATGCTTTGTCTGAATAGTCTTCGTTAAAGCCTCTCTAATCGGATTCCTCACCTATTCATTCCCCAAGAGCGTTATTCTCCGCATGAGGCGTCTGGCTCTGCCGTGAATGAAGGCTTGCTGGCAAACGTGAACATTCTCTGCATTCATGAGCTTAGGCAACAAAACCCGAATATTCTCAACAGTGCCAACAGGAATTATTGTACAGTCAATCTGACCATAACCCTGTGCAAACAGCCATTGGCTTGCCACAAGCACGATATGCTTAGCAATTTTTCCGAAGGCTCCAATGTAAACTCCATAGCTTGTGACGGGAAGGTCTATCTCTGCCCCAGAAGCCCCAGCCTCTCGCAACTCTTCAACTGTTTCCAGTCTGCCACGAGAAGCATCAAGCCAAGTAACCTCAATCAAATCGCCTAACTGCAAATCACTTAGCTGTTTAAGCACTCTCTTGCTCATGCTTCGCATCCATGAAAATAAGCAAGAATTGAGCTTTTTAAGGAAATCTGAATGTCTACTTTCATTAAAATTTAATCTTACCAAAGATTAAGTCTGAAAGTCTTAAAGAAGGTTACTAAAGCTTAGCAGTTCTATTTTAAGGAACATTTACCCCTCTTTTCGACATATTTTTTGAAATCATATTTCATCCATCCAAATATAAACAAGACGAGAACGATGACTAAGAGAGGTGGATTGTGAAAACCCAGAATCCAAACAGTGACGATTGACACGGGAAAAGAACAAAGAGGGGATAAATAACAGTCTAATGGAATATTCCCTTCGATTGTTACCATGGAGAATTTATCTATTTGGCCCTCCATGTTGTGGAATCGCAAACATGCAATGTGGGACAGTTCATGAAATCCATGAAAAACTAATAAAACTCCAATTAGGGATATACACAACGAATATTCATTTGTAGTTGAAATAATAAACGGGAACATAGAATTAACTGGAAAGAAAAACACACAAATCACTCCAACAATGACAAATAAAGAATAGCATAAAGTTGCCTTTTTCCAAATTTTCATCTCAATTATCCCCAAAGATGCCCATTTGGGTTTTTGAATATAAGAATTGTATAGGTGCATTAAATTTTTAACTTGCGTCACTGGGAACATCAGCCCCAGCGTATCGCAAACCATTTAAATGCTCTGAGTTTCAGCCTCTTTTCTTCAGAGCAAGACGAAAGCAGGATTTGGGGGATTAGCATTTAATTTCAAAAATAATTTTATAAATTCTTGTTCTGATAATAATTGTTTGAACAGACATGAGTAGTGAAGAAATACAAGAGTTACGGCATAACGAGATGATGGCCCTCGTTTTAGCTTGCTTAGGATTGGCCATGATGTTTGTTGGCATAATATTAATGACAGTAAGGGCATCTCATCTGGAATGGCATGGTTCGACATTATGGGAAATATTCGATTATCCTTATAGAGATGTTGGTTTGCTCTTATTTGTTACGGGCAGTATATTAGGGATATTCTCTTGTGCAATAGGTTTTAATTATCGCCTTAAAAGAAACAAACTTTTAGGGAAGCCATGGTGGAAATAAACTTTTTCTCTGTCTCTTTTATTAATATTAAATAATTTTGGGTTTGGGATTAAAATTTAATTAAAATTTTGTTTCAGATTTCCTTTTTAGCCTCTTTAAACGTTTCTTTTTATTGGATAGTTTATGGCTTCGGTTGCAGCAGACCAAATTCGCAAAAGGTTAGGCTTAACCTCAGCGGACATAAGCGATGAAGACGTTTTAGCCTTCAGAGATGAAGCCACAGCCTTCCTAAGCGAAGAAATAGGAAAGACGCTTAATGCTGAAGACTGCACGGAAGCAGAAGCCAACGCTATTTGCAATTTGGCAGCCATCTACTGCTATTGTAAAGTTTCTGGCGGTTCTGCAGTTGGCTTAGACTTCACCATAGGCGATTTGCGTGTTTCACCCGACGCTGGAAAACAGCTCGAATTTCTTAAGGAGCAGGTTGAGCGGTTCATAAATCGCCAAAAGCGTTTGGGCATAAGCCTTCTGGAGGGACCATAAATGGGAGCTGTTCCCGAAGCCTACTATCAATTCATCATGGATTATGCACCTTACGTTTACGTTATCCCAGAGTCTGGACCAGACCCTGCTTGGGGCAGAGCTGCTTTTGCAGCAGCCTTCGCCATTGACTTCCTTTATGAAGCCTATTCCAAGCCACAATTTGCCAGCAAACAGACAGACATCTACAACAAGATTGTTTCGCTTGCAGACTGGCTCATAACCCAGCAGTGCACAGACCCACAGAAAAAGGCTTATGGCGGATTCAAAAGCAATGAGAACAGCACATACTATTACAGCGTGGACTCTTGCCGAGTTATTCCCTCACTCTTAAGAGCCTATGAGCTGACAGATGACTCAGATTATTTGAATGCTGCGAAACTCTCAGGCTCCACGTTTCTTAAAACTATGCAAGATCAACAAGCCTATGGCGGTTTTGCAAGAGCTGTCACAATCGAGGATGCTTGGCTTCTGCAATTGGATGTGGAATGCCTTTACGGGCTTACTGGGTTGAAGATGCTTGCTGAGAAGTATGATGTGGCAAACGCAAGCCTTTACCAAAACATGATGTCTAAGGCTGTTGGTTTCTTGCGTGAAGGCTTTGAAAACCTCTGGCTCTACTACGATCCTGCAGATTCAGAGTGGCATCGTGTAGGCTTAAGTGAAAATGAGGTTTACGATGACCCGTTAGCCTACGCATTAATCGGCTTGTACGATTATGAAGGCTGGAGCCTCTCATGTCAAAAAGTTTACAACTTTATAAACACGATTAGGGCTTCTGCACAGTGTCCAGCTTATAATCCCGCTATCTGCTGGGCTGGCTACATAGATGTCGCCACGCGGTTTCCAGCATGCGACTATTATGATGCGGTTACAAGCGGAATCCTATGGAAAATCCGCAAATACCACGATAAGCCGAGCTTCGCCTATAGCATGAAAATCATAGAAAAACACCAAAACGAGTTCATGTATTGGGGCGTTAAGCATTCAGATTACAGCTATGTCGAGAATAAACAAGCTATGGCTACGGTTTGCTGGCTTGCTCGATTATTCCTAAACTATGAAGAGCCACAAACACGCTTCACACAGATTCTGCGCTCAAAAGGCGAAAACATAACTCTTTACCCCATCAGAGAAGCATCCGAAACCGTTTCCTACGGCGAGGGCACAGATATTCTCGCAATCGTTTCGCCAACTCGCACTGAAGAAGTGCTCATAGAACCCGGCTACATGATAAACGACTACCTCAACGTTTACACTTTTACACCGTTAAGGCAGCATGACAAGATAAGACGGAAAGGCGTGGACTACGAGGTTTTAGGCGTTCAAGCCTTCGACTTCCAAGGCGAAACAGCCTATTTCAAGGCTAATTTCAGGAGGCTTGTTGGGCAGTGAGCGAAGTAGAGAATTCTGTTGACACTGTTGTTAGGCTTCTCGGCAAGAACATGTGGATTGTCAAAGAAGATGGCTCGCTTGCTTCAATACTTGTAAGCAAAGAATGGCTTGATCGTGAACTGTTCAAAAATTATGATGGACAAATAACAGTTGGCTTAGCAGAAAGTCTCGACACGAAAATCGAGATGAGCGGTAGACTTCGCAGACGCTTAGGCGCTTTAAGGGTTAATGTTTGGAGCCAAGACATGCTTACACGCCAAAAGATGGTTGAAGAAGTAAACCGTATTGTAAGGCAAAACCGCAACAAGCCCAATGAAACGCTTTACTATTTTGCTGGAGTTGGGAGACCTACAGGAACGCATAAGGCTTACAGTGCTGGCTCAGCAGACGAGCTTTACCCTAACCATGCTGGCTGGAATGAATTGTCAGACTTGGATTATCAGAAAATCTGGTATAGCGATGACAACCGCTACAGCAAAAGCCACAACGTTAACGACGAATATGCGCTTATGCTTTTCCGCTTCAAAATTGATTCTCGAGAAAAGGCTGTTAAGAAAATCGTTTTAGCTTTTGAAGGATATGGCACTGCCCCAAATGGAAACGGAGTAACCATAAAAGTTTGGAATCACGTGGCGAATGCTTGGCAAAATTCAGCTCAAGGAACTGGCGGGACAGACGAAACAATAACAATAACGCTAACTTCAAGCCTCACAGACTTCATCGACAATAATGGTTATGTTTGGCTTATGGCAAGAACAACAAATCCAAGCGATGGCTCTACACCGGCCGTAATATATAGCGACTTCTGTAGCTGCACCGTCACGGTTAACGGCATAACCTACTTGGATGTGGTTAGTTTTCGAGATGCTGACAGAGTGGATGTTAAACCCTTCATTTACAGAACCGAGTTCACCCTAAAATCATGGTTCTTCGAGGACATAGGAGGCATCTTCTAAATGGTTGAAACATATGGGGCGCATGAATGCCGCGTATATTTCGTTGTAGAATCCACCTACGGCGAAACCCCTGCAAACCCCTCTATGCTCGGTGTCCTATCGGAAAACGTTGATGCTGGAATCGACCCAAACCTAATCAAAGTGCGTGGTATAGGCAGCAGAGATTTAACGGCTTTAAAGAAGGGCTTGCGAAAACCAACCC
>JAVZLK010000067.1:0-6329 GCA_038883795.1 Bathyarchaeia archaeon
AGCAGTAAAGAAAAAAGTCACACCCGTAAAAGCCAAAAGAATCAGCCTTGGAAAATCTTTCTTTTCAACAAAAAGCCCATAATCCTTCACCCTTTTTCTTTCAAGCAAAATTGCAATAAGAAAAAGCCCGCCAGCGACGAGAAAACGAAAGGTTGCAATGGCAATCGGAGTTAACCCTTCCTTCAAAACCATTTTAACAACAACAAATGAACTTCCCCAAAAAAGAATTAAAATAAACATTAGAAAGGCATTAAAGCGGCTTATAGCTTCGGTTTCCATGAGGAACAATTTTCTATTCCAATTTATAAAGAATTACACCAAAAAGGAAAAAAGAGACAATAGCCAAAGTGGGCCGGGCCGGACTTGAACCGGCGACCTCAGCCTCGTAAGGGCTGCTTCAGGCTTGCTTTTACGGCGAGTGTCCTAACCAGGCTAGACGACCGGCCCTATTTTGTATTTTCTGCGTTACCAAGAGAGTGTTTTTCTGTAATAAGTTTTTCAATGACGTCTATGGGATTTTCTAGTTTTGCAAGTTTCTCTTTCACATCCCACTTCGTTCCTAGGTATTTTTTAGCTAGAGGTAGCACTTTCGAAGGGTCGACTATGAAAAGTGGGAAATTGTGCTTTGATAAATACTTGTTTACAAACGTTTGTCCAAATTCTGATATTACTATGCTGGGGGTTCCTTGTAATGCTGCTTCCCTTGCTATGGTTCCACCTGCGCTCACAACCAAGTCCGCATCAGCGACAAGACTTGCCGAATCAACAAAGTGTTTAGGAATTATCAGATTTTTTCTTTTCGTTCTCCTATACCGTGTAAGGAAAACGACGTTGCCTATTGTGGCTAGTTTCTTTGCGATTTGTTCGGTAATGTCGGATTTTCCGACTGCATAAGCCGCTTTTGTCTCTATCTGTCTAACGACTATTAGGGGTTTTTTATAATCATATTTTTGAGGATTTTTCAGTTCTTTGATCCATGCAACTTCATCTACGCCTTTAAACTGCAAAAGTGTTGAAGCACCATATTCTTTATACACTTTTTTCGGTATAGCTTCTGAAACTATAATGGCTTTTGCCAGCGGAACTGTTAATTTATTTACTGCAGTCGCATGCGGAGTATCCGCTGTTAGGATTATTGGAACATTTAACCCAAAAGCAACCCGGCACAATTCAACAGATTGATGCGAAATTGCAACAACAGGCAGATCATCTTTGAACATTTTGGACAGCGTTAATATTCTTTTTACGCTATGCGTCAAACGCGTGTAAAGTGATGTAGGATTGTATTGTCCAACTGGAATAAAATTTTCACCGAGAGTTTTTGCCAACTCTAATGTGTCGGGATGCTTTCTGGTTGTAAGAATAACATCGCATCCTAAACGCCTTAACCTCGCTGCTATTGCCGCACCATATCGTACATGTTTTCCAGTCAAGGCGTCATACCATATTTTCATGGCTATCGCTTCTGAACAGTATTTTTGAATCGTTCCTTCTTTGCTTCATATTCTTCTCTTGTCATAATTGGTTTGGCGGGTATTCCCATAACGACACTCTTAGGAGGGACATCTTTTGTAACGACACTTCCAGCGGCGATCACCGCGGATTCTCCGATTGTAACATTTGGAAGTATCACACTGCATCCGCCTACAATGACATCGTCTTTGAGGATGGGAGGTGTCAAGTGCTCGCTTTGAGGAAACTTGTCGTTAAGAAACGTACAATTCGGTGCGATGAAAACGTTGTTTCCTATTATACACCCATTTGAAATTGTTACATGCGTTTGAACATTACATTTTTCTCCTATTACAACGTTCTTTCCTATGTCGCAAAAACTTCCAATGCGTGTTCCAAAACCGATTTTTGTGTAGTCGCCAATAACCACATAATTCCAGATTATAACGTTTTTCCCGACTTGGACATTTTCCCCTAGAATTACTCCCACTCCTATTTTTGGTTTCTGCATACGCTTCACTTTTCAAGCTCTTTTATTCGCATAGGTATGTGAGAAAGTTAAATAGTTTGACGATTTATTTGATTTTTCCTTGGAGGTTTGAGCTTTGGCGGGAGAAACGGTGATAGTTGTCGGTTTGGGTGAGGTGGGGCGACCGTTGTTCGAATTGCTCAAAGAAAGCGGACATTTTGATGTTTATGGTTTTGACTTAGATAAGAAAAAAATGGAGGAGATTGGACAAGGTAAGTTCCCCGAAGCGTTCGACGTAATGCACTTATGCATCCCGTGCGATGATCAGGACAAATTTGTTGATGATGCTGTGAACTACCTTAAACGGTTTAAACCTAAACTTGCGATTATCGAGAGTACAGTTCCACCAAGAACAACCATAAAGATACATGCGCTCTACCGTAACTGCTTGTTATCGCATTCCCCGATACGTGGAGTTCATAAAAGCCTAGAACACATGAAGTGGGAGTTAAAACGTTGGACAAAGTTCATCGGCGGCGTAAACAACCAGTCATCTAAAGCTGCTGCTGAACACTTCAAAAAATTGGGGTTCAAAACCAAAGTTTTAAAGAGTTGCTTGGAAACGGAGTTAGCCAAACTTTTCGAAACCACATATAGAGCATGGATGATCGCATGTTTTCAGGAGATGCATCGTATTTCCAAGTTCTTTGAAGCTGATTTCGATGAGATTGTGGAGTTTATCGAGGACACCCACCGCATTAGGTTTGATAGACCCGTTATGTTCCCTGGAGTTATTGGTGGACACTGTTTGATTCCTAATACGGAATTATTGGTGAAAAGTTATGATTCCGAGTTTTTGAGGCTAATTTTGAAGTCTAATGAAAAGCGCAAGCAAGAAATTGTTGATAGACAAATAATGGAGGAAATTGAAAAGGTTAGGATGAGGGTTGAGGCTTTGGAAAGGGATATCGCAAAGTTAGAGCCTTTAACTAGGAAGATGTCTAAACGGGTGCGGAAATGAAGCTTGTCATGATAAACGATTGCGCCTTCGTTGGGGAAACATTACTCAAGTATATGCCATCAGATGTTGAAAAGCAACACATCAAGCGTAGCAGAGGGTTTTGGAGCAAGACTTTCGATATAGCCTATAAAATTTTGAGGGCTAAAGGGGACATATATCACGTTCATTATCTTCTTCAAGACTGTTACATCGCGACGCGTTTAGGGAAAAAGCCATTAATTGGACACGCGCATGGCAGTGATCTGAGGACAAGCCTCAAACATCCTTTGTGGGGCAGAATCGTTAGACATAACTTGCGTAGATGCGATAAGATTTTGGTTAGCACACCCGACGTTCTTGGCATAGCAAAAGAATTTCGAGAAGATGCAGAGTACTTGCCTAACCCAGTTGATACTGAGATTTTTTATCCAAAAAGGCTTGAGGAACATAATGGAAAGAAGAGGGTGCTTATCGCAAGTGATTCCAACTGGGCTGTGAAGGGCACAGATGTAGCCATACGAGCCTTGAGCAGAATCAAGGAAGAAGTTGAAGTTAGCATTATAAGGTATGGTGTGGATTTTGAAAGAACATTGTCTTTAGCTTCTTCCCTCGGTTTGCATCTGAACGTATTACCAAAAGTTCCTCACGAAAAACTTAACCAATACTACTGGAACGCAGATGTTGTTATTGACAGGTTTAAATTAGGATCATTAGGAATGGTATCTTTAGAAGCCATAGCATGCGGACGACCAGTAATAACACACGTTTCATCAGAATATCCAGAATACAAAGACTTCCCGATAAAAGATATTACTGAGGAAGATGAAATCGTTTGCGCAATAAGCGGTTGTAATGCTAAGTTATGGCAAATGGAATACGCATATTTGAAGAAATACCATAAGACAGAAAATATCGTTAAAAAATTGCTATCCACCCATTTACGACTACTTGATTTAATGGAGTATTGAGTTGGAAAAAATATTCGCAATTGCGATGACTCTTAATGGTGACATAAAGATAAACATGGGAAGTTTAGATAGCCAAATAAAAAGTTTCATAAATTCTTTTAAGAGTGGATCAAGAATCTATACTAAAAATTAGTCTCAAGGCGGTTAACTCAAGTGCAACCAAAGACTAAGTCTTCGCTTGGGCTTCCTCAAATAACTGTGGCAATGATTGCCATTAACAGAGAATGGATTATACCTTACGCATTTAAATCCTTACTAGCGCAAGATTATCCCAAAGAGAAAATTCACTTCATATATGTTGACGGAGGTTCTACAGACAAATCCGTCGATGTCGTTAATGAACTTTTAATTACATCTCCATTAAAAAGTCACGAGATTGTTATTTTACCTGGGTCTAACATACCTGAAGCAAGAAATATTGCGGCTAAGAGAATGAAGGGTGAAATTATAGTATTTTGGGACAGCGATGTAATTGCGCCTTTGCAAACCACATTAACTGAGATTGTACGTCCGATAATTGAGAGCGGAGTGGGTATAGTTGGGGCGAAGCGAGATGTAGTTGAAATAATTGATCTTAAAGAGATTAACCAATTAAAAGTTAGTCCCAATGATGGCTACGAGGAACCGCTGTTAGTTGGTATGGATTTTACTGCTATATCTAAAAAACTGTTTGACAGTGTTGGATACTTCGATGAGGATATGACATGGGCTGAGGATAGAGAACTTGAACTTAGGGCTAGATCTAAAGGTTTCAAGATATTAACCACAAAAGAAGTACAGGTGTATGATGTTAAATTTCTGGGAACACATTGGTCAGTACCATATTTGGATATGCCCTTAAGGCGTTATTTAAGAGGTATCGTAAAGAAGGTAAAAGTATATGTGATAACTGACAATTTAACAGCGCTACTTAGAATACTCGCTGTTGGGCAAGTTCATTTGACAATAGCGGTTTCACCCTTAATTTTGGGGTCATACTGGTATCTCGCACTAATTCAAGTTCCAATTTACGCAGTTTATTCGATTCTAAAGCAGAGAAAATTAGGGAATGGATTAAATGCCTTTTATAGAGGATTGCTTTACTATACGCTTTCATTTTACTTGACAATCTTTTACATAGTCAAACTCGCAAGGTTACGCAAAAAATTTAGGGCAAAGCACTCTTAGCCTCCATTTTCCTCTCTTTGCCAAATGAAAAGCGGAATCCCATCTTCTTGCTGAACTTTCAAGGTAATTGGTGGCAATTTTCTCGTTAGTGTATCACTTATGGCCATTACTTTTTTCCACTCTTTGATGTTTTCTGGGAAGGAATATAATCTTGTTGCTGGGTAGGTCCAAAAAATGTGGGCATTTCTTTTTCTTACTGCTAATTGTAATCCTCTTAATGGTGAAGTTATTAAAATGCGAACAACTTTTCTAAATTTTGGATTTAGCGATTCCGAAAACCCAACTCCGCCCACTGCACAGTAAATCGTTTTCTTGCACATTCTGGCTATTTTGCGATAGTGCCGCAAATAATTCAAAATGTTGTCTCTGCTTAGATGCAGAGAAACAACTTTCGAAGTTGTGATCCATTTGTAGGGAGTGCTCCATATTATTTTTTTCATTATGGCACTATCTACGCAGACTGGACAACCCCGAGGAATGTTGCCTAAAGCTTTTATAACTTTAGTTTTGAATATGTTGTTGTCTATGCTAACGTTTATAGTTCTTCTTTCATTAATTGCATATTCCTCTAACGCTTTTAAGGTTGGATCAATTGAGATTCTTATGCCTTGAGCGCATGCCACATCTTTTTCTTCAAGATATGGCGGAACCTTTTCCCACCAATCTTTTGCCAAAAGAACATCTTGCTCTATACTCACAAAATATTCACATACCACATGTCTCAAGGCTTCCTCAACACCAGAGGCTATGCCGCTTGCGGGGTTTTTGTAAACAGTCCAGTTGAAGTCCCGTGCAATTTTCACGGTTCCATCGGTGCTGTGGTCATCAACTAAAATTTTTTTGTTAATATTTTCAGAGGGAATAACCTCATCAACTCTTTTAAGAACGAATGGCAGAAATTTTTCGCCATTTTTAGTCCACATTACCAAGTCAATTTTCCCAATCAAGGAAACAACTCCGAGATGCCTTTATTGACGGTTTTATTTAATTTGCTATAACTAAAATGCTTTATAAATAGAATCGCATAAAATTGATAGGAATCTATTTTGGAACAACAAGCCGAGCGCACTGCGACAAAAGTTACATGGGCGCATAGGTGGTTATATGAAATTTTGGAGCAGATACCTATCGAAATGAACTCTCTTGTGGATGTAGGTTATGGCCGTGGTGTAATAGGCGCTTTGGTGAAAATTTACCGAAATCCTGAAAGACTCGTTGGAATAGACGCTTTTCCGCCTTATCTTGAATTTTGCCGTTGTAATAACTTTTACGA
>JAVZLK010000068.1:0-6182 GCA_038883795.1 Bathyarchaeia archaeon
TTAAGCTTTAACTTCTACTTGTTGAAAACGTTCTTAGCTATTTACTTGAAGGCGGCTAAGTTATTAATATCTAACAATAAGTTTCCCGTTTTGCCCATATTTAGTTTCATAATATGCTCGCAGTGCTTCAATTTCTTCTTTTTGCAGTTCTTTTGGAGTCCCTATCAGATGCGAAAAAACTAGTATCCTAGCTTCGTTTTCAGCTACGATCACGGCGTGATATGCTTCTTCAAGGTTTTTACCAACAGTAATTAATCCATGATTTGCAAGTAAAACTGCAACACCGTCCCGCAATATGTTCACGACTTCATCAGCTAATTCTTCGCTTCCCGGAGGATAATATTTTGCTACTGGAATTTTTTCTCCAATAACAGCCGCAGCATCTACTGAAACGATTGGTATTTCTTTCATACATATAGCAAACGATGTGCAAAAAGTGGGATGGGTATGTATAATTCCCCCAACGTCCATTCTTCTTTTATAGATTTTTGCGTGTAGCGTCGTCTCTATTGATGGGCGAAGATTACCCTTTACCACTTTTCCTGACAAGTCAACGATTAAAAGGTCGCTTGGTTGCAGCTCCCCCTTAGCAAAGCCGCTTGGCGTTATAAGAAAAGAATTGTTATCTAATCTTGCGCTGAGATTTCCCCAAGTGCCAAACACAACGCCCTCCTTGAACAACCTCCTGCCTATTTCTATAATCTTTAATCTAATATTGTCTTCATTGAGTTTTGGCCTGTTATATTTCATTAATTTTTTCCAGAGGTAAATATCGTATAAATTTGCTTCACCCAATATCGTGTTCACCTTATTTATTCAACATGCTTCCTCAAGTGATCTATTTCTAGCGCGAATTCGGGCAAACTCAAGAACTCTCTAACGGTTCTCTCAACATCCTTCGCCTGAGTAATATATCGGTCAACTCTTAGGACGTCCCCCCCGTAAGTCAATGCTGTTTGAGCTGTTGATGGAGCTATCTCTCCACTTAAGGCTACCAGTATTCTCCCTTTGTTTTTTTGCTTTATCTGTGTAATTATTCCCGCCATATTTTGCAATTGTGCAGACTTAAATGGAAGAATTACACAATGAGGAGGGTCGTTTAAAGATTCAAGCCTTGAGAGTATGTTATTAACTGAGGAGTCCTCAAAATTTATTGCTGCGTATATACCTACTCTTTTTGCTTCATAGATGAACGCATTTAAAATATCATCAGAGGCCCCAGCAGATGCTATAACACCGTTTGCGGTAGCTTCAAACGCTAAATCTACTTCAACTTTCGGAACTTGCGGTACGTCAAGATTTACGAAAATAAAATAGCCTTCTCTCTTTTCCCTAATTGTCTCAATACTTTTCTCACCATGTTTTCTATATAATGGACCACCAACTTCAAAGATTATCCTATCACTTTCGGGAATTAATTCCAAAATTTGGCTTATGCGCTCTATTGAGGGGATGTCAAAGTTAATGTGAAGGTATGGAGGCCTCCATAAATTATGATGAAGACGAAATCCCATTATAGGGTGAATTGCTTTATCCTTTTCTTCCATAATTTTTTTGACATTGGGGTAATTACTTAAAGCTCGCTTTATAGCTAATTTTGTAGCTGAGTAGTTATAAAGATAAATTTTAACATAATCTTTTGCATGTGGATGAACAAATACGCTACAGATTATTACCCACTCCTCAATTTTGTCCAGAGGTATGATTCCCTCTGCCACGCTATCCGCAACGGCTTTTGCGATAGCAGATTGCGCTGGTCCATAAACTTTAGCCGCCTCATCCATATGTTTTACTGTGACTTTTGGAACTATCAAAGTCAATGGTTTACACGGCAAATTTGGCCTTATTACTGCTAATAACGGGGTATGACCAAGTCTTGGATTTGCAAAAGCCTCTACAAAGGCATTTCCTACAGTTCCTGCCTTATCACCTATCAACACTTCTACATGCGCAACTTCTTCAGCTTTTCCTAACAAGGCTTCACCTGCTAGAAAAACCACCACCCAACTTCCTCCATATTTTTAAGTATTGAAAAGCAGCTTTCATATTAATTTTGCGCATTTTTCACCGTTTAGTCTCAAAATCTTCACGATGAATTTTTGGCAATGCGCGCAAAATAGTTGCAAAAATTCCCCCTTTTGCATAGAATGTAACTAAAATTAGCACAAACCCATATATAACCATGTGTATTCCTATTATCTTACTACCTATTGTGAATCGGATAACCTCAGAAAATGGTACCAAAATGAAGGAGCCAATAAGGGGACCCCAAACACTTCCGAGTCCACCGACCATATTAATTGAAATAATTGCCACAGTGAATTCCATGGAGAAAACAATCTCTGGGTTGATATAAGTTACGTAATTAGCGTAGATGGATCCTGCAATGCTCATAAAGATGCTACTAATAGCAAACGCAATAATCTTCGTCTTTGCAGTATTTATTCCCAAACTTTCAGCTGCATCTGGGTCCTCACGAGTCGCCAAGAAAGAATAACCAAGCTTGCTTCTTAAAAGGAACACCGTCAATAAAAGTTGGGCGAACGTAAGGGGCATTATAAGGTAATAATATTGCGTTCTGTCGTAAAATAGTAAGTATAGTGGATTAGACTGGCGAGGGTAGATAAGCACCCCTTGAGCCCCTTTTGTAATAGATGTCATGCTCGTAAAAAGTTGCATGGTTGCAAAGGTAAATGTCAAAGTCCCAATAGCAAAATAATGTCCGCGGAGTCTTAAAAACGGCAGTCCCACAGCTATGGAAACGATACAGGAAATTAACGCTCCGATTAAAGAGCTAATAGAAGTGGGTATGTTATAATTAACATAGAGCAAAGCGGAAGTATAAGCACCTATTGCAAAGAAAGTAACGTGCCCCAAGGAAAATTGACCAGTGAAACCTCCAATCATGTTCCAAGATTGAGCCATAAAGGCATACAAAAAAATCATACAGAGCACGTGAATAGCAACCGGGTTAAAAAGAACTAAATTCGGTATAAATAATAGAAACAAAAACACTGTTATTAGAGAGAAAAGAAAACGTTTTCTCTCTAATATGTTTGTCATTGTATTTTTAGTCAAATAATCCCCCCGGTTTAAGCAAAAATATCGTCGTAAACACAACAAATAATATAAAATCTTTTACTATCGGAGCAACAAACAAAACCGTAATTGATTCTGTTATGCCCATAATTAAACTGCAAATTATGGCTCCCTTAAGTTTGCCTAATCCTCCCGCCACAATGATGAGAAGAACACGAACTATAAAAAGTTGACCTACGCTTGGAAATACCCAGAAATAAGGCAAAATAACTGCCCCTCCAATACCTACAAGCGCTAAGGCTAAGCCAAATGCGATCATGTCAACGCGAGCAACATTTACACCCACTATGCTAGCGCCAATTCTGTTTTGTGCAACAGCCATTACAGCTTTTCCGGTTTTTGTCTTGTACAAGAATATGTACAGAGCCGATAAGCTTAGAATGGAAAAGAGCACGCATAAAATTTTTACAAAGGGAACATGTATGCCCCCGATGTTAAAGGTTAGATACGTATAAGGGGTCAATATTGTTCTGTAATCAGCTGAAAATAGGAAAAGTATAAGGTTTTGGAGAATTAAAGATAAGCCTAATGTAACAATTACTTGATCGTTTTGTTCTCGATCTAATATTGGCTCTATCAAAATACGTTGGCATAACATACCGAAAACAAACATTAAAGGAGCAACTATGAAAATTGAAAAGTATGGATCTACACCTAATATATAATTGAGCCAGTAAGCTATATACATTGCTACCATTAAGAATTCTCCGTGGGCAAAATTTACAATGTTCATAACTCCAAACACTAAATTTAATCCGACAGAGATTAAACAATAAATGCCTCCCAAGGATAAGCCTTCAATAAGCGCTTGTATTAACGTTAATCCATTCAGAGCCGATACCTCCAGCATCTTTTTTATTTCATAATCTTTATTTTAGGTGGAGCCCCAACAAAAACAGCTGTTAATGTATTCTTTCCTGTATTTAGCAATTGATGCTCGCAACAACCCTTTGGAAAGAATATCGCATCGCCTTTTTCAACCTTGCATTCTTTAATCTGATCATAGATTTTCCACTGCAAAGTTCCTTCTCCTTCTACTATGAAATAGGCTTCTTCAAAGTCTGGTGGAAATTCAACTTCGTAGCTTTCGCCTCTGTCGTACGTGTGTCTATGCCACCTGTGTAGCGTCTTACCAGGTTCACTGAATGCAAATCCTCCGTAAAAATGTGTCGAACCACATGTTTCAGGGGTAAGCATTCTTTTGGCTTTACCACCTCCTGGTGGATAAAAAAACTTTATAGCCGCGTATTTAACTACAACAGGTTCAGTGGACATAAGTCTCTTCCCAACTGAGTTAATTGGATATCAGAGATATCCTTATAAATTTTTTCTCCAAAACATTCGATAATCAAATGTCATCATACTAATTGTCATAAAGTGTTGTCCATTTTTTTATAATATTTCTCAATTCTACATATGCTTTCTTTAATCTGCCTTTTCTATCCATTAATTTTTTACCCCAATTTTTTAGAAGTTCTTTCCTTTCTCTTACCATTCTTTGAACTTCTTTTGGGGATGGTCCGCCTTTTACTTTTCTTGACAAAACAAATTGTTTTGGATCTAATGCCTTTTTGATAATATCTTCTTTTAACCCCAACCGTTTACCAACGATTTTTTCTGAAACTTCATCGACAATACGGCTTGTAATCTCCGAAGGTTTCATTTTCCTTTCTAAGGCTGTAGAAACAATACGACCAACTATTTTATGGGCAACTCTAAATGATTTAATATCGCTAAAGCGCACTATGTACTCAGCAAGTTGGCTCATTGTCGAAAAACCATCCCGTGCAAGCTCAATTCCTTTTAGAGAGTTAACCTCTAGCGTTTTCATTATTTCATCCAATATTATAATCACGTCGTTACATGCTTTAAACGAGTCAAAAACAAGAGGGATAACTTCTCTTTCATCTCTGCAAGGACTGTTTAAATTTTTTAACATGCAGAGTATGGATATAAGATTCCCATAAATTCTGATTCCTCTGGCTCTTATATTCTCCAATACTATTGGGTTTCTTTTTTGTGGCATCATACTACTAGATGTTGCATACTGCCCTGCAACCTTGATCAAATTAATATCCTGACCTTGCCATAAATGAATGTCATTTATAAGTTTGTTGAGATTAGCTATTATTGAACATAAACACCAAACTGTTTCTATGAGGTAATCTGTTGCGGTGGCAGCGTCATATGAGTTTTCGATAATGTCATCAAAACCCAGTAGTTTGCACGTTTTAACCCTATTTATAGGGAAACTAGACGTGGCTATAGACCCTCCCAAAGGACATAGGTTGGTATGCTTGTAAGCCATTTCAATACGCTCAAGATCTCTAAACAAAGAATCGACTATGGCAAGTAAATAATGCCCAAAAGTGGTTGGTTGAGCATGCTGAAAATGTGTATAAATAACGATTATTGTGTTACTATGGAAGAGTGCCAGTTCAATTAACGTATTCTGCAAATCTAACAGATGCGTAGTGAGAACATTGATCTTGTCTCTAATGATCATCCTGTGAAATGTTGCATAAAGATCCCATCTGCTTCTCCCTACATGGAGTTTTCCGCCTATCTCTGGGCCAATCTCTTCTATTAGAAATTTTTCAATATGAATGTACAAGTCATCTAGAGGCAAGTCGATTTTTAAAACTGATAATCTCTCTTTCATAAGTTTCTCCAATGCTTGTGCAATTAGCTTTGCATCATTCTCGCTTATTATGCCTTGCTCTTGAAGCATAAGTAGATAAGCTTCATTAATCCAAATCATATGATGTAAATACTTAACTTCTCTCTTAATTCGTGGGAGATTTATCCTTCTCTGAACAGATTTTGTAGGTGGAAGAATGTCAGATCGTCCAAAAAACGAATCATCAGGAGTGTCATTACTCACTTTCAAAAGGCACTCCTGGTGGGTAACGCCTTTTTATTTCCTCAATTATCTCACTTATTCGTTCAACCAATACTGTCGCAATTTTTTCCCCTTTTTCACGTGTAGCTTTTGTAGCATCTCCAGCTACGCCTGTTTTTAAATTTTTATAGCTTTTCCGTGTATATGCGTACCACGCTATTGCGTTTTTTTTAATAGAACC
>JAVZLK010000069.1:0-5905 GCA_038883795.1 Bathyarchaeia archaeon
GCTACCTTCTTCATGGCCTTGCTTAATTCCCTTGTCGAAAGGCATCTTCCAGGAAGCTCTGTAACAAAAAGGAGCATCAAGATTTATTTGAAAAAGAGGGTGGAAGAGCTTTTGAACCAAGGCGCAAAGGCCTTTACCTTTGCTGACCTTCAAAGATCCTATTGGAAGGGGAGATCCTTTATTCCGATCAGCGACTTCCTCAGTCAGTTCGTAGAAGGCCCTTTGGGTCAGGTGCTCAACACAACAAAGCAAACAGACGTTGTAAAACTCTTCAGCGAACAAACGCTTTTAGACCTAAGTCATCTTGTGAACCAAGAGGAAAGGGCTGATTTTGTTGATTTGCTTTTGAGCTACGCATATGAGGTGTTTTTCAAGCGGAAAAGAATAGCTTTAGCTAACTCCCTCAAAGTTTTGATCGTCATCGAAGAAGTGCATGCACTATTTCAGCAACAAGAGAACATCATCACTTCCTTCTTCCGGGAGGTAAGAAAATGGGGTGGAGGTTTAGTGATTACGGATCAGAACCCTTCAGCAATACCACGGTTCGTAAGAGGAAATACATTTTATACCATGGTGTTGCACCTTGGAAGCAAAGAAGATATTGAGATCATGAGCAGAGCCATGATGCTCAACGGCGACGAAAGACACTATCTTACGATGCTCCATGCTGGCGAGGGCATCGGCATCATGAAGATGCAGTCAAGATTTACAAAGCCATTCTTAGTGAAGATTACGCCAATTGAGTAAGAGTTTTGAAGCGGTCTTGGCCTTATAAGCTGCATTGGTAAAGCCCTAATGAAGTTTACATAGAAGGTACCACCGCGTGGAAAGAATCCAGGCTATAGCCTTATAGGTACTCAAGTTCTCGCACTTGCTGAAGAGCCCTCATAGCGCCTCTCTTGACAAAAAGCACGTGGGTTTAAGGCTCGGCCCCGAAGACTGGACTCTCCTTTTCTAACACATGACCATAGACATTGGCTTAATTCGACTTAATTCCAGCTAATAACGAGATCTTTATCAGGCATGACATTTTTCATAAATATGTAGTAATACGCTAAGCCATTTTTTATTGCGTACCGATTAGGTGCATAAGAAAAGGTGAGCTCGCGCCATTCGAGGGGAACCGTGATAATAAACTCCGCATTTCTTAAAGGCTCTCTCCATTCTTGAGTTGATGTCAAAATGTAAACGGCGGTATTCACATACAGCTTTTGTCGGTACCGCACCCTAAGCACCCTATCGGAGCAAGCGGGAAAACTCATTCGCCAAGAAATCCCTTGCGGCTCTTTAACAAAGTTGAAACCCTCCACGTCAATCCACTCTGGATAGGGATGAGCAACGTCAATAAAAAATGGGTAATACATTATGACTGTCCTCTCCTTTAAAGACGTGTTGCGGAAAAAGTAAACCCCCTCTACAGTCATCTCTCCCGCGGCAAGAGAGAGCATCACTCGTTCACTATAGAATATAAGGTTTCCTTCATTCTGGCATGGGATTCGGTTACACCTAGCGGTCATGGTTTCATTGGCCCCTATCCCCAACAAGAATACAAAATACAAAAAAGAGAGTAAGTATTTACCTTTCTTCAGAAATATTCTTTTCTTTCCTTTCATCTCCACCCTCACTTGACAGAGCTAGGAAGCTCGCTATTATATATTATCGTAATGGGGCTGAGGAATGGAAGTTCGAGAAGAAGTAGACAGCCGCGTTTACACATTTGCCTCTTTTTGCTACTGCTAGGCTCAGTTTTATCTTTGCTCTTTTATTTCTATCAAAGCAGCGCAAATCCTGTAGTAATTGATTATTTGTGTGAGATCAGTTTTGACAGACCAGACGGTGTTTACTATTCAGGAGAGTCTGTTACGATAACCTTGGAGTTCAAGTCAGTGGGAACACAGTGGATTGGGGTCTTTAACCCTGATACCCTGCAGGTTCTTGCTCATGGACCATATGGAACAAAGGACATCACTCAAGCCTTTAGAAAAGTGGCAGATGGTGTTTACAAAGCCACGTTGACGGCAGGAGACCCAGGAACTCGTACCGTCGAAGTAAATGCGAAGTACAAAGATTATGACATCCACGCCTCAAAAAGCTTTCAAGTAATATCTTCTCCTAATGTTTGCCCTGACCTTGAAATGGAAGACATCTGGGTTGAGCCTTCGTCCTTTGCCCCTGGCCAACAAGTAACAATTCGCTTTAAGGCAAAGAACATAGGAAACGCAAATGCTTCTTCTTTTGTTATCAAGCTCTTATTTGATGGAAGAGAGATTGGTTCAGCAAGAATTGAAGGATTAGCTGCAGGGAAAATTATTGAAGGGCGCAAAGAGAATTTTCTCTGGCCCTCGGATACAGGCTGTCATGCAATCCAAGTTATTCTCGATGCACTGAATGAAGTGCAAGAGTGCAATGAGCGAAACAACATACTTGAGAAAACGTTTTGCCCGAGCACGCAGCCGACGAGAAAAGTGAGAGTCTACGTATATGCCATTGAGGATGCTAACAGATTTAGAAGTTACAACATTGAAAATGTAATGAAGATTCCAGGTGCTCAGATTCGTGTGGATTATCCTGGAGGATGGCAGATACTAACTACTACCTCGACCTATCCTGGGCCCTATGTCCAGGTAGATGAGAACAGCACGGTCACGGTAAGCCTAGTAGCAGAGCCGCCTGGCTGGACGTTCACAAACTACTGGGACATCTACACGGTGAGCTGGATGCCAGGCCCCACGCGCACCTTCAATGTGGGCACAACAGACAAGCACGTGGCAGCTGCTTTCACCCAAACAGGGCAGGGTCAGGAACTTCTTGTAAAATTTAGAGGTATTGTTGTAGAATGTCATAATAAATGTGTCAAAATCACAGAAATAATCCAAGATCAAACTGGACATCACTATATTGGCGAGACGGTAGTGCTTCTTATTGATCCGGCAGGCTCACCTCAAATTGATCCAGTAAGCCCTGGAGATTTTGTGGAGGTATTTGGGGCTCAGTATTGGGAACATATTAACTGCATTGAACTTAAAAGACCTCATCATTATCTGAAAAAGTTAAGCGGGGCTCAAGGAACGATTTCGATTTTCGATCTCGATTATAAAGGAACCCCACCTAATTCAGACGGAAACGACCAACACTTTGTAGAGACTGCACCAGGCGCAAGTTTAACGCTTTTCTTTAGATATCAAGAAGGAAATACCAAAAATTCTTATATCATTCGTGTTTATCCGGAATGGGATAAAGACCATTTCATTGCCAATTCGGACAATGACGAAACCATTTCTGAAATTGGCCAAGAGATTGGTGGATATCGATGGGATAAAGAAACCTTTGTCGCGCCTCATACCCCTGGAACGTACAAGATAAAGGTTGTTTATAACGGAAGTTCCACACCACCCTCATGGGATAAGTATGATAGGCTACTTATAGAAGGAACACTCAAGGTTTCTAAGCCTTCAAAAGTTCCTACAAGCCTTACCCTTGAGTTAATCCCATCTTCTGTTCCTGAATATAGCAACACAAGAATATTGGCGAGAGGCAGACTAGTTCGAAGAGATAATGGTCAAGGGATTCCAAACAAGCAAATCACATTTTCTTTTGCCGGCATCTATTTCGAGGGTTATTTCCCTGAGGTAGCCTACACCGATTATAACGGCAATTACCAGACACAACTTCTGATAAACTTCCCTGCAGGCCCATGTTCGATCATCGCTTCATTTGCAGGCGATGATGAATACGAAGAATCTACTGCAATTGCGACATTAACCGTGACCCCCTCGAAAAAACCGGATCTTGTTGCTGTAGACCTCTGGTGGGAGCCAAAGGAGGTTTATGAAGGCGATGAAGTGATGTTCTATTACATTGAAAAGAATCAAGGAGATGTTGCTTCCGGCGACTTCGAAAACGCTGTTTTTGTGGATGGCCAGAGGATTGGCATCTCAGCCCGTGGCTCATTGGCTCCAGGGCAAGAGCGACAGAGGCAAACAACTACAAGATGGAAGGCCACAGCTGGAGAGCACATTGTTGTTCTAGAAGTAGATTATGGGAAAGAAATAGATGAATGGGATGAGCAAAACAATAGATTGGAAAAGAGGCTTGTGGTTTATGAAGGTAAACCTTCTGTGGAGATTACTGAGGTCACTACGAACAGGAGCTCTTATTCAAAGGAAGGTGGAAGCCCTGTAGTCATAACCGTTAAAGTTAAAAACACAGGAAAAGGCCCTGTTTCAGGCTTAAGGATTAACGTAGATATCGCTGACCCCACTGGCAAAAACGTGAAAGAGGGCGTTTTTGAAGAGAACATCTCGTTAAGAGTGGGTGAAGAGATGGGCTTTACAAAAGCTTATTGGACAATCCCGCCTGGGCTGCAAAGCGGTAAATATACTGTTACCGCTGCAGTCCATGGGCCAGCAAATATCTACTCAGAAAAGAAAACCTCTTTTGTTATAGCACTCTATGAACTTTTTATTGAGATAGATTATCTTGTAGGCTATAAACCAAACGAGAGAGTTTTAGAGTATATTACACAGTATTTTTTGCTGCGGGATGTGCATATAACATTTTATGTTGATGATGCTATATTTGTCGAAGCAGATGCAATAACTGACGAAGACTTTTGGAGGTTAGAAGAAATTTACAATGATATGGGTGATGACAGCGTGCGAAGTGGGTGGTTTGGTAGAAAGTACATAACAACATCGAAATGGAAGTGGGTGTTATACACAAGAAGCCTGTCACAATTAGCGGCTGGTAGAACCACTATTGCAACACCTTGCGATGATACTTCTGGAAATTATATCGCAATTGCTTTAGGAGAAATTAGAAAGGATGCTGCAATGGCTGCTCAGGTCTGGGGAACACTAGATGAAGCGACAGTTGCAGAATTAATTGAAGCAAAAACTTTGATGCATGAACTTGGTCATGCAATAGGTATCATAAAACTTGTAAAGTCTAATAATTCATGTGAGGAAGAATATTCGTATTTTCCACCGGATTGCGTAATGTTCGTACTATCTCCTGGTCATTATGTAAATCGTTCTTTACAAGATCTTCGATATTCCGAAAAAGCTTGGGAACTTGCGAATCTTGAGTATTACATTATACCAGTTCGGTAAATTGCCATATCAACAATCTTGTTATTTTTTACAAAAGCAACGACTGTTGTACCTGGCTCCATTATAAATCTTGAAGAAATATCGCTATCTTTATATCTTGCTGTTATTACATATTCTTTACCTACAACAACATTAAATATTGCTCCTTCTTCACCATTTGTTACTTTCCTTTCACTTCTCTCTGCCTCTATATCAGTGAGTATAACTTCTATTGGAATCCAAGAGCTACTGTCCTTATCAAACGCAACTACAAACAATATCGTTTTCTCTCCATATTTTGGAACGCGTGGTATGAAAATACCTTGATGTTGCGATGTCTCAAAAAATGCAAAACATCCAGCTAGACCCAAGGCAGCGAGTAGGCCTAGTATAATCGCTGCTTTTCTACCAATCTTCATAGAGTTCATCTTGCTCTCTTCCCTCTTCAATTATATTCTTTGCCCTTAAAATTTAAATATAACGTCTCCTGAGAGAAATGTCAAGAGCCAGCTCTGAGGTAAAGGATTGCTATCCAACTTTGGAACGGCAAGCTCTTGTTCCTAACGAAGCTTTTCAACATTCTCTAAGATCAAGAAAGGCTCATAATATCGTTATTGTAAATAACTGATGATATACAGACTTTGTGACAAAATTCACAGCGGTTCCTGTTTTGAATCTATTTAAAGTTTTAATCCAAATTCACAATTGATGCATTATTCAATCTGCAGAAAAAAGTTGTGGTTGCATTCAAGAGCTTCACTCGAAAGAGTTGTTATTTTATTTTTCAAGTGATGGACCCAAACCCATTTTGGTAT
>JAVZLK010000070.1:0-5785 GCA_038883795.1 Bathyarchaeia archaeon
TTAGTCCGAGTGGTTCGCCGAATCAGATTTCTTCCAAGAAGAGCTGTTGTGCTTAATCCCCTTTCGAAAATAGCCTTTTCACCAGCTGATAGACAACGCATAGAAAAATTCGGGTTAGCCGCCTTAGACTTTAGCTGGGAGCATGCCGAAAAGGCATTGCTTAAAAGTGTTCGAGGGACATCGCGGTGCTTGCCCTATCTATTAGCTGGAAACCCCGTCAATTTTGGACAACCAACAAGGCTCAGTACCGCCGAAGCCCTAGCAGCAGCCCTCTACATCGCTGGGTTTAAAGAAGAAGCTTACAAACTTCTTTCGATTTTTAAATGGGGACACACATTCCTAGAACTCAACAAAGAAAGACTTGAAAGCTACTCGAAGGCAACCGACAGCAAAGCCATGATAGAATTGCAAAAACAATTCATGTAACATCTTTTGCAATCTCCCCGCAAGACATTAAAATATCTATGAAAGATTTTAAGGAGGAAATCTCCCTCAATTCACCTATTAAGTATACTCTTGACTCCTTCTTGCTTAGGGACAATCGTTTGATGGAAGCTTTCATTTCTAAAATGTGTTTTTGTAACTGATTATCTGATAAAAATCTTTTTGCAGATTTTTGGTTTGAGGTTAAGACTGCGAAGAACTCATTGAGTTCGCTCTTTAAGGATATTGCTTTGAGATCTTTCTCTGACTCCATTTTTTGGCAAAGTTTCTCTTCTTTTATTGGCAAAATCTCAATGTTAAATGGTATGGGTTCTCTGAGAAATCCCCAACATGCAAATGTGTCACAGTCCTTCGTTAGTAATGATAGAGGATAGTGCATCAAGTTTTCACGGTCTACGAGGCTTACAGCCATTTCAATCTGCGTAAAAGCTTCCTTTTCTTTCATTTTGCATAGAGCTCTGAATCCTCCGCGACTGTAGGGACGGAAGCCTACAAACTCGCTTTTTGGAGACATATAATCTTTTATGGTTTTGGCGTATTTGACCGCTATTTTCCGGTTACGGCGCATTCCAATAAAGTATGCAATTATAAAAAGTAGAGCGAGAAGAAAAATCGCGGTGAACTCGTACATTTTAAGGCTCCTTTTGTTAACGAGCGCTCACTCTGTTTTGATGTTTATGATAAGTTTTATATTAATATAACCTTCAATATACTTTTTGGAGGAGAAAGAAGTGCTTTCAGTAATTGTCATTTTGCTGGGCATAATCCTTTATGCAATTGCCTACTGGAGCTACATAAAATGGTTCGACAAAAACGTCATAATGTCTGACCCGAAACGCGAAACGCCAGCACACACATATATGGACGGAGTGGAATTCTTCCCAACAAACAAATACGTCCTCTTCGGCTTTCAATGGAAAAGCATCGCAGCCTTAGGACCAGTAAGCGGACCAATAATCGCACTCCAGTGGGGTTGGCTCCCAGCCTTACTTTGGATTCTGTTTGGAACAATTTTCATTGGTTGGATACATGACTATGGAAGCCTAATGGTGTCAGCAAGGTCAGATGGTGCATCTTTTGGACCCATAACTTACGAGTTAATTTCGCCGAGAGCTCGAACAATTCTGCTTTGGTACATACTTTGGTACATAATCTTAATTCTTTCATCTTTCACTAATGTGGTCGCCAGACAGCTATTTCCAGCCTTTCCAGTTAGCCCGGTACCAGTACTGATCGTAGCTATTGTAGGAGCTTTAGCTGGGTATGCAACCTACAAGCTTAAAGTCAACATAGTCTACACAACAGTAGTCGCTGTAATAGTAATGTTCCTTGGAATCTGGGCTGGTATAGCATTCCCTTATACGGCTCCCCTTGCCGCTGTACCAGCGACTGGAGCTGTCCCCCCATTCCCCAACGCTATGGACTTCTGGATATTCATGACATTACTCTTCTGTTTTCTTGGTGCCATCCTGCCGATATGGGTTTTCATACAACCCATCAACTATCTTTCCTTTTACCTAGTTTATGCTGGTGTAATAGGCATAATTATTGGTGCTTTCATCGGCATGCCAAACTACCAATTTCAACCTACAACCACCTTCTTTAATACTGCCATTGCGCCAAGTGGTCCATTATGGCCTATGATGTTCATAACGGTTGCATGCGGAGCAATATCCGGCTGGCATAGCTTAATTGGTTCCTCTATCTCATCAAAACAGCTTGATACCGAACCAGACGCTCACTTCATCGGTGGTGGTGCAATGTTGGCAGAAGGAATATTGGCATTGGTGGCTTTAACTGCAGTTGCAATCTTAAATCCAGCTACTACTCCAAACGTAACGTCACCAGCCGGAAGCTTCGTTACCGGTGGTTCCACAATTCTGGGGTATCTTGGAATTCCAACATCTGTTGGAAAAGCGTTGACGTCGGTTATGTTAATTATTTTGGCAATAACAATAATGCACATTGGACTTAGAATCACCAGGCTTGTGTTATCTGACTTGGCTGGACCACGGGCTGGTGGAATATTCAAGAACAAGTACTTCAGCGCCATCATAGTATGCATAATCGTTTATATACTGACAAGTCCACACACGGGTGCAGCATTTAGCTATATTTGGGGCACATTTGGCGGAGCCAACCAACTTATGGCTGGGTTGGCACTTATGATAATATCCTTGTGGCTTACAAAAGAGAAGCGCCCAACGATATACACCATTATCCCAATGATTTTCATGCTCGTGACCACTCTATCAGCGCTGACATATTTGGTGTACGATGGAATTTGGGGGGCTAAGGGATACTTGACAACCTTCTCGTTAGGAACATTGTTTGCAGACTGCGTTAACATCTTCCTGCTGATTCTTGGGCTTTTCATGTGTTACGAGGGGGCCAAGGCCTTCCAGCGGTTAAGGACAAAACCAAAGGAAGAAAAAATTAAAACTTAGTTTTCCCCTTTTATTTTTTCTCTAAAGCCTCAGCGACACGAGCAATCATTTCCAAACTGGCAACTTCTTTTTCAAACAATGGAACATAGCCCCGAACCATTCCAGGAAACTTGTTGTGAATCATTTTTAAGTATTGTTCCTGCTCTTGGATCTTGTTGATTATGTAAGATGTAGCATTTTTGAGGTCGAACTCTTCTTTTGGAAGAACTTCGTTCACTATAACGCCGCCAGTAGGTATGTCGAAAGCTTTAACCCAGCCTATAAAACGCTCAATAACCGCTATTGGAAGGGCAAGCGGCAATGTAACGAAAAAGAATGCAGTTTTCTCTTTATCCGTCAAGAGCATGCGTCCTTTCTCGGTCTTCTTTCTAGTGCTTAAAAGACTGGCAAGCATGGGATCTCGCTTTATCTCCTCTATAATCTTGTCTTTTCTGAAAGACAATTTAGCCCGTAGGGAAAGGGCTTCCTTTCTGCTTTCAACCATTTTATGCAGC
This sequence comes from Bathyarchaeia archaeon, assembly GCA_038883795.1. GTDB lineage: Archaea > Thermoproteota > Bathyarchaeia > Bathyarchaeales > Bathycorpusculaceae > JASEJA01. The sequence continues at coordinate 3,386 of JAVZLK010000070.1, forward strand.
CAAAGATCATAAACCTTAGACATTCCCAAAAGGCGGTAAGTGTGAGCAACAGGCGCCGTGTCAAAAATGTAGGCGTCAAACTCGCCTTTCAATATTAAGTCGATCATGTCATCAAACATGGCAGACTCTTCAAACGCAGGGTTCGTCGTGGCAATATCCACGAAAGGTTCAGGATCTAGTGGAATGTCTGCGTATTTCAAAAAAGTGAGAATTTTCTCGCGTATTTCCTCTTTGTACCTTTTTATCGTTTCTGTCACATCAATCTCAACTGCATAAAGATTTCTTGTTTTCTCAATTTTTTGGACGCCTTTGCCCCAGATGTCTTGTCCAAAAGCGCTTGATAGACTATGGACAGGATTAGTGGAAGAAATCAACGTTTTCCTACCTAATTTTTCAGATAAATAATAGGCAGCGCCAGCTGCAACAACAGTTTTGCCTACCCCGCCCTTCCCCCCAAAAAACATGTATTTCAACCGAGGATTTGAAGAAATGAACTCGCCAAAGGTTTGATTCATACTAGTGCCCCTCCTTAAACAATGCTTTAGCAACTTCAGGAATCATCTTAAGCCCCTTTGGTTCTCTATCAAACATGGGTACAACTCCACGAATTAATGGTCCAAACTCCGTCTGAATGGTTTTCATATGTTCCTGCTGCATGGATATTTTATTTTTCAAAAATGAAGGGACATTTTTCTGCTTTAATAAATCCACGGGGTAAACTTGGTTGATTATCACACCGCTTAAAGGAATATTAAAAGCCCTGAACATTTCTAAGGCTTTTTTAGTGTCAAGGATCGGCATAAGTTCTGGTATGAGAACATAGAAGAAGGCTGTGTGCTCTTCGTCCCTCATTATGTTGCTGACAAATCCAAGTCTCGTCCTTATGAAATCTAACTCTTCCAAAATTTTGTCCTCTTGAGCCAATCCGCCCTTTCCACTCATAACAGAAGCCACATCGCCATACTCTGCAGCTTTTTTCCTAGTTTCAACAATCTTGTTAACCCAAGCGTCAAGTATTTCTGACATGCCGAGAAATCGTATAGCGTGTCCATGAGGCATCATGTCAAAAATATAATAATCATATGTGCCGCTTGTCATCAACTCAACCATAGCATCAAAAGTTGCAGACTCAGCCATAGCGGGTTCAGCAGCAGAAGACTTAATGTAGTCTTCCACCTCTTTTGGAACTTCACCGTACATTTTGATGATTTTCTGCCGAATCTCTTCTTGATAATCCGCTATCCTCTTGTCCGCATCAATCTCCAAGGCAAAAAGGTTAGGGGCAATCTCCACCTCGCCTTTGCCAAAAATGTTCCTCTCAAAGATATCTGTGAGGCTTGCTTGCGGGTCTGTGGAAAAAACCACAACTTTTTTGCCTTTTTTTGCGAGCCAAAAGGCTGTTGCGGCGGACAAAGTGGTTTTGCCAAGTCCTCCCTTGCCGCCAAATAGAATGTACTTCACGTTAAGGTGAGTTTCCAAGTATTCCTTTATTGATGTAGCTGTAGACAATTCTAGGTTCCTCCTAGGCGAACACGGAATCCGTGACATCGCGTTCTCTCAGCAATGTTCGCTTCCATGTTTTTATGTGCGGCACGCAGTAGGGTAAAAGTCTGAGGCAGTAATATGGCGGCAAAACTGGAACACCAAGCATGTCCCCCATCGTGATGAGCATGAAAAGGTTTTCCAGATGCATCCGTGTCTTTAGGGCGTAGCTAACCATGCCGTGCATGGCCATGCCGTAAACTAAACCTTTCACTGCCTTCTTAACTTCACTTTCTTTTTTCTCTTCTTTCTCTTTTTTAACCATGAGCGCTCACTTAAACGTATGAAAATCCGTTTAGAGATAAAAATGTTGTTCTATCACCCTCCTAACTTTTCCGTCACGTCTTTTTCTCTAAGTAGGAATATCTTCCATTCTTTAACCCGTGGCAACCAGTAGGGAATCAATCTTAAACGGTAATAAGCGGAAACAGGATAACCGAGCATGTCCCCCAAAACAGCCAACATCAGCCCATACTCAAAAAGCAACCGTTTCTCCTCAAAATCTTTAATTGCACTGTAAACAGTTGCTCCAACCAAAAAATTCTTCAACTTTTGCAAAAGCCCAAATTTTTGATAATTTTTCACTTCAAAACCTTCCAATTAAAATATAAAGGGAACAGAATATAACTTTGTTGCTTGTATCTGCGAGGTTGCGTGAGAAAATGCAGGAAAGAGAACTTCTTATGATTCCTGGTCCGACGAATGTGGATCCCTCGGTGTTGCGAGCCTTGAGCAAGCCACCACTATCTCATACAAGCCAAGAGTTTGCCGACGTCTTTAAAGAAGCTCTGAATAACCTGAAAAAAGTTTTCATGACTAAGGAAGAAGTTTTTGTGATTGCTGGATCTGGAACTTTGG
>JAVZLK010000071.1:0-5773 GCA_038883795.1 Bathyarchaeia archaeon
CAGGCAGGCGGTGGAGATGGATTTAGCCATAGGAGTAGCTAAAAGACCCTTAAGGGTGGCTGATGCCCTGAGAATTTTAGAGGCAATAGACACTTATGAGATTAAGCTTCTAAGCCCACCTTCAAGAGCGCTGCTTTCTCTTGTCAACGAGTATTTGGAGGCGACTTCTCTAAAGATAGGCGACCTGCTGCATTATGCTGGAGCAACCCTCTTGAACGCGGATTATCTTGCCTCATGGAACACAGATGACTTTAACAAGCGAATAGAAAAATCCATAAACAAAGTCAACAAGGAGAAAAACCTTAAAACTATAAAAGTGGGCACGCCAACTATAATTTCAGGGTGGTTAAGATGAGCAGCGTCGAAACAGCGAAACAGATACATGAAGACGTGGACCAGATACTCAGAGGCTTAAGCATTAAGGATCAGGAAGCCGTGCTCAAAGAAGCCAACAACATTGTTGAAAGCCTCAAACGAATAGAGCAGATAACAAGCAAAGTCAAAGCCCAAGTATAAACAGGTCTCCCTCAAAAAGCCGGTCATTGAGAAACTTGAAATTATGAATATTTGAGCAATTCATAAAAAAGGGAAAATAAGGCGCTTATCAATATGGTATTTGTTAGGGTTATCACGTGATAGACGTTATCTCACAAATCGCGCTCGGTCTCTTTATTCTGGGAACACAGCCTCATAGGCACGAAAATGGTGGTTCATGTCTACGATTCGCATGTAGAATGTGAGTAGGTCTTGGGCTACGCATAGGTCTGCGTTTTCCGCTCCGGTTTTCAGGAGTATGGCGCTGTCTGTTCCGCCATCTGCAGCCTTAAGCTATGATGAAACGTAAATGTTTCCGGCGGCTGGATTTGCTGGAAAAGCCTGAACCTGATCGTTTGCGGCTGCCTGCATTCTACGGCCTTTGGCAATGGTTTGGGAGGCTACCAAAGTTAACACGGCGACAATTGGACCTTTCAGCACTTTCACTGGATGCTTATCTGGGAAAGCTTCTGCAATGTTTTCCCAACGCTTTCTATCCTAATCTAAGTTTCCTCTCCACTCGTTAAAATTTAAGATCATTTTATTCTTAAGCCCTGTCCACAATAAAATCTATTGAGGCACCAAGCTTTGTACTACTGAGCACCCTATGTATGGGATCATATTCAGACCTATTGCGCTCTAGCTCGTGGTATTTTCCCGCCCCAAAATAAAACTTCACTGAGGGCAGTATTGCCATCAAACCATTCCAAGCGTTACTCCAAGTCTTAACCTTCACCGCAGTATGTGGATGTTGCAAAACGCAAGTAGGTTTTTCTTTCTTGGCAAGTTCTATAAAATCGTCCCCTACTTCTTTGCGCCTTCCCTTTGAAGTTGCAATTGATCTTGGGTTGAACATGTTCAAGTCATGGCAGCCAAGAACCATGACTTTGCCAAGACCCTCTCATCAACAAAGTGTGTATTAAGGTCGGGTATCCTAACCAGCCCATTTTCTTGTAGTACAGTTGGATAGGACTTGCCAGTCCAGTAAACTTTGTCGTTCCTGAGGTCGAAAAGAAGAACCAGCTCGATATGAGGGTGATTGATATAATTCGGTTTCATGTTCTCTTCCTTGTAAGAATCTATCCCTAGGGATAACCAATCGGTGATCTCTCTTAATCTATCCTCAAGATCGTCGCTTAAGATTTTTCTAACAATATCTTTTGCTTCCTCGACCAATATATTTAGTGCCTCAAAGTTTGGATATAAGTTGTTCCCAATTTCCGTTTTAGTTACCTGCTTGGGCCACTCAAATTGTATGAAACCGCCGCAAGTGATGAGAAATTTAACTTTTTTGCCTTTTGGAAAATTCTTCAAAACCTTTTCTAGAACCTTTCTCGCATCTTCACCATCTCCGTTCCACTGATCAGCTATTATAATCCTAGCACAAATTGGTGAAGGATCTTCTATTACTCTAATCTTCCAATCCAATGAATTACCCCTAAGTATGGTCTTAAACTTTTCAACATCTTCTGGCGAATCTGCTTAAATTACACCAAACGAGATCACCAGCATATAATCTAATGGTCGGTTTTAGACCCTTTATGAGCGGCAGAAAGTCTCTAATGCAATCATACCATGCACGCTGCTCATCCCTGAAGGGAGGGTAATTATCTTTTGCGTTGATCTTATCACACAATCTTATCCACTTTTTCTTGTCGAACCCTAAATCGAGGTTTGGGTAGTGTTCTAGAGCTATCTTACGCGGTTGCGTAAAATGCTGCTTCTCATCAAATTCAACAACAACATTCTCGCTCGGTATGTAGAAGTCACAAGGAGGCAGCTTCTCAGACCTTACAAAATCCTTGTTTCCTTTGAAATTTTGAAGAAGCACGTAAATTTCCTTAAGTTTTTCATAACACGGTAGACCAATAAAATCCTTAGGATGGGTGCCTACATCAATTTTGAATTCTGTCTCGACTTTCTTGTAAATCGTTTCCAAAAGTCTTTTAATGGTCTCTTTGCAGACAGGGCACCTTTCATTATGAAAGCTCATTTTACCCTTCAATCAATAATCACTCGACTTGTATAATGTAAATATATTGTAATTAATATTATTCAAAAATAATTGGAAAGAATTCTTTTCCTGTCAGATATATCTGCTTTATTCGATATTCCAAGAATGTTTCATATTGTTCAATCTTCCAGAGATTTGAGTCCGTAGGGATGAAATGTTTCTGAGCCGAACCGATGTATTCATTTAAATATTCCATTGGAGGTCTATCCTCTATTTCGGCATTGATATCTTTATGAACGAAAGTGACATTTGCAAGATTATTGATTAGGAATTCTTTCATTTCAGGATCTTCTGGAGTCAGAATTTGGCTCAAGAAGTCTTTTGGAAATATATGGTGTCTAGCCAAATCATTTAGTTTTCTTCTACTCAAAAGTACTCCATTCCAATCATCGGCACCTTTTTTTACCAAAATTATGTAAAGTAAGAAGAGGTGTGTTCTTCCTTGCAATCTCAAGACATTAAAATAAAGCCCTCTTTTAAGATCATCATATGTTATTTTTACCCTTGCTTTTTTATTCTTCATGTTTTCCAATAATTGTGTCCATGGGAAACTACTGCTTTGTTTTATGATTTCTAAATCCCTGTCCAATTTCGTATCGGTTTGGGCACTATAGTATCCATTAAAACTTGTGAGAATAAACCAATTTATAATATTCTTCACATCCTCCTCGTTTAAACATTCAAGTGAAGTTATATTCCTTGTATAAAAGTAGTTTGCTATTGGGATCAAAGGTGTTTGTGATGGAAGCAATCGAGAATTAGTTATCCCCAATTCTTTTTCTAATAAATCAATAGCTAATTTCAGAGCATTATTACATCCACTAAAAATTGAATTAAGAGCATTTGGATCAAATCTAGAGATCGAATTTATATTCCTTTTAAACTGTTCTACTTTTGATATTTGAGTTTGCTTTAGGTTGAAGTTCGAAAAAATGAATCTTATAACTGGTTGGAGGTCTATTTCGAATCTTTCCCATAAATTCTCATAAATGCTTCTTATTCTGTTTTTCAATTCCCCGCTGATGGCGCCTGCCAAAAATGAAAGCATTAATTCTATGTTACCAATTCTGACCCCATATTTATTTACCCTTATGAATGCCTCTGCCATGCTTTTGAAAGTTTCTTCATTTTCATCGAATGTTTCCATTACATAGATAGGCATAACATAATTTAAGATTCTCCTAATTTTCTCCTTCATTTCCTCTAAAGATTCCTTTGGAACACTATTGGCTAATTCCGTTAATGAATCTATGTCTTGTAAACAAAATGCTTTAATTAGCTTCGATAAATCGATTCCCCTACTGGCACTCTTGTAAAACTTTCTATTTGTGGGATTATAAGAAATTGGAGTATTGCACTTTATTTCTTCTCCATTTCTAGTAATTTTCCAATCATTAAATAGAAGCAATAATGAAGTGAGTCTTTGTTGTCCATCAATAACATAAAAAATTTCTGATGGCTTTTTCACCATTGAATCGATTAATGGTCTGGAAAAGGGATCAGTTTCTGAAGTGGATATATTTGATGGTTTCCATAAAATTACTGTACCAATTGGATAATTATTAATTATAGAATCAACTAAATCTCTTACGTCGTCTTCATCCCACACATATTGTCTTTGGAATGATGGAAGGAAGAATTTTCCAGAGTTAACCTCCGTCATTAATGTTTGGATTGACTTATTTTTAACATCGATCGTCACGCTCGACATTTGAATCACATTCTTATAATCAGAACTATTAAAATATAAATTTTTCATTTTAAAAATAAATACTAAAAGTTTAGACATTAACATAAAGATCCTGTTATTTAATAAGCTCAGTCAGTTGTTGTATAGCTACTATAAATATGTTATAATTTACAACAGGTCTAAGGGTCTTCTGCTTTACTTTAAAGATCTCTGTTTTAGTCTTAATTTTTGCCGGCTAATCAAATTACTTTCATTTTTCGTTTTACTGAGTTTTTCATCAATCTTACCACAACCACAAATGATAAAGAGTGCCTCTATGGCTCTTTCTCCCACTTCCTCGTCCAATATCTTGCTGGTCCAAAACCATATTTCTTCGGGCGTAACATTTTGCACGTAACGAACTGATTTTTGTATCTGCTCTAGGGTTTTGGCTTTGCTTAGAAGGGCGGCTGCAAGACCTATGCGATACGCATTCTCATACGCTTCTTCATTATTTTCATTCAAAATAATATGTATTGTTTTTTTATATTTTCGAATTGGGAACTTTTGGGATGCCTTTTCGAGCATATGGCGTATTGCTAATACGGCGGCACCTTCGGTCCTACCTATAACAAAGGCAGGCTTATGTTTCTCCTCTTCAGTGTGGGGGTATTTGTGATAGGCTTCAACGCTTAATTTTTCCGGTTGTCCTCGATGCCACTTGATTATATATTTGAAAGGCATTATTTCTCCCGCTTAGGGGTTATTTCTAAAGCTAATTTTATTTCTGGACTATCAATCGATATAGCGCTTCTTAGTAGCTTTCTTAACTCATCCACCGGAAAACTTTCAGCTTTGAGTATTATGATCCCTTTAAAGTCTGGTAAAGACCACCTTCCAATCTCATCCAAGATTTTCGCTGCTGGTGCATCAAGACTTTTTTCATCAGCACTGAAGTTAACATCTAATTTTAGGTTAGTCTGGTACACCCGAGCCGTAACACTCACCTCTGAGAGTACTTTTCTGCCAGCTCTTGCAAGGCGAACCAAGTTTCTGAAATGGATTGCTGCATCAGTAGTGCCTAGTAATTCAATCTTGGCTTCGGTCACAGCACTTATCCCTTCGCGCCTTATCCATTTGTCTAAGTCTTCAAACTGTAGTTTTGGAGGTGCTGGAGGGAAATCTATTCGTTTTTCGGGCGGTTTGAAAGGTCCAGTGGTTGGTTCTGGCGGTCGCGTTTCACACTTACATGGCCATTTGAGACACTCGGGACATACACGACCCTGTGGACCTGTTATGCCTCGCCTCCCAGCCTCCTCAGGTAGTAAAAGAACAGCATCTGAACTTATAATTATGTGGGAAGGGGGATTCTCCGGAGTGTAAACGTTTCCTTGCTGAATTAAGACCCATACTCCCCTTTTAATGCCCTCCATTATAGTACTCTCAAACAATGATTGGTTTTCTGGCAGCACCACGCCTGATTTTGTATGGATGCCCTCGAATAGTGCGCGAGTCGTTGTTTCTACCGATTCGCTCGGCCATACTTCAGCCTTTAC
>JAVZLK010000072.1:0-5763 GCA_038883795.1 Bathyarchaeia archaeon
GATGATGTAGACAAAAATTTGGAGAGGCGTTACGAACAGCTTCTAAAGAGGGCGTGGAAGTATACGTTTACTCTTCTGAGTTTTTGGGAGACAAGATAATGCTCAGAGGAAGAGTCAGGGTGAAAGCGTTAGTTATAGGCGTTTATTTCCAATAATTTATGGCTTAGCAGAGAGCAAAATTGATAGCCCCTCTCTAGAATTTTAGGGTGTTTCGTTGTTTTGTTCAATTTTTGCATCATCTTTGTCAAAGATTAGGTATGTTGTCACGTTTGTTTTGTCTATGCCGTGCCAGTTGTAAGTGTTTCCTATGGAAATCAGTTTTTGTGCTGGCGCCACTATATTATAGTTATTATATTGTGGGTTATGTTCAAATAATGCGCCAATTAAGACTATTGTTTCTGCACATGGGTTTAAGCTGCTATAAATGTTTGGACTGGTATCGGTATAGAAAATTCCGCCAACTATAGTAAGTTTTGACATCATGCGGTTTCTTATGAGTATGTTTGGAACATCTCCGCCGAGGCCGTTTTCAACCCAACAGTTTGTCAACTCTAAGATTGGCAGAAGAGCATTTTCTCCGGTTCCACCTTCAACAATTATATGAGCTTCCAATTCTGCGCTCCACATGTCTTTGCTTAACAACAGACAATTTGCAAGTTTCAATTGGATAATGTTCTTAGCGAAGATGTCTGCTTTTCTATTAAACCCTATTAGGCAGTGAATGAGGTTTATTTGACCGCCTGTTCTGTAGCCTTCGCTGAATTCGCCTATCTTAACGCCATATTCTGCAATAGTATCTAGAGTGTCGTTGATTTTTCTGCCGTCTATCCAACAGTTGAATAGTAAACTGTCTTCGCAACCCGTTAGGTCTACATTAGCGAGTGTGGCGCCCCAGATTTTGCAGTTGCGGATTTGGTGGACTGGCACTTGACTTGTTGTGCGCATAGCGTCTATGCACTTTTCTGCTAAGCCATTGCCATTTATGAACAAGCCATCCAAGTGCGCATACCTTACAGAGCGTATGTCAAAAACTGCTGGTATATGCTCAATTGCGAATATTTCTGCGCCGTTGCCTATTATGTAAAAGTCTTCTTTCGGAGGCCTTATGGGTTTTGTAATGTTGAACCTTTGTTTTTTAAGGTATATGCATGAATAACCAGCATCTAAAGCCTCTTGTATATCTTCGAACTTTTCTCCTGTTCCTACCACGATTTCTGCTGTTAAGGATTCATTTAGCCCTAATTCGCCATACTGCCTATAACCCTCTTCTATCCAATCGTCGAAATTCTTAAAGAAAGTGAAACGGGAAACTTCTGAGCCGTTAAGGCTACTGTCATAAGAAGTGAGAGTGCAGCTAAGGAAGGCTAAAGAGACCGATAAGAAGAGCAGCGTAGCAGTTGCAAGGCGGCGAGGACGCAGCGGCATTGGGCATTTCCAGAACGCACACTCACTGATAGTTATTGTAAGGTTTTGTATGTAATCCCTTAATACTTACAAAGGAAACAAAAGTCGAAAATGGATTGATGATTTAAGCTATTTCCTCAATTAACTTCTTAACTTTTATTTCTATCTCATCTCTTATTTGGCGCACTTTTTCTATTGGTTTTCCTTTTGGGTCTTCGATTCCCCAGTCCACAACCTTGTTTAATAATGGTGCTGGACAGAATCCTCCAGCTTCGCAACCCATAACTATTATCTTGTCTGCCTCTAGAACCATTTGATTGTTAATGAGTTTTGGTTTGCTTTTTGAAATGTCTATTCCCTTTTCCTGCATGACTTGCACAACCGTCTGGTTTACTTCTTTTGATGGCATTGTGCCAGCGCTTTGGGCTTCAACTTTTCCTTTCCCATAATGATTTGTAAAGGCTTCAGCCATTTGGCTTCTTCCAGCATTCTCAACACAGACAAAAAGGACTTTCAGCATTTTCAATCCTTATTATAATGGTTTATTGTGGGTTTTATGTTTTGCCTTCGCAGTCCATGCAAACTTCAACTTCCCTATTAGTCCAGAAGGTTTTGCCGCATTTTTTGCATGTGGTTTTGTGGAGCAAGCCTTTGTCTGCAGATTTGACTGGCGTGAACGCAAAATCTCTTTTTGGGAAGCTTATTGCCTTTTTGTGGCATAGGGGTTCGCACGCTGTACAACCATTAACACATTTGAGCGGGTTGGCGACAATGGCTTTGCCATCTCTAAATTCGAAAACACTTTTTGGGCAGAACTCCACGCATTTTGGCTTTCCAAATGGAGCGCATCCGTCACATTTATCCGGAAAAATTGTCGGATACCAAGGTGTACACAATTTTGCCATAAGGTTACCCTCATTGCAGCTTTCTTCTACAGTCAAAGCAATATTCGGTTTCAAAGTTTGTTAGGAAAGTTTTTCCGCAGCTTTTGCATTTCACTTCTTTCAGCATTCCTTCTTTTATTGGCGAAACTGATTTTAGAAGGTCTATTGTCGTTTGCGTGCACGAACATGGCGGTTTCTTTTCTTGTTCGTTTCCTTTCATGGTTATAACGATCCGCTTACCCAACCATATAACAGTCCAAAGGTTACGCTTCCAGCCCACGCTATAAACATGTATGTCAAAACCACTTTCCACCTTGCTATTCTCGACACGGCTAAGGCATTTGCAACATCGTAGGGTTGCCCCATAAGCCAAGAAAGCAGCGCACCCTTTGACAGTATAATGCCCCCTTCAACCCATATTCCCCTTCCCAAAACTATCTCAACCAATGTTGGCGTGTACAAGGGTCCGCCCAAAACCGAAGCAAGTAAGACCCCACCAACTCCAGTCAAATAGCATTTTATTATCTCTTCTGGTAGGAAAGCTTCAAGGTAGCTCACCGCAACCAAACCCAAAATGAAGAAGGGGAGAATCTGCTTTGCTAGGTAGCCTCCAAATTTTAGGGCAGCCCACAATCGCTCGTCTAAAGGAGGCTTAACAATCTCTATTTTCGAAGCCGAAACGGGATTGCTTATTTGATATTCTTTTTCAACTGCTTTGCCCCAAGGCAGCTTAGATATGATGATGCCTGCAACCAACGCAACTATAGCGGATACTATAATTCGAACGCCTGCAAGCTCCCATGATATCATCTCGCCAGTGATTAAAATTGCCAGAATATTTGCGGCGGGAGCCATAAGCAGAAATGTTATTGCTGGTCCAATTCCAGCTCCGCTATACAAGACTCCGCCGAATAAGGGAACCATGGTGCATGAGCAAACCGTTAAGAAGGGCGCCATTCCAAGGGCAAGCCCGTATCCGGCGGCTTTCCCGCTGCCCATATACTTTGTAATTGCTTCCTTTGGCACAAACTCGTAAATTAAGCCTGCAACCGTAAACGCAAAGAGGAGGCATATTATTCCATGGCTGAAATAATCGATGAGATAGGTTATTGGAATTTGCCAAAGGGGAAGCCCACGCAAATCAACGGGTTGCGAGGTTGGCGCAAGCGAGTACGCCATTATACGGGTGTAAATTAGCAAACCAACAACTATAAAAACAAAGAGTAAGAGTATGGCTGTTCGAATTTTTCTTAGGATTTTTTCATTCATAGCCTCTTCAGACCTATTTGGCAGTCTCCAGTATGAGCCTTTCAACTTCGTCTTCGCTTGGAACCCTTCCCATAATCTTGACAGTATCGTTTATGGCTACGGCTGGAGAAACTAAAACGCCATATTTGCGCACTACCTCTTTTGAAATAATGTTAGCCCTTTCAATTTCCACTCGAATTCCAGACTGCTTAAGTTTTTCTGCAACCTTTTCAACAACCTTTTTAACTGCTTGACATCGCATGCAAGGCGGTTCAGGTCCTAATACTTCAACTTTTACCTCTTTCACAGTTTTTCACCTTTGCTGAAGTGAGAGAATATAGCAATATTTAAATATTGTTATAGACTTTCCTTTAAACATGCAATCCAAAACAAAAAACTTGAATTCTTTCAAAGCTAAAATTTTCAATGCACTCGCCGATCCTGTTAGGCTTGAAATTCTCGAATGCTTACGCAGCGGTGAAAAATGTGTGTGCGAAATTATTCCCCACGTTGGAATCGCGCAGCCTTTGGTTTCTCGTCACTTAGCCATATTGAAGAATTGCGGAATTGTAAGGTATAGGAAGGATGGAAATAGAAGGCTCTATTCCGTTACGGACCAAGCAATATTCCGTATAATAGACACTGCTACTGCTGATTTGATTGATGCTCTTTCAAAACATGTTATTGAACAAATAGCTTAGAGGTGAGTATAACGTCTAAAGAGGGTGAATGGCGGGAAGGAATGCAAACTCATGAAACCGTACTCTTCTCATGTTTTGGCGGTTTATCAAACACTGGAATAACAAGCGCATTATCATGCTTAGAAGCTGTTAAGGAGCTTGGCTTAGAAAAGGTGGCTATTGGATGTCTACCCTCAGTGCCGCTTGGTGTCAAACCAGTTTTAGGAAAGTTGAAGGCAGCGAAGAAAATAATAACAGTTGATGGTTGTCCTTTTGAATGCGCCAGAAAAACCATAGAGGCTGCTGGCTTTAAAATAGCAAAGAGTATAGTTTTGGTTAGAGATATCGGCATGAAAAAAGTGGCTTTGCATACAGACATCGGCAAAAGATTAGGCGTTGAGAAATACATTTCTCAGGGAGACATAAGCAAGGCTAAGGAACTAATCATAAAGGCAATTCTGGAGAAATGAAGTATCAAGTGAAAATTTGATGAGCGACAAAGATTTTGCGGAACTATTATTTCCAGAAATTCTAGTTAGAAAAATTGAGATTAAGGAGATAACCCCTTGCACTGCAGACCCAGAAAGGATTAAGTTTTTGGCTCAAGCAGACAAGCCTTTAGAGGATATTCTTCCAATTCTTTATTTGGCAATTCCAAACGCAAAATATTCCGAAAAGCTCGGCGCCTTAAGCTATGTTCACCAACAACATTTGATAACAATGTTTTCCACTGGACGCATTGGAATGACATATGTTAAGGACAGAAACGAAGCAGAACAACTGGTGGAAGAAGTTAAGAGACTCATAAACCATGCTTTCATATACCTCAAAACTCATGGAAAACCAAACCCAGAGCTTCTTCAGGCGAAAAAGGAGTTGACTCCAGTAAAAATTTATGAGAAACTGCCAAAAACAAACTGCAAAGAATGCGGAGAACAAGGATGCTTCGCTTTTGCAGCAAAACTCTTAAACAGTGAAAAAAGCTTGGAAGATTGTCCGTCATTAGGGTCAAAAGAATACGTTGCAAGCAAAATTGAAATTGACAAAATGATGTGTCCAATAAAATTGAAGTAAAGCTTAAAATCATAAAACATATTTAAATATTTTGTTTTGTAGAATAATCCTAGGTTTTCGAGAATGTCTAAGCCAAAAATTGATAAAAGACTCATGCGACTGGTGCGCTCTGGCTTATGTCCACATGAAGATCCAACAAAATACGCAGAGGAATTAAAGCAGTTTGCCAATGAAGTTGCTGATGTAGGAGAGGCTAAAAGAATTAGCAAAGTTTTCAAGGCATTAGCAGATGCAACAAGGCTGAGGATTTTGAAACTACTGGAAGTTAGAGAAATGTGCGTTTGTGAATTAATGATTGCCTTAGAGCTGACACAGCCAACAACATCCCATCATTTAGGAATCTTGGAAAATGTAAAATTAATTAAGGGTCGAAAAGAGGGGAAATGGGTTTTTTACAGCATCGCCAACCAAGATTTGGTCGCAAAACTATCAAAGCTGGAGTTTGCTAGCTAAAACACTCTCTCAAGGGCTGC
>JAVZLK010000073.1:0-5734 GCA_038883795.1 Bathyarchaeia archaeon
CGCCACTCATAGCTATGATGGCTAATCCAAATTGTGCATCTAAAGTTAGTTTTGCAATTTCTACGCTAGCGATAGCGGGGCCAACCTCTGCAGACTTAATTACATTATTCACATTGCAGAAATCAATTGTTATCTAGCTTTTTTAAAGTGTTGTTACTGTTTCATTAAACCGCACTTACCTAAATAATTACTAGGCATATTCTTAAACTTTTCTTCCATATCTTTATAGGGGGTACTTCTGGACACAGCAAAGCCTCCTAAAGAGGTTCCCAGCACGCTAGAAGCCTTGGTTATTGGCTTCATTCTCGCTTTTATAGCCGGCTTCGTCTCGCTGCCCTTCATAAGGCTTGGCTCCTTCTATGTATTTGTTGCGGTATTTGCCGCTTACTTAATCTACGCCCTTTATGTGCCAAGCCCAAAGCCTGGCGTCAGTGCTGTAATGGTGGCTACCCCATGGCGCAAGCTTGTAAGCATAAATGCTGGGAAGGTCTCTGCTTACGAGGAAAAGAAATACAGGCTAGGTCGGACTAAGCCGGAACGCCTTAGCTTGAAGGCTTACATCCACACCAAGAGCAACCGCAACGTGCTTATAAAATGGAAAAGCTTCCAGAAGATAGTTCAAATAAAGCCTGATGTTGCTATAGCCATTGCGGGCAATGGCGCTTTAGAGCCGAATCTGGAACGTATGGAAAAATACCGCAAATACTTAAATTCTGAGCTGTATATAATATCATTAAAGGAAAGAAGATATCAAAAATTTGAAAGGCAAATAAAATGAATGTTGTACAAAGGTATATAAATTTATACCTGCATAAAATGATTACTCAAAATGCGTTATGGCAACGCTATACAAATAGCCGATTATTTCTGGGGGATTATTGGCAGTCTATACAGTTTGTTAGCGTATGTGATATAAATATGGTGTTTAAATGAGTGCAAAAAATAATCCAAAATTGCAAGATTATAAGGAAGAATTCGTAGTAGAGGAAGAGGAAAAACCAATTACATTGCCTGAACAAGAAGAATTATTCAAAATGCCAAAGAAATTTGGTACGGTACCCGAAGTTGATAAGGTACCGTTAGATTGGGATAGCAAAAAAGGATATACGCATTTGTTTCCTCAACTGAGATTGCCTTTTCAAAAAATAGAAGAATTTTCTTTTGGCAACCCTGACTTAGAACCTAAAAACAGACTCTTTTGGGGTGACAATCTTCATATTATGAGATTGTTGCCTTCAGAATCAATAGATTTAATTTATATTGATCCACCGTTCTTCTCTGGAAGAAATTATAATGTAATATTCGGCGACCAAAATGAAATAATAACTTTTAAAGATATATGGGAGGGCGGAATACATACATATCTGGTTTGGTTAAATGCTCGGCTTGTTGAGATGAAACGATTGCTGAAACCCACAGGGTCTATCTACGTTCACCTGGACTGGCACGCAGTTCATTATGTGAAAGTCGAAATGGATAAAATATTTGGATATGATAATTTTCAAAATGAAATAATTTGGCATTATGAGACTGGAGGAGCGAGCAAGGCGAGATTTAGTAGAAAACATGACAATATATTATGGTACACTAAATCGGCATACGACTACAAATATTATGGCGAGAGAATAATGATTCAAAGAACAGAAAAATCAATTAAAAGGGCGCAGAACCCTAAAGGAGCTCGGATTTCAGCAACCAACACAGAGAAGAACCCAAATGACGTATTTCTGATTCAACAAATGAATCCCATGGCAAAAGAAAGAATAGGTTATCCTACTCAAAAACCAGAAGCTTTACTTGAACGAATAATAAAAGCTTCATCTAACGAAGGAGATGTAGTGGCGGATTTCTTCTGTGGGGGTGGCACAACTCCAGCCGTTGCTCAACGGCTTGGAAGACGGTGGATAGCAAGTGATATTTCCAGAATAGCCGTGGAGATAACCAAAGGCAGGATACTTAAGCTACTTAAGAGTGAGACCAGGACACAGATCAGTTTAGGTAAAATACCAAATATAGAAGTATGGTCTTGGGGGTTCTATGACGTAGATAAACTAAAAAACTCTGGTGATGACGAGTTCAAAGAATTTGTAGTTCGAGCGTTTGGTGGGAGGCCCATAATAGGTGAAAAAGCAATAAGTGGAGTTAAGAATGGTTTGCCGATATTGGTTGGTTCTAAAGATCCGAAAAAGCCGATTACTAAAGACGAGGTATTGGGTTTTGCTAAATACATAGATGCAAATTATGAATTAAGAAAAACTGGGATAATTTTAGCATGGAGTTTTTCGGATGACGCGATTAAAGCTAGGGACGCATTAGCTAATCTTGGTAGCGATGTTGAATTTGTTAAGATTAAAACGCTTAGAATAGGTTCTGTAGAATTTATTAACGAAGTTATAGAGAATAAAGAAGAATACAAAAAGGTATTTCGCTTTGTGTTTCCGCCACAGGTAATTCTTCGTGTATATAAAGAAGATCATAAAACATACATATTCGACTTTTCTGATTCAGTATCATTAAATAATGGAAAAATTATAAATATACAGGCGGACTTTGATTTTGATGGTAAATTTGTACCTACTGAAGGATATGTATTTAATTTGGATGAACTTATACTTAAATACCACTTCAATTCTGACGGGAAGAAAAAGATAGCCTTCATGGTAGAAGACGACCAGGGTGGGGAAAAACTTATAATCAAAGAGCTGAGCGTATGAAAGAAGTAACAATGCCATATATTTTCGATAAATATCAGGATGATTATAATGACTGGAAGAATAGCGGCTATCCAGGTTGTAAGACTGAAACAATAGAATTTATTGAACACTTGTTGCATAGGGCAGAACGGCAGCTTTGGCCGCATCAAAAAGAAGCCATACTACGTGTAATATATCTATTTGAAGTTAAAAGCGACGTTGAAAAAGCAAGCTATCTACTAAAAATTGTAACTGGTGGTGGCAAAAGTCTCATAATAGCTTCAATAATAGGGTGGCTTTATTATGCGCATAGGGAAGACGTTAACCGTTTCATAATAATAGTACCAAACCTAATCGTTAAAGATAGGCTTGCTTATGACTTTATAAAAACTGAAGGAAAACCTCACACTGTCTTCGAAGAATGGAGTATAACACCGGATGAAAGCATAAATCAAGCAATAAGCGCAGTGGAATTAGAAAGCGGCTCAGAACCGCAAGTGATGCTCGGCTCAGATATAATTATAACAAACATACAGGAATTGTATACCGCAAATGTCAATACTGCTGCGAAGCTTAATTATATCTTAAAGAATTTTGATTCAGTTGCAATATTCAATGACGAGGCGCATAACACAAGAGCTGATGAGTTTGAGCATATACTCAAAATGTTAGAACCAAAAACAGTGTTTAGACTAGATACTACTGCGACTCCAGAACGTGCTGATGGATATTATCCCAATTCAAATCTTATATACCGTTTCGATATTAACGATGCACTTCTTGCCGATCCACCGATAATCAAGGATATGGTTGTTTATAAGCCTGAAACTACGCTAGTTGAGATAACATACACAAATGCTAAGACTGGTGAGAAAAAGAAGATAGACGAGCTTGATAAAGACTTTGAAGAAGCTGAAAAGAAACTCAAACCATTCCAATGGATAATGGACGAAGCTCCACTAAAATTGCTTGTAGACATTGCGATAGACAGATTAAATGATAAAGAGAAAGAAGCAAAAGGGGCGTATAAGCCTCTACTTTTTATAGTTACGATGGGCATAGAGGAAGCTAAAAAAGTAAGAGATTTTATAGAAAAAAGGCACGGAATAAAGACACTTCTTGTAACAGAAGACTCTGATGAAAAGGATAGAGCGGAAGCTAGAGCAATAGGTCATAAAGAAAGCCCGTACAAGGCTGTTGTTAGCGTGTTTATGCTTAGGGAAGGGTGGGACGTGCCGGAAGTATCTGTAATACTATTGCTTAGGAGAATAATATCTCCAGTTTTTGGACAACAGATAATAGGACGGGGATTAAGGAAGATAAATAAAAAGAGCCCAAACAGGGAAATACTCTCTATAGTTGATCACCCGAAAATGCAGCATGACTGGCTGTGGAACAAGATGCATGTAGCAAGAATAAGGCAGGAGGTTTTGCCTGGAGATTCTATAGAAGAAGAACCGCTACCTAGAAGTGAAGAGTTCGTGCCAAAATTAGTAAACAAAGATAAACTTATTGTGCCTAAACAGCCTAAGAATGAAGTGATCGAAGAAAGACTGAATCAGATAGGGCAAAACATAAAGACAATAGAAGCAGACAAGAACTGGCGTGAGACTATCAATAAAGCAGAATACAATAGTGATACATACGCCATAACCAAGGTAAAGTTAGATGCGATAAAAAAGAAATATATTGGTAAAAGGTTCGGAGAATCTATAGAATATAGCAAAGAGGGTGCATATGCAACGGCAGAAGAAACCGCAGATGCAAACCTTGATTCTGATACAATAAAGGAGGAGATCCTTTCTGTTGTGGATTATTTATTGGAAAAAAATAGTATAAGTGAGACGGAGAAAGGACGCATATATAGCGTAATATTTGAACATATTACTAACAAATTCTTAAATGGCAAATCTTTATCCAAAGCTTCAAAAGACGAATTAAACAACATAATGAATAATCTAGAAAATATAGAAGTAACGTTTTCTGCACCGGTTCTTAAAGGTATTATAGAAGAGGTAGATAACAATGAGTGAAGGTTATTACAAAAACCCAAAGAAAAGTGCATACTCAGTAGAAAAGTACCAGAGTGAATTTGAAAAAGGTTTCATGGAAGAATTAGAAAAAGACCCGAAAGTTAGGGCGTGGACAAAAAACCATGGAATCAGAATACCTTATGTAAATATTGATGAAAAGGTAGCACATTATACACCTGACTTCTTAGTAGAATACGAAGATGGAACACAGGAAATCGTAGAGATAAAAGGTAAAAATAATTTAACTGAGGTAACCAAGCGAAAGAGTAAAGCTGCAGAAGAATGGTGTCAAAAAAGGGGGATGCGTTATAGGCTAATTACCCTATGAATACTAGCTATTTTTGAAACTTTTATGAAAAGCTTTACTAAAAGGTCTGAATGCGTAACCTTTTTGGAAAAGTTAATTTAAAACACTGAAAACAAGCTTATTATGAACTTGATAATTTAGTATATAATGCTTTAATTTCTTCGATTCTGTTGTTGGAGAACGTATTGTCTATCTCGCTGAAAAGCTGCTCATTGTCTCTGCTTATGTAGCGCATTGTTACCATCGGGTTAGAATGGCGTGCGAAGCGGCAGGTCAAGACCACATTGCCATTGGTTGATTTGGCGAAGTGTGTTATGGCATAGTGGCGCAGGCTATGCGTTGTTAATCTGTGCAGCATGCGCTCTTTTCTGTGGTAAAGACTTTCGTCAGAACTGCCATAAGTGGTGTCTAGACCGCATCTTTGTATAGTTTCTCTGAACACCTTGCGCGCATAGTTCTGGTCTATGTGCATTATCTTGTTGTGGTTATTATCGTTCTCCTTGAAGAATATGTAGCCATTTGCAGCCTTTATATGGTCTGCATTTCTGGTTACATATTCTACTGTTTCTTTGAAGAGATCTAGCGGGATGCGCAGCGAATCCATCTTCTTGGACTTCTCGCTCTTTATGGTAAGCTCGCGCTTGTCAAAGTCGATGTTGCTCAAGTGCAACTTGCAGACTTCGCCGATGCGCAAGCCTAAG
>JAVZLK010000074.1:0-5539 GCA_038883795.1 Bathyarchaeia archaeon
CATGGAAAAGTTCACATAGCCTTCGTTGGCATCCCGTGTCATGCCCTCGCGCTTCGAAAACTTGAAGCTTGGCAACACAAATTTAGCGACAGCTTGGAACTAACAATAGGGCTTTTTTGCCTATGGACTTTCTCAATTGGCCGACTGTTAGAATATCTTCTGCAAGAACATAACGTTGCAGCTAACGAAATTAAGAATGTTGACTTGGAAGGAGACAATTATGTGGTGACAACGGGAAATCACATATTCCGAATTCCTATAGCAAAAGTCAAACCTCACATCATGAACCGCTGCAGAACATGTACAGACTTCACATCTGAACTTGCAGACATAAGCGTTGGCGGAGCACCCCCACTAAAAGACTGGTCAATAATAATAGTCAGAACCAAAAAAGGCGAAGACTTACTTAACCTAGCAGTTGAAAAGGAAATCTTAACAACCAAAGAAATAGCCACAGAACCAGACACACTAGCACACTTAATCAACATATCAACTCAAAAAAGAAACCACGCATTGCAAGAAAGCAGAAACATGGAAAAAGAAGGCATAACAATACCCACAGCCGCAGGGTTCCACATAAAGCCAACACCAACCGAAATCAGCATACTAAATGAAATGAAGGTAGAACAAATTATGACAAAAAACGTCATCACGCTAACGCCTACAATGACAATAAATGAATTCTTTGACAAAGTGGCAGAACATCATCACATAGGCTTCCCAATTGTAAACGAGTTCGGCAAACTTTTAGGAATAGTTACATTGCAAGATGTAATGAAAGTTCCAAAAGGAAAAAGAAACGAAACATCTCTCGGAGAAATCTGCACAAAAAAATTAGTCACAACTTTTCCAGAAGAATCAGTAGCAGAAGCCTTCGAAAAAATGAACAAACACAACATTGGAAGACTACTGGTCGTCAGCAAGGAAAACAAGGAAACACTGCTTGGAATTCTAACAAGAAGCGACATAACACACGCATTAAGAACCTAACACAAAAAGCAATTAATATCCGAACTATTCCATTAACAGCGACTAACAGAAGATTTATGAACGCTTTTTTAGGACATAAAGATATTGATTAAGTAAGAGGAGATGTTGATTTGCAAGGTGAACTGTTAGAAGATAGCTTAGTTTTGGTTGGTTCTACACGTTATGATTACGTTGAGTCGCTAAGAGCTTTTATCCAAAATAAAGGATTTGTTTGGTCATCTTGGAATTTTAGAATTAGGGAACAGTGGCGTGAGACAATATTAAAGCGCATAAAAACTAAGGGAAAGTTTCCAATCTTCTTTTATATGAGCAAGAAGAAAGGAGGCAGCGGACTTGTAGAATATGTTGGATCTGTAAGCGAAATACGCATGGTGGACATACCTACTAAAACACCCGACCCAAGTTTTACAAATCCAGGAGAAGAGGATTTTCCGACGGAAGATTTTAAATCATATACATGGTTTAAATTCTCAGCCGTGGATCCTGTAGGTCCATTTGAGTTGCAAATTTTTAGAGATATCGAAACTGAAGATCCAGTTATACCTTCACAACTTAAATCAGCTTTTGCATATGCCTTCATCGCAGAGGGTTATGAAGAAGTAAGGCTTGAAGAAGAACCAATTATGCCGACTTCTATCAGTGTCGAAAGAGACTTGAGGAAGTATCTCGTTGCTAAGTTGAACTTTCTGGAGCAAGGTCTGAAGCTGTATCAAGATCAAGAAAGAACTGGCGAAGAATACCCTATCGAAGGCGGAAAGATGCGAATAGACATTCTTGCCAAAGATCCAAAAGATAACTTTGTGGTAGTGGAATTAAAGGCTGGAGTTGCAGACGTTTCTACATTCGGTCAGATCTCGGCATACATAGGTTGGGTTAAAGAGAACCTTGCAAAAAACAGCAATGCAAGAGGAATAATAGTAGCTAATGATTTTGATGACAAGATAAAATATGCTGTAAAATCAAATCCCCAAATCAAATTAAAACGATATAAACTAATGTTCGAGTTTGAGGATATAAAACCATAACTAGCATCTTTCATTTATTTCTCTTTACATACGCACACGATGACATAGAACTATCTTTTCCATCAAGAATTAAGGAACTGTTATGCCCTAACCTATGGCTTTGCGGTTTCACCGGACTTGAAGAAAAGTGATGTTTTTAACTTTACTTACTTTTCATTTCTTTTGAACTTTTGTTTCGATTATGCTACCAGTTACTTCCGGGTCCCCGTAGAAACGCACCTCTAGAGGCCTCCATTTTACTTCTGGGCTGAGTCGCGGTGTGAAATTCGATGTTACTTTAAAAGTGATATCTTTTCCCGATTTGATGATTGTGAAACCTTCATGTTTTGCCTCAAAGAATGGGTCTTTACCGTCTACTCCTAATGATTCTGAAGTGCCACCCACTAGAATCGCTTCCAATTCTATGCGTAGAGGTATCTGTTCGAGAATCACTTTATGAGGCACTTTGCTCCATTCTTCGATACCAAGTAAAAAGCAGATTGCTCTAAACAAAACTTCAGCAAGCTTTGGGGTTAATTCGAAAACTTCCTTCCGCATCTCATCAAGTTTCTTTTTGCCGTGCACTATGTAATTCCTAAGGCTACGTAAACGACGGTAGAGCTTTTTGCCTTCTGGAATTTCATTTTGAATAAAGGTTCTAATGCCGGAGACTGTGGGCGTTGACACCCATTCATACCCGCACTTAGGACATCTTGTCATGTCATCACTGATGGAGAATTTTTCTTGCAGGATTGGGTTTAAGGCTTCCAGTCCTATCCAAAAACAATTAAATCTGTCGAAGAGGTCGGATGCCATTGTTCCCATTCGATACCATCTTATAGCTTGCGCAATTCGATTGCTTACAGGTCCCTTTAGTTTTGTGAAACGGTCCATCAATTGGATTAATAGTTGATGGTCTAAGTTGCGTCTGGAAATAGGGACATTGAAGGGATCATAGTATATTTGCATGAAATTACGCTCGCTTACTTGAGGCGTAACTTCATAAACAAGCTCTTCAAGCGGGGTGCGTAGTCCTACGCCCGTTATTAGCGTTATAAAACTTACAATTCCATCAACAAAATTTTTTGCTTTATTTATTGCTTCTTTCGGATTATCCGCTTGAACAAAGACCCTAAATAAGAGCCCTGACTGAATTTTATGCCCGGCCATTTCCTCCTCAATCTTTGAAACAATAATTCTCTTTGAACCTTCTGTTTCCATAAATTCAAGCGTCAAACTCGACATTTTTGGATCTAGTTTCACCGCCGGCTTAAGAGAAAACAGAACCGCATACTCCTTCATAAGTTAAACCTCTTCAAATAATATTTTCAAACCCAGTATATTTCCATTAACGATGATTAACAGAAATGTTATTTCGTAATTTTTTAAGAAAAATTAGTTGAATTGTTGTTTTCTTTTTGTTCTCAAGATTATGGTCGCTATTAGGGTGGTAAGCGTGAGTATTACCAAGGTTAGTGCAGTTAACGGAAATTCCGGTATTACATGGTATTGATAGTAATAACCATTGTTGTTTTCAACTGCCATGTTTTCAGCGTTGTCATAGGCTACTATTTTGTATGTTACCCATGTGCAGTTTCCATAGCCTGGAATTGTTACTCCCCATAAGGCTTCATATATTTCTCGGTATGCCGTCATATTTAAAATGGTCCAATCTGTTCCATTGTTTAAGCTATACCATAAGGTGACATTTTTAATGCTTGTTCCAAAGTCTGTAACATTAACCCAGACACGGACTTCTTGATCTGCCTGAACCTCGCTTTGGGGTGGCTGCTGAACAGGCTCGCTTATTTCAGGGGGGATATCATCAACAAAGTAGGCTTCTAAAGTATGATTTGTATTCATGACTAGGGTTATTGGGTTTTCTGTTTTTACTTCACCGTCAAGTAACCAATGGTCAAAGGAATAGCCCATTTCTGGGACAGCAACCACCTCAAAACTTGTTCCGCTAACATAAGTGTAAGTTCCAGGAGCAGGGTTAGTTGTTCCTCCATAGTTTGCTGATATCGTTAAGTTATAATGGGGAATCTTTATGGAAAAGTTGTCGATAATGTGCCAGTTTGTATAACTACCGGTGGCTCCGCAAAATCCAAAATAGTTATAGGTTCTGTTAAGGTCGCCATTCCATTGAAAAATCAGATCTTCATCCATGTAAACCTTAACTGAAGAGTCTTCAACTTCTACTGAAACATTATGCCAAGCGTTGTCTTTCACTCTGGTGTCATTAGCATGAATCAGATGGGTGTCAACATTGTTTTGAATTAGGGCTATGTGGTTGTCTGATGGGTCGTTAAAAGGGCCGTTAAGAAAAGTATCAAACTCGATGCCGTAGCCGGGATGGCCATAAGGATTATCGCTGAAACCCAGGTAGCCTCCTCCGTAAGCATATGAATAGTTCTGTTTATAGAAAAACATTACAAATCCATCTGCTCCACTTCCACCGCCTACTTTAAAGCTGAAGTTTGCAATAAAGCTGGTTGTAAACGTAATATTGAAGAAGGCAACTCCTGCTTGCCAAGTAGTAGGTTCTGTTAAAACAAGGCATTGATTTACAGGATCCCTATATGCGTTTCCCAAATATTCCCACATTCCGGAGTCAACACTAAAGTCGTCGTAGATAATTGTGTCAGAACCTTCTTCAAGCGAAGAATAGCCAACTACCCCTCCAGATAAAATACTTAGAGGAAACATCGATGTTGAAAGAAGCATGAACAAAACCAAACCGAAAATTGCTTTCCTAGTTATTTTACCCGCGCACATTTCAACTTTCTCCTCCTTCATCCAATTCGCTCTCTTCTCAGGTTTTTACACCAGTCAGGGTCTTAGAACTGAACTCCACTGAAAAGTAAAGAAAGCAACTTCTCGTGCTTGCTTCACAAAACAGCGAAGCTCAATCATATTAGGATGAAGTCTGTTTATAAGACTTCCGTGCGTATACGCATTGTTTGCCAACTTCCTAAAGGAGGTCTAGGTGGTATTTGGACAGTTATAGCTTTCTGGAAGTCTATGATCCATGCGCGCGCTTTAGTGTTCTATTGACACATTAGGAGAGAAAATTTGCAACTGCAATAGTAAAACATACAACACAGCATCAACATTGTCAGACGATATGGAAATAGTTTTAAAAGGCGAAAGATTCAGCTACCTTGCATACATTGTATGAAATAGCGAAATAGTATTTCTGTTAAGAGACACTAACAGATGTATGTGGTGTTTGGTCTAAGTTTTAGACGAGTAGGGCGGCTATTATTCCGCTTAGGAAGATTCCGTCGAATGTTCCTGCTCCGCCTATGCTTGCTATTTTTGCTCCGAGTTTTGGAATTTTATGCAGGTTGGTCATGTCTGCTCCTATTAATGTGCCCACTACCCCAGAAACGTAAGCCACTATGGTGGGTGCGTTAGAGGGCAGAATGTAGGCTGCTAACGCTGCTGTTAATGGTGAAATGAAAGCTGGTGTGGCTATGCCTAGTCCTTTAACTGGTTTGGCAAGCAAATGTGTTACTGATGCAACGATTACTATTCCAATT
>JAVZLK010000075.1:0-5474 GCA_038883795.1 Bathyarchaeia archaeon
CTTCTGGGGTTGTTCTTGGCGTTATTTCGCCTGCTATGTTTGTTTTTAGTAGTGTTTTTGCTTCTTCTGGGTTTTGGGTTTGGGCGAGTGTCCACATGAGTTTTACTAGGGCTGTTTCTGGTAGCATGTCTTCCAGTGGGATTACGCCTAAAGCCAATAGGTCTCTGCCCGTATCATAGACGTTCATGTTTATTCTTCCCCAGATGCATTGGGATGTCATGGCAACTATGACGCCTTTTTCTATGGCTTTTTTTATTGCGTTGTAGCAGTAGTTGCCTACATGTCCTAAGCCTGTTCCTTCTAGGATTATGCCCTTATAGCCGTTTTCTATGTGCCAGTCTATTATTGCTGGGTTCATGTTTGGGTAGAATTTTATTAGGGCTGCTTTTTCGTTGAAGTTTGGTTTTAATGTTAGCGTTCTTTTTTTGTCTCTTGGCGTGTAAGTGTCTGTTAGCATTGTTATTTTTTGGTCTTGTATGCGGGCGATTGGCGTTGCGTTTACTGATTTGAAGGCGTCTCTTCTGCTTGTGTGGCATTTTCGTACTTTTGTTCCGCGGTGTATGGCTATGGCGGTGTCTGATGGGTTTTCGTGCATGGCTATGGCTACTTCTGCGAATGGTGCATGGGCGGCTGTGGCGGTGGCTGCCATGAGGTTTGTGGCTGCGTCTGAGCTTGGGCGGTCTGCTGAGCGTTGGGAGCCTACGAGGATTACGGGTACGGGTAGGTTTTGTAGTGCGAAGCTTAGGGCTGCTGCTGTGTAAGCCATTGTGTCTGTTCCGTGGGCTATGATTATGCCGTCTGCGCCTTTGGCTATGTGTTCGGCAGCTGTTTTTGCCATTTCCGTCCAGTGGGCTGTAGTTATGTTTTCGCTGAATATGCTGAATAGGATTTGCGCATCAATGCGAGCAATTGAGGCGAGTTCTGGGACTACGCTGTATAGGTCATTTGCGGTTAGTGCTGGGCGGACTGCGCCTGTGCGGTAGTCTACTCGGCTTGCGATTGTGCCGCCAGTGCTAATTATGACTACTTGGGGAAGTTCGGGGTTTTGTGGTGGGAGTGGTGGCGGTGCGAATGTGGGTTTTGCGCCTACGCCTATCTTTTCTATTTTTGTGTTTGGTGTTAGGCGTATGCCTATGTTGTAGCCGCTTTTGATTTTAATGACAATGTGTTTTTCATCTCCATACTCAGAACGAGGAATAAGAATTCCTTCGTAGACTTCGCCATTTTTTGTTATACGGATTAAATCGCCAATTTCCGCTCTAGCCCTTTTAATGGCTTCTAAAGCTTCACCACGATAACCAGAAAATTCTTTTTCATTCATTTTTAACTCTCAAACATTTGAAGCTTAAGAAAGCTAATATGTTTTTTTATAAGATTATTGAAGAGTCTAAAGGTTGGCTTATTTAACCAAGAAATTAATAAGCTAAGCTACGTTCAATTATTATTGGCTAATGGGTGACATTTTAGATGGCTCTGGAAGATGATTTCTTTAGTAAAGCAAAAATGGCTATTGAGAAGTGTGAAAAGAAACCAGAGGCGAAATTGGAGATAGAATTTGAACATGTCCTTAAGAGCTATTTTGAGTGGATGGGCTTTTCAGATATAGAGGGGCAGTACGAAGAAAAAGTAGGAAACATAAGAGTTGTGACACGGAAAAGGCAAGATGCTACTTATGGAAAAGTCATCATAGAATATGAACCTGTTGGGAAACTTTTGACACCATATGGAAAAGAATATGCAATTAGACAAATCAGAGATGATTACTTATCTTCGTATTCAACAGAACAAAGGAAGGATATGGTTGGCATAGTTTTCGATGGTAAATTAGTTATTTTTGTTAAATGGGTTGAAAATGACTGGTTTTATGATGAAAGAGAATTCAATAAGCAAAGCTTTGATATGATGGTTAATTATCTTGTTGGTTTGTATAAAATATCATTCAAGCAACTGCCATCGCAATTTGGTTTTAATAGACTGGAAACAAGGAAAGCGTTGAAGACTTTGTATGAAAAATCTTTTTCGGACAGCAAAAGAGCAAAAATGTTGTTTAATGAGTGGAATCTCCGATTTAGTTCAATTTATGGGAATGCTTTTAATAAAGAAAAGATTAAAGAGCATTTCAGAGAGTTTGCTAAAGAGATTGGTATTGAAAATGTTGAAGGAAATAGACTTGTTTTTGTTATTCACACTTATTATGGTTTTATTGTTAAAATGATAGCTTGTGAAGTGGCAACTAACCTATTTGAGTATGCGAGGCAGTCGCACATAAAGAAGCTTTTAGAATCTGAGAATTTGGTTGATGAGCTGAGGGATGTTGAAAATGGAAAATTTTTTAGAGATATCGGTGTTGAGAATTTTATTGAAGGAACTTTTCTGTCGTGGTATTTGGATGTTTGGGATAAGGATATAGAAGAAGTTATTAGGGATATAATTAGAAGACTTGACTGGTTTGATTTTGCAGAATTTATTACTAAGCCAGAGTATGTTGTTGATTATTTAAAGAACTTCTATCAGGAAGTATTTCCTAAACCATTGAGGCATGATTTAGGAGAGTTTTATACTCCTGATTGGTTAGCCGCTTATTTGGTTAAACAATCGGGCTTTGACGGGGATGTACAAAAAAGAGTTTTAGACCCTGCATGTGGTTCTGGAACTTTTCTTGTTGCAGTTTTGAATAAGGTATATGCAAAGTATAAAAAAGAACTACATAAAGAGAAGTTAGTTCCTTATATTACCAAAAACATAGTAGGATTTGATATAAATCCAGTTGCGGTTCTGACAGCTAGAACTAATTACCTAATCTCGCTTTCTAGGTTTAATTTGCAGAAAACGAGGATAACTGTTCCAATTTATTTGACTGATTCTATCGTTCTTCCAGAACTTGTAAAACAGCCAAAGTTGACAGATAAAACAAAGTTATATGGCATAAAAACAACTAAAGATGTTTTCTACATTCCTGCTGAAATAAAAGACCAAATAGCACCCGTGATGCTGTTTTTGAAAGAAAATGTGGAAAGAGAGCAAGATATTGAGGATGTTAAAGAACAGTTGAGGCAAAGATTTGGTTTTGACGAGAAAATAATACATCATTTATCTGAATTATACTGTAAACTCGTAGAATTGAATAGTAAGGACCAAAACAAAATTTGGTGTGACATTATAATAAATCAGTTTGCCACATTGTTCCAGAGTAAGTTTGATTTTGTTATTGGAAATCCGCCATGGGTGAACTGGGAGTTCTTGGATGATGAATATCAAAAGCATCTTATGAAAATAAATGATGATTATGGACTTTATTTCACAAAAGGTTTGGAATCCCGATTAGGCAAAGTCAAGAGAGATATTTCCGCCATATTCTTCTACGTGTGTTCGGATGTTTACTTGAAGGACAAGGGAATTATTGCCTTTCTAATTAAACCGATGTATCAAATTCCGATGGGGAGAGGTTTTAGGAATTTCAATAGAGAAACAAGGGACATTAAAATAGAAAAGCTGAAAACACCATTAAAAGTCTTGTTGGTTGAGGATGTAACAAAAGAAAATCCATTTGAAATAAATAATGAAGTGTCCTTGATAATTGCGAAGAAAGGAGAGAAGACCGAATATCCAATAGTGTATAAGAAATGGACTGGAAAAAGGACACATGAATTAGAAGATTATGTAGCAGAGCCTTCAGATGCTAATGACGCTCTTTCAACATGGGTTATATATCAAGGTAAAAAGCCGTTAAATACTCTCGGAAAGTTTTCTTACAAAATAAGAGAAGGTGTCACCTTTGGTTTAAAAAAAGCATTTTTCGATTTAGAACTTTTGATTGACAAGGGAAATCTTGTTCAGATAAAAAGCTGTAATGGAAAAGTGAAGGATATAGAAAAAGACAGAATTTATCCGCTTGTCATGTCTCGTCACATAAAAAAGTGGAAATTAGGAGATTCAAACGGTCAAAAATATACGTATTGTATTCTTCCTCAATCATATCCAGGAGAAAAAAATGAAAATGAATTGAAAAAAGAGACGCCTAAGACTTGGGAATGGCTTCACGATTTCAAAGAAGAGTTACTTAATACTAAACTATACCAAAAAATGTTTTCTAAAAATAATTGTCCTTTTTACTCGGTCTATGACCTTGGAGACTGGGATTCAAAATATAAGGTTATCTGGAAACGTATGGGTTTCTTTCCAGATTTTGTTGTTATATCAACTGCAAAAGACGAAAAACTTGGAGAAAAACTTGTGTTACCGCAAAGTGTTGTTCATTTTATTCCGTTAAACAACCTCGATGAAGCTCATTACGTATGTGCTGTTCTTAATTCATCTTTAGTCAGAGAAAACCTCAAAATGTTATCTTCAAAGAGTAAATCGGGATTATCAAGCTCCATAGTCAGCAAAATAAGACTTGACAAATTCAATCCAAAAAACAACATTCATAAAAAACTGGCAAACCTCTCCAAAAAAGCACATCAACTAGCTGAAAAAAACGATAGCACCTTAAGAGAAGTTGAAAAAGAAATCGACACACTCGTTGAAAAACTATACAGTTCTTAGTTAAACAAAGAGAAACAAAAGACATTACATGCATGCACTCTCGCCATTGTCACAGTCTCTTAGAAACATAAACTCCATCATAGTTGTAGCCGAACCGTTTGTAATATTCCTTTGTTCCTAATGCGCTTATGACTAGAATTTTCTTTAAGTCATATTCTTCTTTTGTTATGCGTTCTGCTTCAGCCAATAATATTCCGCCATAGCCCTTGTGTTGCCACGCTTTGGCTAAGTGTTTACCTACTGGCACTAATGGTCCGTAAACATGCAGCTCCCTAACAATTGCACATGGCTCAGCCCTAATTTCTGGTCTATGCGCTTTGGCTGATGGAACCCGCAAACGCAAATACCCAACCAAAACATCATTCACCCTATCCTCAACAGAAATGAAAATTTCTTCGCCCTCAGACGCCAAATACTTCGTAACAAAAACTTCTATGTTTTCTGGGTTTGGCTTAACTTTATCAGCCAAAAGCCTATGCCCAACCTCCCTACACCGAATACACCTACACCTCAAACCCTCCGCCCTAAGCTTCTGCTGCACAAGCTGCCTCAAATTGCTACGGTCAACCCCAGCAACAATCAACGGCGCAGGAATATCCCTCTGAACACGCATAATCCTAACCCAAAAAGGAACAATCTTCTTAACCTCAACAATAAGCTCAGCAGCCTCCTCATTCGAATAAGGCTTATAATCACCCCTCAAAAACCACTCATACGCCTTAGTATCTTTCAAAACCAAACAAGGATAAACCTTAACCATATCAGGCTTAAAAGCCGAATTCTCAAAAATCATCCTAAAAGCTTCCAAATCCCGCCTAAAATTAGACCCGGGCAGTCCGGGCATCATGTGATAAACAATTTTCAACCCAGCATCCTTCAATATCCGCGTAGCCTCAACCACATCCGCCACAGTGTGCGTCCTACCAACC
>JAVZLK010000076.1:0-5466 GCA_038883795.1 Bathyarchaeia archaeon
TGATTATGATAATTGCTTTTAAGCCCAAAACTATGCTCTCATAAATATTTAGGTGTAGAAGCAAGCCTTTTTTGGCAAAGTTTAAATTGGGAAAAAGTATATATAGTATATACATACATATACTGTATGTATTAAGGTGTGTTAGTATGTCACGGGTAAGTCGGCGGGAATGTTTAATAACAGGGTTAAAAAGTGAAGAGATTGAGCTTGTGATTGATGATTTAAAGGCTTTTTTGAGTGAGGAGAGACTTCCGGAAGGGTATATTGTGAACGTCTATAAAGACTTTGTGTCGTGCTGTGGAGTTCTCCCCCTGGGAATCGTTGTTGAAATAGAGGGAGACGATGAGCGTATAATAGAGGACCTAGATCGAAGGCTATATGCTAAAATAATAGAAATCTGTGAGCGAAGGGGAATTGATAGCCATAAATGTGAGCCAATGAAAATCGTTTAAAAGTCGCAGGAGGCGGTGTATTGGTTTTTGCGTATATTCTGGGTAAAGTGGAGAAAGGAAGCGAATTAGATGTGCTTAACTCATTAAAAAATTTTAAGCAAGTAGAAAAAGCCAGCATAATCTACGGAGTATACGACTTGTGTATCGAGGCTCATTTCGAAACAATGGAGGAGCTAGACGAGTTTGTGTTCAATGTAGTTAGGAAAATCCCAGGAATAAAAGACACATGCACGCTCATAGTCGCCAAAACATTCCAAAAGGAGTAAAACCTTTTTCCCTAATCATTTATTGTTGTTGAAGAATGAATAAAATGCGCCCGATATTAACTTCATTCTAAGTGAAAGCGTTATGTTTTAATAACTCTCATAGTTTTACGGTTACTTACTCTGATTCAGGTTTACATTTTTCTGCCATCTTTTTAAGAGGAAATCTTCAAATACTCCTCTTTTACGCCAGATTTTTCAGCAGTCATCAGAGCCATATTTATGCCTACTATAATTCCAGAATTGTGTAAGAGCCAAAATAGAAATTGAGGAAATTTAAAAACAACATTCTCCTACAAGCAATTCAATAATTTGCTCGTCTAATCTCTTTCTTCTCTTTACAAACCATGTATTCTCAGTATTCCATTAAGTTAGTCGTTAATGAAATATCTAACCGAATAGGATGTTGAAAACTCCTAAGATTAAAAGGACGATTCCTATAGTTGCCTTCTCATTCTTTTCTAGCCATGTAAAGCGAAGTCTTTTATATCCAGCTAATGTTAGGTATATTATGGCAAGCATGCTGGTGAGTGTTCCCAAAGCCACGGTTATTGACAGCATTAATAGAATGCTGAAGCCAAAACTGCCTACTACAAAGAAAATAGGAATAATAGCCTCGCAAGGGGAAAGGGTGAGCATCAAGATGAGGGATGTTGTAGTAGCCTTTTCGGATAATTCGTCTTTGAAAAAGTCATCGCGACTGTTTTTATGGGATATCCCAAGGAAAACGTAAATGAAACCTAGGAGAATTAGGATGCCACTTGAAATGTGAGTCTCAACAAGACCTATTTGTGAAATAATTCCTCCATCTATTGTAGCTACAACTAGTCCGAGCACGCTTGTCATTGCAACGTGGCTACATCCAGCTAAAAAGGCAATTTTCATGATCTTGTTTCCACTCCATCCTCGTGAGCTTCCGACTAGGATAAAAGCTAACCAGTGGTCAGGCAAAAGTGCGTGAAGTGTAGATATAGTCGTGGCGCCACTAATTAGAGAAATTGGGTTCATCTTGCTTCTCCATTTTTAGATTTTATTTTTGCTAGGCGCAAAGTGTTTAAAAGCACTAGAATTGTCACGCCGTCATCGCCCACGGCTACCGTGAACCATATGGGAATGAATCCCATCAACCCCAATGCGCCCAATACTAATTTAATCCCAAGCGAAATAGCTATGTTTTGTTTGGCAATTCTCACAGTTTTTTGGCTCAACTTGATTAAGTAGGGAATTTGAATCAGCTCGTCTTTGACAAGGATAATGTCGGCTGACTCTAGGGCAACATCAACCCCGCTGCCGCCCATCGCTATGCCTACATCGGAGGCTGCGAGAGCTGGAGCGTCGTTAACACCATCTCCCACCATTGCCACTAGTCCGTATCTTATTTTCATCTGGTCTATAATTTTCAATTTATCTTCAGGAAAAAGCTCTACATATATCTCGTTTATGCCGAGTTTTTCAGCGATTTCTTTGGCTATTTCCTGCTTGTCCCCAGTAAGCATTGCCGTGTGGATACCAGCCTTTCTTAAAGCTGCTATGGCTTCCACCGCGTCTTTCCGCACATCATCAATAAGGCAGACGGCGGCTTCACAAACTCCATTTATACCTATGCATACAAAAGTATGTTTCTCGCTCTCATAAAGAGAAGCTACTTTCTCACACTTATAGGAATATTGTTGCATTAAATTCGTGTTCCCGATGACCACTTGCGAATCATTAACATAGCCTACAATGCCTTTTCCAGGAACCTCTTCCACATCTTTTACCTTGAGGTTATTGAAGGGTAGCCCTTGTTCCGCGGCCTTTTTAACAATAGCTTTGGCTATAGGATGGTTGGAAAACTGTTCTAAAGCGGCAGCATATGTTAGCACCCTTTTGTCAGGTTCCGCAGTGGCCTTAACATCGTGGACTTCTGGCTTTCCTAACGTTAGTGTGCCTGTTTTGTCGAACACGACGGCTTTTACCTTGGCCATTTTCTCTACGTATATTCCACCCTTGATAACGACTCCTTTTTTGGCAGCTATGGTTACGGCTGTAAAAATGGTTGCTGGCACCGAGATCACAAAGGCGCTGGGACATGAGACAACAAGAAGTATCAGGGACCTATACAGCCAAGTTTCGAATGGACCACCGGTTATCATTGAACCAAATATAGCAATGAAAGTCGCAAGCGATATAATAGCTGGGACGTAAACGCGGGCAAATTTATCCACCAACCTTTCTATGGATGCCTTCCTTTTTCTAGACTCGACAACAAGCTTTACAATTTTTGAAACAAGCGTATCTTCAGCGCTTTTGCTTACAAGAATTTTGAGAACCCCGCTCAGGTTTAATGTGCCAGCGTAGACACGATCGCCAGATTTCCTTAAGATGGGAGTTGACTCACCGGTAATAAGCGACTGGTTAACGTAAGAGACTCCCTCAACTACCATGCCATCAAGCGCTATTCTCTCTCCGGGTTTCACAAGGATCATCATTCCAGGCTGAACTTCTTCCGCGTTTATGCTCTTTTCGGAGCCATCTACCATCACCCTTGCCTTGTCCGGAATGAATTGTGAAAGCTTTTCAACTGTTTTTCTGGCCCTGTCTTGAATATAGCCTTCAAAATACTCTGACAATGAATAGAGAAAAAGCACCATTGCGCCTTCAAATAGAAGATCTAGGTACGCAGCGCCTAAAGCAGCTATTGACATAAGAAATTCTACCGAAAGTCTATTTTCAAAAACAAGTTTTCTCAATCCAATAAATCCAATGTATATGCCCGCAACAATAATTGATGCGTGGCATATTATTCTAGACAAGGATGCCTGCTCATTAATCAGAGGTATTATGAACCCAAGAGAAACTCCCTGAAAAAATAAGTCGAGCAAACCCGCTACAAGTATAGTGAGACCTAAGGCTGCAGCCAACTGAACCCATATTTCTTCTCTCTCTTCCCTCCCATATTTCTCTGTTATTTTTCCTTCATTGTAATCCATATTGCTCTAGTCTAAATGATTTAGGTCATTATATTAAAATTGTGCTAAAAATTCAAGCAAAAATATTAATTTACTAATAGAAATAAATTACTATGTTAATAGTAAGGTTGTGAAATTTATGACCGTGGTGAGCATAACTATTCCTGCTGAGCTTCTAAAAAAAGTTTGATGAATTTATGAAGGCGCGAGGATATTACAGTAGGTCAGAGGCCTTTCGTGATGCTATAAGAAATCTTATAGCTGAGGCGGAGTTTGCGAAGATGGAGGGAGATAACGTAGCTGCCACAATTATGGTAATATGTGATTATGCTAGAAAAGACATCGATTTGAAGATAACTGGGTTGAGACATGAATTTGACGACGTAGTGATAGAAAATGTTCATAGACATATCGGCCAAAAATACTGCCTTGAAATCTTTATTACAGAGGGCGATAAAGATAGGATCTTAAATCTAATCGGAAGAATTAGAGGAATGCGCGGCATTCAGCAAGTTAAAGCCATGCTCATGCTGATGTAAAAGTCTTCTTCACAATTTTTAAGTGAAGCGGACAGTACCTTTCGACCAAGAACTTTCAAGGCAAAAAAGGTGTATATGTATCATTTAAAAGAACTTTAAGAAGCCGGGTAAATATACGGTTAAATTAAAGGGAGAGCAAAATATTATCGATGGTAAATAATAGCGTTAAGCATTATATTAGAGCGATTCTACAAGTAATTATGAAGATGTCGTGTTGGGTCATGTTTGGGTTAAGGCTAAGATAGGTGATGAAAACCGTATTAGGCTTATTGAAATCAACGCCTTAGTCGATACTGGGGCTACGCTCACAGTTATACCCCGCAGGATGGCCATCGACCTCAATCTTAAGCCAACCGGAAAATCTACAGTTGAGACTGGTGCCGGGAGGTTGGAGTTTGAGCGCATGAGGATATGGATAGAACTGGAGGGTAAGAGCGAAATCATGCCAGCGCTCATCTCAGACTTAATAGATAAAGTGCTAATTGGCGTAACAGCCCCAGAAGCCCTAGGATTACAAATAGATCCGCTCACAGGAAAACTCAGAGAGTATCCGCTCCTACTCTATTGAAACATGAAAAATGAAGAATAATTCTTTAATAACACTCTTTTCACAGCAAGCAAATTATTTAAACACGGAGAAGAGCACTAAAGCCATTATTATCTATATTTTAAGATATTTTTCTCGTATGTTTTGATCATGTTATACTTGGCTTCATATATGTTTATAACAGGGTTATGTTTAAAGTGTATGAGGAAGGGGTTAAAAGTGTTAGATGAGTGCGAGATTCTAAGGTTTGATAGGGTTAATCGTGTTTTTGAATCTTTAAAGAGATTTGTTGTGCTTGAGGAGATAATCGACGTACACATTAATGGTGTTTTCTACGCATCCTTTCACTGCCTACCCATGCAGATTAGGGAGCTCATAGTTGGGCACCTTTTGACTGAAGGCATAGTGGAGGACGCGAAAAACATTGTAGAGGTAGAGGCTTCAGGAAATAACGTCTACGTCAAGCTGTCTGAAGATTATGGTTCCGCTTTTAGAAGGCAGCGGCTAATAAATACTTTTTGTGGTGGCAATATTCAATTACATTTTTCAGGGAAAGTTAACAAACTAAGATTTAATAGGATGAGGTTTAGCGCTGAAACCGTTTTTAAGAGTATTGAAGCGTTAAATAAATTTTCCTCGCTTCATAAGGTTTCCGGCGGCACCCATAGTGCGGTTCTAGTTAACGGTGAAGGCGACATTATCTCGTTCGCTGAG
>JAVZLK010000077.1:0-5431 GCA_038883795.1 Bathyarchaeia archaeon
GCCACATAGACAAGATCTTCTAAACCATCAAATAACGCGTGAAGCCTTTCCAAGACATGGGCTACGTTTTTGTTATTCTCCATTTTAGGCATCACCCGAAAAAATCCGCCTTTTCAAACTCTCCACACTATTTATTAGGCTTGGCTGCTGGTTTTCAGGCTCTTCAAATTCCAGTTGAAACTTGCCGTAAAGCTTTTTTAGAATAAGCTTTTCTAGGTATGATGCTCCCGGTCCGAAGATTTTTTCCAGAGCCTTTTGGAACTCTGTTAGGTTCTGCGGGATTTCCTCCCGCTTTATTTTGAAGGTGTTTTCCAAGTGGAATAGGATGGCTTGTTTTGGCGAGTCGCCGAGGGTTGATAGTCCCTCTTCAACGGCTTCTAAGAATGTCCTTTGGAAGTCTTTTGGGGGCACTGTTATTCGCCTTACAGTATATTAAATCGTAAGATGCATTAAACTTTTTCGAAAAACACCATTAAAATCCTTATGAATCCAAAATCAATAACAACACTAAAAGCCTTCAACGCTTAGCCTTTTTAAAGCTCTGCTTAGCAGCCTCAACATAATTGACAAAAACAAACTCTTTTCGCTCGTCCCATTCAAGGGGCTTACCAATGCGGTCATAAAGCTTCCTCATTATCAAAATTTCGAGAAACCGCGCACCTATACCAAAAATTTTCTCTAGGCCTTCCGCAAAATCCCCTATGCGTTTTGGAATCTCCTTTCTGGGTATTTTGAACTTTTCTTCAAGGTGATAATAAATTGATTGTTTCGCTGAATCTCCTAGCGAAGCCAGAGCTTCGTCAACAGCTTCCAGCAGGATTTCCTCGAAGCTTTTTTCCGTCAACTTTCGCTCCTCTTTTCCTCCTTAACTATCTCTTGCGTGTTAGAATAACGGTTTACCACTTTCTTGTTATAAAATTTGTGCAGCGCTTCAATTTTAAATTGTTGATTAAGCCGAATTCGAATCGGATTTAGGGTTTTGGGGCTTGTTTGCGGACGCGCTCCTTCATTAGGCTCAACTCCTTTGCATAGTCCATCAAAGCCATCCTTAGGGTTTCGCTCTCGCTTGTGCCAAGCCTTTTTGACAACTCCTCTAGAATCTCCTTTTGCTCAATGCTTAGGACGACTTTGACTATGCGTTTTCTAGGCATTACTTTTGCCTTCGGTGTATTCTGTATATTTAGTATATCAGAAACACTTAAAAGACTTACTCCACAAAATATCAAAGGGGAGAAGCAATAAAATGAAAACTTTACGCATATCAGACGACGTCCACCAGAAACTCACAGCCCTGTTAGGCGAGCTTATGGCCCAAACAAGCAAGATGCAAACATACCAAGACGCCATTGAAGCCATGCTATACCAGTCGGTGATACTGCCACCTGAACTCCTAAGCGAGGTTGAGCGTTTTATCCAAACCCATAAGGGGAGGGGCTACACCACTAAAGAGGAGTTTATACGCCAAGCAGTGCGCTTCATGCTGAAATGGGAGTCTGGCGGATACGAGCATGTGGAGGTTCCAAGGGAAGATTATGAAAGGCTTAACAAAGCCTTAAAGGAGATGGACACGCCCTACACGAACGCTGAAGACTTCATTTACAAACAGATTCAAAAAGCCCTAGAACAATACGAGGAATGGCAGAAAATGAAAGATGACGTGAGGAAACGACCATGAGCCGCGCAGTGCTATCCGCCATATTAGCCGAAATCGGCATAACGCTAAACGAAACGGAAAAAGAACTACTTTACCATGAGCTTTTAGCCTATTTTGGGCTTGTCGGCGCGTTAAACGAGTGCCAAGCCCTAGAAAATGCTTGGCAAGACCCCTACAACAAACATGAAATAGAGGAGTTCATAAAAGCGTGGCTGAGGCGAAAACAGAGGCGGAGAGAAGAAATAATGACATGGGTGGTCTAGGGCAGGATGGCTTTTGACATTTCATTTATCGCAAGCATCATCATAATCCTAGTGCTTGTGCTTTTTCTACTGGTCTTCGCTTTCACAGCGCTATCCTTTCTAAAATGGATGAAAGCCTCCGCCTATTATGAGAGGCCGCCAGCCATAAAAATGGAGGAGTACGCTTGCCCAAAATGCGGCTCAAAAGAACTGGAGCTTATTGGAAGACGCACATTAAGGTGTAAGAAATGCGGGACAATATTTACGATACGCGCTCATGCCGCTGAGGAGTATTGGGTTTTCTGGCCCTTCTTCTGGTTCTTCCCCATAATATGGTGGAAAACAATAAAAGACTAAGGCTCACTCTTTGGCTGTGAGAATCTCTACAAACTTTTTAAAGGTTTCAGATTTTAAAGTGGCTTTTTTGATGTCTACTTCTTCTTTTGCTAGTCGCTTGTAGACTTCAGGACTTTTGATGTAATGCCTACCTCTTTTTTGCATTATCTTCTTGAGTTCCTCTTCTGGGTCTGGTATTTCTTCCGGATTGTTTACGGAAAGCCCCGCAAGAATCCATGATTCAACGTTCCTTTTGACAATAATGATTTGAGGTTGTAATCTTTGACTTTCCAGTTTTCTAATTTCCATTTTTAATCTGCTTACAAGCGTGGTTGTTTCTGTATCTCCTCTGTGCAAGTCTTTAAGGATTATGGCTTTTCTGATTTCTTCAGCGAAGGCCATTAGGAGGCGACGTATTTTGTCTGGTTTGTTCCCCCTCATGGGGTGAACTTTACATTGTGTTTGGAGTTTTTCGGCTACGCCTTCAATGAAGCTTTTATCTGTTATTCCTTCAACAATTATTAGCGTAGTCAAGGTGTTCCACCGAATATCCCTGAGTACCATGCTTCACCTAAAGTGCCACCTTCCTCCAAAAATCGCTTCACTCGTTCCATCTCTTTGGCGGTTGACAATTTCTTTACTTTAGTTTCCAAGCCTTCTTTCCATACCACGTAAACCTCTTCTGGTTTAACGTAGTCTAGCAAGTATGGTGAATGTGTTGTTATGAGAACTTGGGAAGGCGAATCTCTCACTAGATGCATAAAAGTTTCAAGAAGGTATGGGTGAATACAGTTTTCAGGCTCTTCCAAAACCACTAGACTAGAACCGCCATAAAGAGTTGCAATCATGGCAAGAAGCCTTAAAGTGCCATCAGAAATGTTATGAGGCTTTAAGGGCTCATCTACGCCCTTAATCTTAACCCATATTTCAACATTTGTCCCCTCTATATGCGGTATCACTTCCTCGATTTCTGGAATCATGCCTTTTAAAGTCTCCTCAATGCGCCCAAAATCCTTACGTCTCTCGGTATACAAATAAAGCAGATGACGAGCCAGATTTCCACCATGATAGTCTAAAGACGGTTGTTCAGAAACAGAGTTCATTAGTCGAAGCCTATCCGGAGAAAATGAATGAACGGATATATTCCTCAAACTGGAGGCCAAATGATGAATTTCTCTTTCCGTTCCTAGGGGCAAATTCGTTAATATGCTCTTAAATGTAAGTCCGTAGTAACTCTCTTTTCCTTCAACAATAGCCTCGTGAATATATCTTTTTATCCCTTTGATAATTGCCTCTCTACCTCCTCCGTAAGATATGATTACCTCATTCCCCTTTAATACCTGCTCATTGTAGCGTACATTTGTTAACTGAAGCGTATAACCGTAGTTTGTTCTTTCGATCAGCATTTCCAGAGCTATCCATATATCGATCGTTGGACTGAAATTGAAGGATAGATCTTTTAGGCTTTTATAACCATCTAGTGCTGGTACTCCTTCTCTCGCGTGTCTTGCTATTAATTGAAGGGCTCTTGCTATATTGCTTTTGCCACTGGCATTTGGTCCTATAAGAACATTTACTTTCCCAAGCTCTATGTCAACATTTTTGAGACTCAGAAAGTTTTGAATGCAAAGTCCTGTGAACATTTTAGCACAAACTCCGTGCATTTTAACCTTAAAACGTCTAAATTTAAATAGGTTACTAAATACTACAACAGTACGACTCAATTTTTGTGTTTTGGCCAACGGGTTGGGCCTTGCTTGGGCCAATAGATTGGCCCTTGTGTGGTACAATTCGGCTTTTCATTTTCCTCCGCGTATTCTTCTTCTGCTGAAAAGTGCGTGTTTAGGGGCTGGTGTCTGGGGTGCCTTGGGAAGTAACCGCCAACTATATTCGTAGTGGCCACCGAAATTTGGACGATTTTGAGCCTGAAAGTCTCCGCACAATTGTGCTTTCTGAGGCTGATGGGATTAAGGCCATCATTGGTAAGCCTAAGGGCGGTAAAGGCTCCACTGAGGTTGTTAGTTTTCTTTTTGATGTTTCTAAGGGATGGACTTTGGAGAAGGCCAAAGAATGGTTTGAGAGGCATTCTAGGCGTAAAGAGCATTTCTTTGCTGTTTTGCCCTTCAAAGTGCTTGAGAAGGTTGTTGATAAGCCGCTGCGCATCCGTGGCATAGCCCTAACAGCTGGCATGAGCCGAAACTTGAATGTTTACTTGCCTGATGAGCTTGAAGCCTTTGCCAGTCGGCTTGTTTCCGCGCCTGTTTATGTGGAGCATGTGGCTGCCGCGAATGCTGTTGGCAAGGTGGTGGACGCCCACTGGGATGGGCAGAACCTCTGGTATGAGGCTGAAATCTACGATGACGAAATCGCCGAAAAAATTCGTAAGGGGCTAATCCGCCACGTGAGCATAGGCGCCGACTACGAGCGTCTGGATTTTGTTGATGGCAAAATCCCCAAAGGCTTGCACAACGCCGAACTAAGCCTTGTGGCTGTTCCAGGTGTTCCAGAGGCGAACATCCAAATCTTGGAGAGGCTTCAGGAGCAGTGCTTCAGTCCAATAGCTTCAGGCGAGTACATTCTCGGATTTTACCAGGACGTGGAGGCTTTCATGCCAGAGCATTTCGCCACTGTTTGGCTTGACCGTGAGAATGGCGTTTTAGCCATCATGGGGCGTCCCAAAGCGCAGCCGGACACCAGCCTTGTTCAGAGCATATTCTTTGCGAAGGAGAAGATGTGGGATGAGCGGAAAATTAGGGACTGGCTTAGCTTGCATCCAGCCTACATGGCGCCTGTTCCAACGGCTAAAACTTTGAAGGAGAGTGAGGCTGGTGGTGACAGCGGCGGCGGTAAAGCTGGCTCTGGGGCTGAGGGCTTGTTTGTTAAAAGCGCCAAGCCAATGATTCCCATCGAGGATGTTGCGAGGATGATAAGGAATGTTTTGCCAAGCCCGATGGTGGAGCGTAGCTGGGGACTTGGTCCCCAAAGAATGTGCCAAGAGCTCCGCGGCGTGCTCCATAAACTAAGCAAGCTTGAAGGAGCTGTGAAACAGAATGTTTGTGGGCGTTGATGGCACTTTCGCGGTTGCCTATGCATGTTTGGGAGTAAGCCAGGATGAACTGGCTGAAACCGTAAAAAGCCTTTATGTATGGAGGGAGGGTGGCTTATGGCTGACAACACCGGTAAGCCTTGGATGGGTATC
>JAVZLK010000078.1:0-5273 GCA_038883795.1 Bathyarchaeia archaeon
AAACTGGCACAATACTCCACCACAATGTAGATAAATCCCTTCTGGTAGCTGGACAGTCTGAACTTAGATTTGGAGGAGGCACTGTCAAGCAGCCTATGCTCTTCGTTTTCGGTGACAGAGCAACCACAGAATTTGACGGCATAAAAATAGACGTTGAGGAAATAGCTATAAACGTTGCTAAAGAATGGTTCAAGAAAAACATGCGCTTTGTGGATCCGGACAAGCACGTAAAATATCAAGTGGAACTTAAACCGGGTTCAGCGGGGCTTGTAGACATTTTTAAGCGGAAAGGAAAAGTTTTAGGAGCTAACGACACATCCGCCGCTGTTGGTTATGCGCCAATGACAAGAACGGAGAAGATAGTACTGAAAACAGAGCAATTCCTGAACTCAAAAGAGTTTAAGCAACGCCATCCAGAGTCTGGCGAAGACATAAAAGTTATGGGTTCCCGGAACAACAATAACCTAAACTTAACGATATCAATGGCCTTTGTAGACCGCTTCATAAGCAGCGAAGAAGATTACTTTGAGAAAAAGGCGAAAATCCTTGAGGAAGTCAACAAATTCGTTAGAGCAAACACAGATTTTGAAAAGATAAGCGTTCAACTCAACACATTAGATGTACGCGGCAGAGGAATAGATGGCGTATACCTAACCGTCTTAGGAACAAGCGCGGACAGCGGAGACTCTGGGCAAGTGGGCAGAGGAAACCGCGTAAACGGCTTAATATCCTTAAACAGACCCTTCTGTTCAGAAGCTGCTGCCGGTAAAAACCCAGTAAGCCACGTTGGAAAAATATATAACGTTCTCACATTCAGAGTGGCGCAACATGTCTACGAGCAGGTCCCAGAGCTTGAGGAAGTATACATATGGCTCTTAAGCGAAATTGGACGCCCAATAGATCAGCCAGCAATTGCCGCAGCCCAAGTTGTTATGGCAGAGAACAGTTCACTTGACAAAGTTAAAAGCAAGATAGAGGCTGTGCTGGAATACGAGCTTGAGAACATTGACAAGTTCTGCATGGAGCTAGCCCGAGGCAAAATTCCAATTTGCTAATTCATAGTCAATTTTACGCTTACATTTTCTTGTTTAAAACGCTTAAATTGCAGCTATCCCGAAACTAGAGAACAAAAGGAGTAGATATATGACAGAATCCAGCGAAAAGTTACCTGTTTCCGAATTTTACAAAGTTATTGACTATATCACAATTTTTAAGAGTGAAAAATGGTGGGAAGCCATAGTAATCTTTGAATCTTTTGGAAGACGCTCTATTGGATTGTATCTTTGGCAAAAGAGGAATGATGCTTGGAAAAGAAAGCACAAGTTTAATGTGAGGAACATGGAGGAATGGAATAGGCTTAAGGACGCCATAGAAAAGCTCGCTCCTAAATTGTTGCAAAGGTAAACCTAATTTGGAATTCTTATTCAAAATACGAATCCAAAATTGAATAATTTTATTAATTCACGCATCCAAATCTCAAAAGAGGCGATTAGCATGGGAAACGAGGAAACAATACGTGAGGAAGCCCAATTTAGCGAAAGTTCAGATCAGCAGGAACTCGAACAAACGCAGCAAGAGTTCGTTGAGGAAGAGCAAACACCAGAGTATGAAGAAATTAAACAAAAAGAGCGGAGCAAGTTAAACGCGAATAATCAAGATAGAAGCAGCTTTATACACGGGCTTTCCGTGGGCTTAGGGTTGGGTTGCATCTCA
Organism: Bathyarchaeia archaeon; assembly: GCA_038883795.1. Taxonomy (GTDB): domain Archaea; phylum Thermoproteota; class Bathyarchaeia; order Bathyarchaeales; family Bathycorpusculaceae; genus JASEJA01. Next base: position 1,714 of record JAVZLK010000078.1, read on the forward strand.
ACTTTCATAATAATGTGGGTTGTGGTATTTTTCACCCCGCAAATTCCGCCGACATTAACATATGAATCTATGCTGTCGATGTTTATCTATCCAATGTTATACCTTTTAGCAGTGGGGCTTGTCGCATTAACAGCTGGTATAGTAAGAGAATACTACGTCAGAAAACAATGAAAAATTAACTGTTTACTTTACTTTTATTCGATTCAGCATTAAATGATTTTATACTTAAATCAAATTTCAGTCTGTTGTGGAGAAAATGCCTAGCAAAATTAAAAATATTTTAGAGAAGATTGCTAGCGAAAAAGTGATAGGACCAGCCCCTACATTTTCTGTTTTACATGTTTTACGTGCAATAGAGGCTGTTTCTGAAAAACCGGTGGGACGAGGGAAACTTGCCGAAGAGTTAAGAATTGGAGAGGGAGTTGCGCGCACCATCATTAACCGGTTAAAGAAAGCTGGACTTATCTCGACATCTAGGGCAGGTTGCCAACTAACCGTTAAAGGACTAAAACTTTTTGATGAATACAAGAAAACCTTGGGAAAACAAGCTAAATTAGAGGAAGCGAAGCTTATGCCAACGCCATTCAACTCCGCCATATTAGCCAAAAATTGCGGAGACAAAGTTAAATCAGGTATAGAACAGCGGGATGCTGCGGTTAGGGTGGGCGCTAAAGGCGCCACCACAATAATCTTCAAGGATGGGCGATTAATTATCCCGTCAGTTTGCGATGATCTTTCAAAGGATTATCCAAAAATTGCCGAAGAGCTAATTGCGCTTTTACATCCAGAGGAAAACGATGTTATTATAGTTGCTGGCGCGAACACTTTAGAATTGGCAGAATATGGAGCAGCAGCTGCAGCATGGACTCTCTTTGACGATTGTTAATATGTGTACTTGTCTCCTCCTGCTAGTATGCGTTCTAAAGCCATGTTGAAGTTGACCATTCCTTCGTTTGTTTTCGCTGAAACCGGGATTAGAAGGAACTTTAAGCCAAGCTGGTAAATAGCTTTCGACATGTTTCTGCTTAAGAGGCACTTTGTACCTTCAAGCTTTTGTTCAATGGCTGCTTCCAATGCTTTCGGATTTGCCGACCAGTCTACGATTTTATCAACGTCCTCCTTTGAAAGCAAGTCACATTTTGAAAGCACATGTAATTGAGGTAACAGAAAGCGATTATAAACAGCTGCTGAAAGGAACAAGTTTGAAACATAATTAAGCGGATTTAGCGAAAATACAGCGTCGAAAAGATAGACTATGGCTTTTGGCTCTTTGGTTAGTTCGCTGGCTATGTAGGGTCCGCTTGCCCTAAAGGCAAACAATTCCATCTGCCCAGGGGTGTCAACCAAAACAATGTCTGATTTTAAATCTTCTACGTCCTTTGAAATATTTTCAATTTCCTCAGCTAAAAGGTCTGCAGCCATTATTAGGGCGCCATTGGGTCCCAAACCGTACTCTTCCATGATTTTGTCCACGCTTATGTAGTCACGGGCGTCTACGTCAGGCGTGTATGGCAGTGTTAAGGCTCCCGGGTCTAAATTCACTATCGCAACGTCTTGCTTTGATAGCCTTAACCATTCGCTAAAGGCTGCGGTGAGCAGAGACTTTCCAGAACCAGCTGTTCCAATGATAAACACAATAAACATTTCAGTTCACTTATAAGATGATTTTAATTCAATAACCAATATCCGATGGTAAAAGCTTTTTCCCATCACGTTGGTATTTCTGGAAGTTTCGGCTCCTCTATTTCTTGATATTTTTGTCTTGACAGTATAAATATGGTTATGCTTACACAAATCAAAACTGCAACAATTATTAGGAGCATAATAAAGTAGGCGGGTAGTACGGTCACAGTTATAATTGGGCTGTCCGTTCCACCATAATCATTGTTTCCAGACCAGCTTGCACGAATTATGCATGTGCCTGCTTCATTAAGGTTAAGGGTGCATGCAAATTGACCAGCGGAATCCGTGGCTGTTATATTTGCTGCAATCCATTGAGCACCGCCCATTTTAACGTAGATGGTTATTTTTTCGTTTGACAATTTTGGTGTAAGTTGTCCAGAAAGGGTTATTGTGCTTCCTTGCATAACAAGAGTTGACGAAACAGTTAGAGATAATGTTGAAGATGCCAATGTCGTGTAACTTGCAGCTACTTGCCCCGGTGACCACTGCTCGCAATTTTTAAGCGTGACAATTATGGGGTTTTCATCAATTAAGTCCGGCGGACATTCTCCAACTCTCCATCCATCTCTCCAATTTCCGCCGGTGCATTCTGCGATATAATATTTGATGCCATTATAGCTCACATAATAGGCTTGCGTTCTTGCGTAGCGAGGTGAATTCGGAAGACTAACACCAACATTCATGTGTGCCTTATTCTCATAATACAGAAGAACAACATCGAGACCTCCAGCCTTCATTATTGAAGCTGCCACGTAACTAAACAAGTCACAATCGCCTTTATTTTCCACAATTGTTTCAACTGGATATTTAGCGGACACCGTTACTTCGTAAGGTATTTGGTGAACAATCATTAAAACGCCGTTTGCAAAATTTTCACAGTCACCTTGATAAATCTCCCAAAGTTTTTCTGCAATTGGCAGTAGCGTGTATGGTGTAACAAATTTTGGAAAGTCTGCTTCTGAAACTTGCGTATGGCTCTGTCCAACATAATATTCGTAGAGTGCTGGTGTGACAACAACGTTTAATCTATACAGTCTCGCGCCATTTGGTCGATCTAAAAGATTGTAAGTGCGAGTATAATTTTCCGAAAAGCATAATGGAAGCAAATAGGAAAATGCGGAAAGAACGAGAAGCATTGTTAAAGTTTTGGCGATTTTCGGCTTCATCTTCTCGAATCGTTATTTAAGGCTATTTATGGCTTTTATGAAACCGTAATCAATAATGGTTGCTTTGGAGAACCCGGATTTTCAATCATCTAACAAAAATGTTATCAGCATCTAGCCTGCTCATCATCGCAACCATATGTTTTTATTTTATTCCTTAAGTTTAACTTTTCCGCCCCTTTCTTTTATCAGTTCTGAAAGTTGGATTATGGCTCTTCCAATGCGATCTTTTGCAGTTTTAGAATTCTTGGCCGTTGTTGACAAATGGATTTCTATGTGTGGTTTTTTCTCCGCGCCTTTTGGATGAGATTTTATATAAACGTAGGGGTTGTCATGCATCGTCTTATCAATCAATGGAGCCAAAGAGGATTCCATAATGTTGTCAGCGTAAATGCTTGTTTCAAAAAACACAGCCTCTCCAGCTTCCCTTTTTAGAAGGGGCGCAACGGATTCCTCAAAAATAGCTTCCATTTCTGATGGAACACCGGGCAACGCTACCAAAAATGTTTTTTCAACATCAATCCTAACACCTGGAGCCGTGCCAATTGGGTTTGGTAATGGTTCTGCGCCTTCTGGAAGCCTTGCCATTTTTACCCTTGGCGGCGTCAACTCCACTTTTTCAATTTTTCCAGATTTTGCATAAGCCTCATATTTTTCCCTAACCATTTTTAAAGCCTTTTCATTGACTTCCAATTTGCGGTTTAGAGCCTTAGC
>JAVZLK010000079.1:0-5139 GCA_038883795.1 Bathyarchaeia archaeon
AACATCCTTCATCTGATAAAATTTTCGAATATGTTATAGCAGTCTTGGATGTTGCGTGGTCTAAGATTGTAGAGCTCGACCTTGTAGATGAGGTGTTTAGAGAAGCTGCAGCTTGGCACTAATGCGAGTCCATTTCTCTTTTGGGGAAGCCGTTCCAATGCAGACAAGCGTGGGCTTAGATTTTCTTCGAAGCAAACTTTCAAATGAACAGCTAGAAGAGCTCAGCATAGCAATTGGAATTTGCCTCGAATGCGGCGGCTCACTAATGATTGTTGAGGGCGAGGTTGTATGTAGAAAATGTGGGCGCGTTTGGGGCGAAGAAAACGTTGACGAAAATATCCCCTTTCCAGAAGATGGACAGGCAGACGCATATTTTGAGGGGCACTGGCAGCCTGGAAGCAGCCTATGCTTCCTAAAGGGCATCGGCGACCCAGCAGTCCAAAATGGCGGGGGAAGAGGCTTAATGCGGATTTTAGCCTTAGCCCCAGCAAGAGGCGAAGATTTGGGCGTTAGAGCCCAACACATCAAGTTTTTAACGCAAATGGAGGACCCGCCACAACTTAGGCGCATACTAACACGCATATCCATATTATTAGATAGGTTTGGGATGCGTGGCAACCATGAAATAGCCGACTACACAGGAAACTTGGCAAGAAAAATTGTAGCATTCTCCTTAATAGCTCAGATTAAAGTCTCAACAAGACTGGCAGATACAATTGTTAAACATGCTTTAGAAAAGCTCCAGATTAAAGTTCCAAATGAAGCAGAAACTCTAAACTATAAAAATGAAGAACTGCAATTTGTAGGATGGTTTGAAGAAACCATACAAAAATTCAAACTAAAAAGTATAAGCAAAAAAGACGCTGTATAAGCCATTTTCAAGCTTTTTCAAAATTTTTGTTATTAGTTTACGGTTTGCGGGTTTCTGTTAACATTTATTAACAGAACATAATTCTCCATAAACCAAAAACCTAAGCCGAGGGTTTTCTGTTAGAATATTTTGCTAATTAATTAAAAATGCGAAAAAAGAGAGAGTATAAGTATATTTCATTATTATAGAGGAGCGGAAGGGGGAGGGTATCAGAATAGTTTAGTTAGTTATTATTTTTCCTATGGGAAAACGCATGCCGAGACCAAGAAAATACGTGGACATGGTTGTCAAATCGTTCAGCATAGAACGAGAAGTTTACACGAGACTTAAGACAGCTTTGGCTGCTCATGGCAAGTCAATAAGTGAAGAAGTCGACAACCTCCTGAAGAAACGATTAGCCGAGCTGGAAGGCTCGGAAGGGCAGCCCTTACAAGACGCTACGAATTATGAAGCCCTAAAACGTCAGCACATTAAGCTCGCAGAAGAAACAATACGCCTGACCAATACTCTCAAGAGAATAGGAGTATACGAGGATTTGAGGGACTTGGCTGAAAACCTCGGCTTAGACTTCGAAACCCTAAGCAACCTCGAGGAAGTTACGATCCAAATGTTCAAAAACTGGGAAGGGCGCAAAACCAGCGCACACCTATTCATAACACTGCTTGAAACAGCAAAAAGAAAAAAGCCATAGAAAAGAAACTAGAAGAAACAAGACTACAAAACACAGCAGCAATTCAGCAAACAAACGACACGGAAAACGTATTCCGTTAAACGTTACTAACAGAAGTTTTTATGGTCTAAGAAACGTGAAGTTCATCTAAGAGATGGCACGTATAGGATTTTTCCGTAAAATTTAAGTTATTTTTCGAGCTAATAACTTTTTTGTTAGGGAAGGAAAGAAGATGAAGATTTTTTTTGTGATGTTGGCTTTGATTTTAACAAGTATGTTAACGTTGGCGTTTAACATCCAGCCAGTTAGGTCTTGGACTGGAACCGTTTATATAAGAGCTGACGGGAGCATAGACCCCCAAGGCGCACCAATCATAACGCATGACAACATAACCTACACTTTGACGGATAATATCACAAGTTCTAATGATGGAATTATAGTTCAAAAAGACGATATTGTAATCGATGGGGTGGGCTTTGAGCTTAGCGGAACAGGAAATGGAATAGGAGTAGACCTTTCCGATAGAATAAATGTGACAGTCAAAAACATGACCATCGAAAATTTTCAAATAGGAATACGGCTTTTCAACTCTCAAAACAATACAATCCATAGAAACAGTTTAACAAGCAATAAGTTTTATGGTGTTTGCCTTGAGAATTCTAACAACAACTGCATTATTCAAAATGACATAGAAAAAAATAGATGCGGTATTTGTTTCTTGAATTCTAAAAATAACTGCATTCAAACTAATAATATAATAGCAAACAATGAAAGCGGCGTTTATCTTGGATCTTCATCTCTTAATAGAATCTTTAAAAATAATGCAACAAACAATTTGTATGCCATTTTTCTTGAGTTTTCCTACAACAACACAATCTTCGAAAACAATATTGTAAATAACCAGTATGGCATCTGGGTTCGCCAATCAAACAATAATGTATTTTATCACAATAACTGTATTGACAATTCTGACCAATTTTTCGATCCGAATTGGGAATATCCTTATGGTTCATCTTCTGTTAATGTTTGGGATGATGGCTATCCCAGCGGTGGAAATTATTGGAGCAACTATGCTGGAGTAGATTATTATAATGGACTTTACCAGAATGAGACTGGCAGTGATGGAATAGGAGATTCAAAGTTCAGGATAAACAGCGGTTCTGGAACTCCTCCTGAATTAGTGCAGTTTGACAATTATCCTTTAATGGGAATGTTCTACGATTTTGAAGTTGTTGGATTAGGCAACGAAATATACCACGTTGAAGTGATAAGCAACTCCACTGTGTCTGAGCTTAATTTGGCTGTTTGGCTTAGCTCCCCAAACGAGTATTTGCAGCCTGGACAAGAATTCCTACAATTTTATGTGGAAGGCGAAAACGATACCAGCGGATTTTGCAGGATAACAGTTCCAAGGGCTTTGCTAAACGACTCATACATAGTGTTGGTTGATTGGACAGTAGTGCCAGCGTATCAACTTGATGTTTCAAACAGCACCCACGCCTACTTATACTTCGCCTACAACCACACAAGACATGAAGTAATAATAATTCCAGAATTCACCTTAACCCTACTATTCCTAACAGCAACATTAATCACAATCACACCGTTAAAAGCCAAAAACATAAAAAAACAAAATCTGCATATAAGCACTTTAAAAGTGCCATCAAATCAACACATAAATATTTCCTTTCTTTTAGTGTCTCCTAACAGAAAAAGTGTTATAGAAAAAATTTAAAATGGAAGCTGTAAGATGGATTCAAGTAAATTTTTGAAAGTGGCTACAAAAATCTCTATTTGCTCTTCTGAAATCCTACCTTCTCTTATCGCTCAACTTGGAGAGCCAAGACCTTAAAGTCGGTATGTTTGTTCAAAAATTCTATCAAATCTGTGAATTAAATCGAACATCATTTTAAACTTTAATTTTCTGTTTGAGAAATAGAACCAACAGAACAAACAAGAATATAAACCGGTTAGCTTTGCTTGATACGGTTCAGTTTACTTAAGCTTATCAGTTTTCTCAGGTTTGTTTGGATTCAACCTCTGTTTTCTTTTTAATGTTGCTTAGCTTATACTTGTTGATAGTTGACTCAGCAACTAGGGTTATTATTCCGATTCCTAGGATTGTTAATCCGTAATAAAGGTAGGAATTGTCTGCAACCTCCTTTAGGACGTAGTCGGTGCGATATTTGGTTACGGTTTCTTGCCATGTCAGTTTTGCTTGTGCTGAATAAAGTTTGATGGTTGTAAGAACCCAAGGATTAGAAATTGCAATATAATACGTGTCAGAGTTTTCAATGGTTTTTGTTAAAGTTCCGGAATTACAATATCCAAAAGCAGTATACCATGTTGTCGTTCCTAGAAGTTTGAACTGTTGAAATTGGTTCTCTGTTAGAACAAAGACGTATAAGCAACCATCCGCGCTCCAAGAAATCGAAACAGATTTTCCTGACTCGATGTAAACACTCCAGTAAATAAATGTCCCTCCACCTAAATTCCTATTATGATCCTCACCAATGGTGTTTTCTCTTGTTTCAAGATCTTGATAGGGAACTTCCATAGGTTCCCAGAAGGTTTGCTTATGAGACGAAACAAAATTTAACAAACATAATCCAGAGCCTATTACAAGCAAAATTAATACTACAACGTATAGTCCTTTCATAGGCTTCCCTTATAAAAGAGGTAATTTGATGAAAATAAAACTTTATCAAAATGGTTCATATTAGCCTTAAGGCAATCATCTTCTATTAATCATCGTTAAAAGAAAGTTTGAGAAAACTTTCAATTTCATTCAATGGAATTTTCGCCTTGCCCAATTTGCGGGGTTCAAATCCCTTCCCCCCGCACTTCTGCTAAAAGGATGCTTTTCATTGTGCTTTCAACGTTACTTATGCACTACTATTCGATCAAATACAATTAAATAGAAAAAGAGCTATTAGAAGTCTTGGTTTGGGTTTATGTCATCAGAGATTGAAAATAGAATTCAAACAACTAAGAGAGCGCTTATATCCATCGGCTATGTAGTCAAAGTTTCAGCCCAAGAATTTTATGATTACATGACAGGAGAAATATTCTTTGAAGACACAACTACTCTTGAGGATGTTTTAGGCAATGAGTATCTTCTGGTTCACGAGCTAGTCGAGATAAATGAATTGAAAAAAATGGGGCTAACGATTGACAAGCGCGTAATCGTAGATTCACCAAAGACTGTGATTTATGATGCACATTTAACAGCAATGGAAACAGAACTTAAATATGCTTTGCACAAAAAAGATTATTTCTGGGTTAAGATCAGACTAAGACAACATAAAGAAAGCGTTTTAGAAGATGATCCTAACCTTCCCGAGGAAATGAGACCAAGAGCCGAAACGATATTTAAAAAGTTTATCCCACACACACACTTTAAAAAAAGTTGTGGTTTGTGGTTTGCGGGTTGTGGTGTTACTCATTTTTGAGTAGGGTTTGAATATTACTATAGTTATGTTTCTTAATCTTTGGGTTTTTAGTTTTTAGGTTTTTGGATATTTTAAACGTAAACCTTTTAGCATGAACGTTTTATTATGTATATTTTCCATAGAAAAGCATGGAAAAAGCATGGAAA
>JAVZLK010000080.1:0-5134 GCA_038883795.1 Bathyarchaeia archaeon
CTAATGGAGGCGACTGCACTTGCCCAACAAAGGAAAGAAGAAGGCTGAAGAAAAGAAAACCGAAGAAAGCAAGACCACATGTCAATAACACTTTGCGACAACGCTTAACCAACAACAATTTCCCCACTATTTTTCCGTAGACTCCGTTCTTCCATTAGTAACGTTTAACGGAACGAAACATCGAAAAATGAACAGAATTGTATTCTACTAAGAAATATCTTGGACTTTTTGGGTGGTCATTAATGTGACTTTAGAGTAGCAGCCCATTCCATTTTTTTCTACAGCTTTTCCAAATTTGTTCCAGACATCGTTGAAGGATGGGGGTGCAATTCCATAAGTTTTTTGGACGCTTTGGACAGTATATTTAATTTCGCGCTTTGCCTGCTGTGGAGTGAACTTTAGTCCACTATAATAGTCTTTTTCTTCCATCAATTTGAACATTGCTTTTTCAAGCATTGCTTCATATTCTTTACCACTGAGACCTTTGCCTCTTCTACAAATATAAGAAAATAAAGCCAACTCTATTTTCTGAGCTTTAGTCTCCATTCTATCTGACAGCATTTCTGCAAAACAAAAGTAGCTGAGTGGCTTTAGAACTCTGTTGACTTCAAAAAGTGTCTGCTGAACACCTATCTTCCCTCTTGTCATAAAAACATCCTCCAGGCCTGTAAAATCTACTGCCATGTCGAATTCTTTTTTAGAAAACTGCATGTTTGTCGCATCCATTTCCATAACTTCTACGATGTCTTGCAGATTCTGTCTCCTGATATTCCTTCTGGCCTTACTTACAATACTTGGAGAAATATCAATGCCCACAACCTTAACATCACCATAAAGCTTTGCAATTTCTATCGCAAAAAATCCATCACCAGTTGCAACATCAAGTATACGCATACCAGCTTTGATAGGCAAATCTTTCGCAATTCGAGGCCTAAGACCTCCCAGCCTTTCAAAATGAGCCCGATATTCCCAATCTGAAATATATTGCTCTATCATCATCTCATCTGACCAGTCTTTAACATTTGATTATAAGCTAACTTCTATTTTCATTTTGTTATCAAAGAAAGACTATCTACACATGTGATCTTCAATAACGTTTAATCAAGAGCTGGCAAAATCGGTTTTCATTTAAGGCAAAAAGCCTCCTGTATAAAGGCGCGGTTTGAAGTTTTGAAAAATTTTCTAATGTTTATTTTTTTGGCGTTGTCTGTTAACGTGAATTAACAGAACATGCCCTATCATGGATTTTTGAGCGAGAGGGCGGGTTTTCTAACAGGAAAGACTAGAAAAATTGCTAAAGTGAAAATGCAATGAGAGTATAAATATATATACTATGGGGGGAGGGGTGGGGGTTTTCTATTTTCTAACAGTTTAACAGGAAACACTATATATTGCCTAGAAAAGTATGGGAATGGTTAGTCGTATTGCTTCCATGATTGTTGTTTTGAAGATTTGAATAAGTTAGCTTCTTTATTGGCTTTAGCCTTTCCAATGAAGACGACTATTATTGACGTGTTAGTAAGCTTATTTTGTCCTTCTTGAAGAAGACGAGGCCCTTTACGTTCATACAGAACATAGCTTTGGCTTCGGTAGGAGTGGGATAGGCTTGTGGGCCTTCAAGCTCTGCCAGGCGCCTCTTCAACAACTCGTTAACTTCCTCGCTCATCGATTTCCCCTGCCCATCCAATATAGCCTTCAAGCGCATAAACACTTCACGTTCGACACTAAAAGATTTGACAACTAAATCCGCATATTTTCTTGGCCTTGGCATGAACGCCTTCCCGTAAGAAAAATAATAAATAACTAGAGAATTCGAATATACGCCTCTAAAGCCCTAATGTATCATAATAAAAAATGTGTTTATGTTTTCAGTGTTTTTGGATATTTGACAAGTTAGGAAAATATCTTAATAAAAAACAACTTAGCCCTTTTTAGACTTGCTAGGTTCCTTGTTTAGTTGGCTTTTTCGCAGCTTTCCTAGCGGGCTTATGGATTTTTTCTTTGATGCCTTGCCAATGAGTTAATGTTGCTCTTAATCCTTCGATTTCTTCGTCAATTTGCCCGGCAAAGGCTTCTTTTAGCTCTGGTTCGCTGTTTAAGAAGGCGATGGCTTCATCTGCTGGGAAATATCCTTCTTCCCAAATCAATGGTTCCCGGATGGTTGGCACACCCAACCAAGCAATGAACTCTTCTAGGAACAGTTTTTCTGTATTTTTGTATGCTCGTAGGCAAAGCGCATCAACGATGCGGCTTAACAGGGCTAGGGCATAGCCCTCAGGCACATAACGCAAGAAAGCTTTCCACTTATTGAATAATAGCGTGTTTATTTTTTCTGAAATTTCTTTCGTGATTTCCGGCTTCTTTTTGTTAAGAAAACATTCTTTGAAGTAGTTGTTAAGGTATACTATCAAGCCATAAGGAGTTAACTCATAAATCCTAGTCTGGAGCCCAGTGCGAAACTTGCCTTCTTTCTTGACTCTTATCAGATTTGCCTTTAACGCCTGATCAATTTTCTTATGTACCGTGGCGTGGGGCATTTCCGTTCTCTTTTCAATTTGGTACGGTGTTGCCTCACTGACCTCTGTTAAGACGCCTAGTATCTTTTGTATAAGTTGATCTTCCGTTGTTTTTTCGAGGAATTCTTCATCCATGATATGTCACGTTTTTTGATTTATCGTGACAAAAAACCTATATAAAAGGTTTATCCTATGCTACTGTGAATGACATATAAAGAGGTGTGACGTAGAATGGAGGAAAAAGGAAAACCAACCGCAATATACTTACCAAATGGCTTGAACCAGATGATTGAGGCAACACGGGCTAAGCTTGGCATGAACCGCAGCCGATTCATCCAATACTGCATTCTGAAAACTTTGCAAGAGTTGAACGTGATGTCGGCAAACGTGCACAGTGAACAAGCAGCCAGAAACGCGCAGCAAGGTAGGAGCTGATGAGAAAATGGCTAGTGACGAGCTGGCGCTTGAAGCACTACTCGAGTTCATCAACGCTATAGAAGCGGGAATAGCCGCTGTTAAGCAACATGTCAAACAAGCTAAGCAAGTCTACAATATTGAGGCTATAAAATGGGAGAAGGCGCAGGGAGCAAGCGGTGAATACGAGCGTTCTGAAGACATAAACAGCTTAGACTTCAAAGCCTTGTTGAGAGATGTGCAAGCGCACGGCGGGAAAATGTCTGTGGGCGATTATTTTGTCTGGTGCTTCAAGAACCGCGCCATTTTGGGACGTAAACTGAGGAAAAGCAGAGGCTGAAACTCTATGGCTGAACAGCAACTTGCTGATGCTATGTTAGCTAAGTTTGCCAGTCGAGAAGACGCATATGCAATTCAGTTGCCCAAAGGCGGCTATGTGAAGATAGAACAGCCTTTGACTAGCAATATTGTTCAACAACACTTAGTAGGCGATATAACTGTTGGCGTTTACCAGCTTAACCATCGAAGCATGGTTAAGTGGGTTTGTTTTGATCTCGACCCAGAGAAGCTAACTGATCCTAAAGGGGCAGTCCAAAGGTTATTACAGGTGTGCTTTGAGAGAAAAATTGAAGAAGACGAAGTTGAAAGACCTAGAATTTGGCAGCACAGCGTTCTGCTAGAGGCAAGCCGCTTCCCAGACCCAAGCTACCACATCTGGATATTCTTCGCCATCCCACTGCCTGCTAAGGTGGCTCGTTGGCTTGGATTGCGCATTCTTGAGCTTGCAAGTTTAAGCCCTAAACAAGTTGAGGTTTTTCCTAAGCAGAGTGAAGTAACAAGAGAGCAGCCATACGGCAACCTGGTTAAACTGCCCTTCGGGTTGCATAGAGTGGAACGTAAATGGAGCAAGGCGCTTAACTTTGAAAGTTTCGAGCCATTGCCCAGCCATGTGTTGCTTGAAAAGTGGGGTTTAAGCCTTTCAGAGGCTGACATAGCGAAAATCTTGAGCTTTGAAGATAAGAGGCATGTTCAGGCAACTTTTGATTTGCCCCGGTGCAATAAACCTTTAAGAGGCAGGGAAGAGGAGAAGGCTGTCAAGTTCTTAGTCAAATATTGGCGGAGAGGCCAACGGAACCAGCTTGAATTAGCATTTTTGGGTTACTGCCTCAAACGCGGTGTGAGCCACGAATCTGCAAGGCGGATTATAGAACGTGTTTGCGACTTAACGAATGATGAAGAAAAGGTGTCAAGGCTTAGGCTTGTTGGCTATCATTATCAGAATAGGCGAAGTCTTGGCTGTAGGCTGGTTGCTGTTTCTGGTTTGCGCGAAATTGTGAGGGAGGCACTAAAGTGAGCATTGGCGAAGAGCTTGAAAGACTCGAGGCAGAAGAGAGAGTTAAGAAAATCAGAGAGGCGCCTCATATTCTGCATCCGGCTGGTGGTATAACTGAGAAGTTTGTTTATGAGCCTGTTTCTTTTGGAAAATATGTTTACAGAACTGCTGATGGAAAAAGGGGCTTTGCAAATTTAAGAATCGAATATGAAGATGATGAAGAACAGAGGAAGCCTCATTGGCTTATTGAGGTTGAAGGTGAACAATATTATTTCAAAGATAAGCCTCCAAAAGAATTTTTGTTCAGCATGCCTTGTGTAGAGATCGTTGAGAAGTGGGTTAAGGGCGAAAAGCAAAGTTTGACAACGGAACAGCTTTGGAGATTGAACGCGGTTTATCTTCGCACTTTCCTAGATTTTCCACGCGAATTTGAGTTCAGCGTTACTCAACTGTTTATTCAGCAAAGTTGGCTTACGGAGATATTGCCAGTTGTCTTCTATTTGGGTGTTAAGGGAGAGTTTGGCGGAGGCAAAACAGTAACAGGCGAGACGGTTGTTTTAGCGTGTAGGCATGGTTATTTTACTGGAAACTTGAGCCCGCCTTTTGTGGCTAGGGCTATTCAAGACCATAAAATAACTTTGATGGTTGATGAGCTGGATGCTGTTGCGGGCACAAAGGATTCCGACTTAAACTGTATTTTTAGGCAAGGTTACAGGAGAGGGCTGAAATATAGTAGGGTTAATCCTGACACTCTTGAGACGGAATCTTACGAAGTCTTTGGACCTAAGCTTTTCACAGTATATGCGGAAATTGAGGAAGCATTGCAAACGAGGACCATTCCAATCCATGTGAGGGAGACAAGTAACCCGCA
>JAVZLK010000081.1:0-5117 GCA_038883795.1 Bathyarchaeia archaeon
AGTCTCAATCTAGATATAGCGATAGAGGTGAGAGAATTTACAAAGCACTGCTTATATCACTACTTGTAATTGGCATTATGCTTTTGGGCATAGTAATCGGAAGCAGAATTTATCCATCTGTAAGCGTGATAACTTATACTACATCGGTCTTCATTGAAAGACCCATAACTGTAACGAGGGAATATACATATACAGCAACACAAACGATGGAAGCGTCGGTCATATTTTATAACTGGACATATGTGTATGAGGAACCTTTAAAATTCCCAACAGAAAAAATTGTATATTCTGGCTCACTCTCTATAGAGCAAGATTGCCAAGCAAGAGGATTCGCCATTAATGCGGAAAAGGGAGATGTAATTGAAGTTTACTGGGAAGCTGATGACGATGATGCCTATGTTGCAATAGGAACTCATGCACAATATACCGAAAATATTAAAGGCTACTGTGAAGTGGTGATTTCATTTTGGAAATTCTCTTGGCCGGCAGCTGATTATGGTTATTCCGGAACCTTACGATTTACGATCCCCTCATCTGGAACATGGTATGTGATCCTCGCTAATGGTAACTATCACTGTATCTTCTCCAACTGTCCGATAACTTTTACGAAGCTTGAAATCAAGCACATAAGAAGCTAAATAACTTTAACATCGAAAAGCTTAATTTTTATAGTCTAGAGAGGTATTTGTAAAAGGGGAGTTCATGGAATTTGAGGATCTTTTTAGATGGTACTTAGAAGCGGTTGAGGCGGCTCCTAATGAGGCTACTAAGGCGGATAGGTTTGTGGATTTTATTAGAAGAGTTTTCCACGGAGTGGATGTTGGGCCTCTTGGGGGATATTATCCGGATCTTGATAGATATGTTAAGTACTCGGGGCATGGAAGAATCATCAAGGAGTGAACCTGATTCTCTTCTTGGAAATTTATTGAGGTCAGAGGCGAGGTCCTCAGCATAGGGTTATCTTTGCTTAATGTGCATTTTCGACATAAAGATTAATAAACTTCATAAACTTCATATCTGTGTTGAGGAAACTTGTCCTATAAAATTACTGAAAGATCGCTTTACAAACCCATAAGTAAGATACTGGAGCAATATCACATTAGAAGCATCCATGAGGTAATAATAGAAGGAGGTAAGGAGCCCGATCTTTTAGCTGAAATTAATGGACAAAAGTTTATAATTGAAGTTAAAATTAACAGAGAAGCTAAGTTACTAGAAGACGTCCCCAGAGCTTGGAATAAGGCTAAAAAGCTAAATGCACAAGGATTTGTTTCCATACTTTTTCCAAGCTACATTAGAGAAATCTCTCCTGATATTCTCGATTCTGTGGCTCCAAGTTTGGAGATTACGACAACCATTCTGGCATTACCATGGATTGCTGATTGTTGGAAGAAAATAAACTTAGAAAGCTTTGCAAGGAAGCTTTGGGAAGCTTATGAGGTTTACCTTGAAACAAAATATCCTTCGGTAAACTATGATGTAATAGTTAATGCTGCTAGGGAAGCCGTAGCCGAAATTGCCTCCATCATTAAGCGGAACCTAGTCTCTAGATATATAGACGATGCAATGGCCATTGTTGGAAGATTTGACATTTATCGCGCCACACTTAGGGACTTTGGTGCCAGAGAAGAAGAAATGAAAGCCTGGATTGCGGATATAGCGGCATACTTAGTGACAAACCAGCTTCTCTTCTATCACATTCTCTCTCAAAAAGTCATGAAGTATAAGCCATTACCTGAGGTAGATCCACTTATGCCTGATACAGATCTAATAGATAAGTTAAGGGAAATGTTTTCTGATGCCTTGAAAGACTATGAACCTATTTTCGGACCAGATTTACTTTCAATTATTAAAAGAGCTGGAGGAGTAAATGCTCTGTATGCCCTTTCAAGATACATAACTACTTTAAAGGCGCTTAAGCCTGAACATATTAAGAGCGAGCTCTTCGGCAGACTTTACCAAGAATCAATTCCCCCAGAAACTAGAAAAAACCTTGGAGCGTTTTTCACAAAACCCAAGGCCGCGGCCCTTCTTGCTATGCTAGCTATCGATAAGTGGGATGAAAAAATTTTAGATCCTGCATGTGGTTCTGGAACATTGTTAACTGAAGCATACAGGGCGAAGAAGAGGTTAGCGCCTCCAAATTTAAGTGAAAAGGAATTACATGAAAAGCTTCTATCTGATATTTACGGGATAGACATCATGCATTTCGCTTATCATATGACGTCTATAAATCTTTTGGCTCAAAACCCGACCATACCAGCTGAGCTTGAAAACATTAAAGCTGGAGATGGGCTTGAACCTATGCTATTCGCTACGAGATCTTCAGAGGATGATCCACCGGCAATGCAATTGGTCGAATGGATGGAGGAGGTTAAGCCTGAGAAGCTCCCATATGAGAGTTTTGATGTGGTGATTATGAACCCACCCTTTACTAGGAGAGAGAGATTGAGTGAGGTAGGGGAAACAAGCAGGCTTGAAAAAATTTTCCATGAAGCTTTCGATGGAGAAGTTGTTAGAGGCAAGGTTGGCTATTGGGCTTACTTTGTAGCTGCTGCTGATAACGTAATTAAGCCTAATGGAAAGTTGGCTATGGTGACTCCGGAGGAGTTCTTTGCAGGAGGGAGTGCAGAAAGTTTAAGGCGGTTCATGTTCTTAGGTGAGGCATTTAAGAAAGGAAAATACTTTCCTATAAAAGACTCCTCAAAAATCTATTCGATTAAGTACGTTATTAGAAGTGCTAAAGAGGTCGCTTTTAGCGAGGCAGCGCTTTACAGGGATTATTTAGTAGTTTTCAAGAAATCGAAAAGCTCAGAACCGATGACTCTAGTTATTCTCAAGAAAACTCTTAATGAAATAGATCCAGATACCCTTAGTAATGAAATTAAAGGATTTGTGAAAGGTCCTTCTGATAAAATTTCGACAGATACTTTTGAAGCCATAAAAATTCATGGAACATCCTCATTTTTAGAGAAACATGTAAGTAATCTTAAACCATTAGTAGGTTTTAATACCATAAAAGGACAAATGCTTTTTCTGGAACTTATTGATGCGTTAATGGGAAATCCTACATTGAGGGAAATCGAAAATATGGGAATTGTGGAGATGCGCTATTATAACCCTGGACAATATGTGAAGGATGCGAGAGGAAGTGAAAGAGAGGCACGCCTACTTTTCGCGACCAGATATTTGGCTGGAGGTGAATGTATTTTTAGAATTCAAGATGAGAATGAACAGTTTATAAAATTTGAGGTGAAAAGAGTGGGAGACGTTTTTGATATTCCACGAAAAGATACAATTACCTCTCTGAGAACTTATAGTGGCGTGAAGCACTTTGACATCACAAACGAAGAAGAATATGCAATAATAGAGCCTAGAAAAATACCAAATCGTATTCGCAACCTTGTGGGCCTCGTAAATACTGAAAACCTTGCTAAAGCGGCTAAAGACATTCACAAGGCCTTTTCAGAACTAGCAGGAAACGTTCTTTTAGTAAGAAAACTGCAAATTCCATCGCCAAATGTTTACTGGATTGCTTACTATTCCTCTAATAAGATGTTAGGCACCACGGATAGGATAAACATCAAAACCAAAGACGACTCAATTTCAAAATTATTAACTCTATATTTGAATAGTTCCATTTCACTTTTACAGATATTGGGTTTCCACGTTGAAACAAGAGGCGCTTGGATTAGAATAGATAAAGATGGTGTGTGGTCTGAAGTACATGTACCAAACTTTAACGCTCTATCTAATGCCGTCAAAAAGAAGGCGCTTGAGATTTTCAACGCGATCGGTAAGGCTGAAGTTAAGCCCTTATTTGACAGGATTAGGGAAAAAAGTAAAATCCAAAGAATTATTGATGAAATTTCTCTTGAGATGCTAGGTTTAGATGACTGGAAAACTAAGCTTGATGACATTTATTTGGCGATCATGAATGAATTAACATCAATGCTAGAAATATTGAGAACAAGTAAAAAGGTCTCAAAAACGAAGCAAAAAGTAACTGAAAAAGATGAAAAAAGACAACTTCCCCTAGATGGTTACTTTTAGTAAATGTTAGAAATGCTATTGAATGTTAAGAGGCTGGTCAAAAGGAATTAAAGATAATCCCAAATTTGCAATATTCCATTATACTTTTCCTTAAAAGATGCCATAACCCGTGGCTAAAGTGTACACGGTGTTTTCTCATGCTCTATTTTATTTAATATGGGGCCAAAGTATATTATTTATTGTCATACCTAACGATTAAGCCTGTATAATTAAGGAAACCAGTATCCTATAAATTAATAAAAGCAGTTATTAAAGATCTAAGTTTCATCATTTCTCCATTCAGCCGATCTTGCAATCACCATATAGATTTTATCTAGCATTTTGTCAAACGATTTAGATCGATGAAAGCTTCTAAACTGCTTTCGGGGATTCGTAGAAGTCTTCCAACTCGGATAGCAACCAAATCCCCTCTCCTTACCATCCTATAAACAGTCCAAATACTCACGTTAAGCTCCTCAGCAACCCGCTTAGGCGAAAGCAACCTATCAGGCATCCCTCATAAAACACCAATCGAGATCACATATTTTTACCAACAAGAGAGCCCAGAAAACCAATCTCCGCTTATTCCACGCCCCCGCGCGCGAGCTGGGGAGGGGGGATGAAGTTTAATCCCGAAAATCGCAGAAAAAGCCTATTTCAGCTCGAAAACGTTTGCAAAATTGACGCTTCAACGAAAAACTCCGCATAAACTATTTTTAGGCCGAAATGGCCTCTATTCACGGAGACTAAGATTGGAGAGCGGAAAATGAATGATAACCGCCAACCGTGAAAAATATGCTTGAATAATGAAACTAGCGCTTCTCGGATTCCATCATGCTGTTTACGGGCTCTCCAGCGCTTCCTGGGCCATTTCCGATCTATTTTCAGCCAAGCCTCCCTGAATGGGCTTATTTTCCGAATCCGCCGATCCCTCCAGCGTTTTCGGCTTGAATAGGCTTAGAAGAGGCTTCTCCTCGAGCTCGGGTATCAGGAGATCTCCAACGACCCTGAACTTATGAGGCTTCTTTGAATCATCTTTATCGAGGAAACCGATCTCCAAGAGCGGCTCCACATATCTCTCGCGG